>JAMFSV010000026.1 GCA_026225455.1 Burkholderiales bacterium | reverse complement strand
GTGGCGCGTGGCGAACGGATTCGCGCGTTGATTACCCAACCCCGTTTTGCTTCCCTGAGACCGATCGACGAGATCGCAATTTTAGCGGCGCTCGCCGACGGTGTATTTGATGCCTTGCCCATTGCCTGCATAACGCAGGTACGCAAACATCTTGCCGCGCACCTGGATACCCAGGGCGGCCCGGCGGCGGCCACGGAACTTGCGGCCAAGGGCGTGCTCGATAAGGCGATTTTGGCGAGTCTGGTCAAGGCCGTGGGTGAGTTGGCACAGCAATCGGCCCGGCAGTTGGAGTCCGCGCCCGTAACCGGCACTCAGGTTGCCGCGTCATGAGCGACAAGCTGAGCGAGGTTCAATCGCGGATTGCCAGCGTGCATGAGCTGGAAACCGTGGTCGGCGCCATGCGCGGCATTGCGGCTGCGCGCTCACGTGAAGCGCGCAGCCGGCTGGATGGAATTCAGGCTTGCGCCGATATCATCGGCACCGCTATCGGCGACGCACTGACGCTGGATGAGCGCCATGCGCCTGAGCCGGGTCCCGACGCTCGTACCGAGACGCAATTGGTGATCATTTTTTGTGCCGAACAAGGTTTTGTCGGCACCTTCAATGACCATGTGATCGATGCCGCATTAAAATCGGCTTATCCGGGCAACACCGAATACTTTGTGATCGGCGGCCGCGGCGTCGCGGTGGCGGCCGAACATGGCCTGAAATTGGCATGGTCGACCGCGATGGTGGCTCATGCCGACGAGGTTGCGGCGCTGGCCGATCGGATTACCGCGGAACTTTATCGGCGCATCGAGTCGGGCAGCACCACCCGAGTGTCGATGTTGCACGCCGTGCCGGAGCGCTCGACCGGGATCGATATCGTCACGCGGCCATTGCTGCCTTTCGATTTTAAACGCTTTGCGGTGACGGGCCGGCGGCCGGCGCCGCTGATTACCTTGGCGCCGCAAAGATTGCTGGCCAAGCTCGCCGAAGAATATATTTACGCGCAGTTATGCGCGGCCATCATGTTGTCGTTTGCCGCGGAGAACGAAGCCAGAATGCGAGCCATGATTGCCGCCCGCAGCAATGTGCATGCGACGTTGGATCAACTGATCGGCAGTTTCCGGCGGCTGAGGCAGGAGGAGATTACTTCGGAGATTGTGGAGTTGTCGGCCGGCAGCCTCGCCGCCGACAGCACGCCGCGCAAGCCGCGGGTATTGGGATGATGAGGGGAGAGGCCGACACGCCGGCCAAGCTATTCAGCCGAACACACCCGGTTTCGGCCGGCCGACTTTGCGGCATAAAGCGCCTGGTCGGCGGTTTCCACCAATTCTCCGGGGAGATTCATGCCCCGCACCGGAATGCTCGACGCGACGCCGATGCTCACCGTGACCACGCCGTTAGGGCGGGCCGAATGAGCGATGCCCCGTTGTTGAATGGCCAAGCGGATTTGCTCGGCCAGTACCCGGGTCTCGGCCAGGTTGGCGCCGGGGAGCAAGACCACCAGCTCTTCACCGCCGTAGCGGGCTGCCAGACTTTGTTCCCGATTCTTCAACAGGTCGCGGATAATTTGGCTGATCGTGCGCAGGCATTCGTCGCCCGCCGGATGGCCGTAAATATCGTTATATTCCTTGAATTGATCGACGTCGATCATCACCAGCGCCAGCATGCTTGAATCGCGCACTGCCCGATTGAATTCCGCGGCGAGGCAGGCATCGAATTTGCGGCGATTGGCCAAACTCGTCAATCCGTCCAGCGTGGCCAATTTTTCGAGCGTGTGATTGAGTTTCTCCAGCGCATCGCGCGCCAGAATCAATTCATTTTCGGTTTTGGTGCGCAACTCGATTTGCCGCACCAGGCGTGTTCCGGCCACGGCCAGGATCAGGACCAAAATCACCACGCCACCGGTATGAAGCAAGGTGTCGCGCCACCAATCGGCCAGGATTTCGTTTTTCGACAGTGCCGCGACGGCAAATAAAGGATAGTTATAGAGACTGCGATAACTATTCAAGCGTGTCACACCGTCGACGGACGAGGTAATCAATAACGTGCCCGCATTGTTATTGCGTTTGAAGGCGCGGTACAAGTCGGTGCTCACCACATTTCTGCCGACGGAATTGTTGTTATAGGGACGGCGAATCAGCAGCGTACCGTTATCGAGCACCAAAGCCAACGATCCGGCCTGGCCGATATTCAATTTATCGTAGAATTGCGTGAAGTAGGCGATGTCCATGGCAATCACCGCCACGCCCGCGAAGCTGCCGTCCGGATGATTGACGCGGCGGCTCAATGGGATGACCCAATTCCCGCTGATCCGGCTGACGAGCGGTGAGCCGATGTGCAATCCCAGGTCGGTGTGGCTGCGGTGGAAGACGAAATATTCGCGATCAAGATTATTCTTGTGGGGCAAGGCTTGCGCGCGTGAACCGGCTCGCCATACGCCATTTTCATCGAAAAAATGGATGCCGTTGAATTGCGGCGATTGCGCTACGCGGTCCACCAGATATTGATGCAGCCGCTGCAATCCGAGCGGGGTGACGCCGTCGTATTCGATCCGTTCGACCATGCCGAACAGGATGGAATCCGCCAATTTCAAGGTGTCGTTCGCTTGTTGCGCCATCCCTTGCGCCAGATTCGAGGTGGCGACATTCATTTCTTGCAGTTCAGACTCGCGGGCGTTCCAACTACGCCAGGCATCAACCGCAATCAAAGACAAACAGACCAACACCACAAAAATGACGGCTCGAATTGCGATGGCGCTACGTGTGGGTTTCAAAACAGTTATATGAGGTGAGGTGGGCATTGCATAATATCTAAATTCATTAAACCCGCACCGTGGCGGGGATGATTTATTTGTTTTCGGCGGCAAGCCGCCGCCTGCGGGCGGCGGTCCGACGCTCGAGCATAACTTCAAATCCGGCAGGGTGGAAAGACGCCGGCTACCGGGTACGGCTTGGGCAGATGCTTAAGCCGCGGTTCTAAAAACCGACACCATCTCGTCGAGTTTGCGCGCTTGCTCTTCCAGCGATTGAGCCGCGGCAGCGGCTTCTTCAACCAGCGCTGCATTTTGTTGCGTCACCTGATCCATCTGACTGACCGCCTGATTCACTTGTTCGATACCGCGACCTTGCTCGTCTGATGCAGCGGCGATCTGATCGATGATATCCGCCACCTGCCTGACTGCTTCAAGCGACTCCAACGTGGTGCGACCGACCTCCTGAGCTTGAGTCGAACCTTCGTGGATGGTCGATACCGACGTCGTGATCAAATCCTTGATTTCCTTGGCGGCGGACGATGAGCGTTGGGCCAGGCTGCGCACCTCGGATGCCACCACGGCGAAGCCGCGCCCTTGTTCACCGGCACGGGCGGCTTCGACCGCGGCATTCAGCGCCAGGATATTCGTCTGAAATGCCACGCCTTCGATCAAGGTTGTAATGTCGGAAATCTTGGCCGAGTTCGCCGCGATCTGACTCATGGTTCCGACCATCCGCTCCACCGTCTCATTGCCCTTGGTCGAGATGTCCCGTGCATTGGCGGCCAGGGTACTGGCCTGCCGGGCGCTATCCGTATTTTGTTTGACCGTGGTGGTTAACTCTTCCATGCTGGCGGCGGTTTCTTCCAATGAAGCGGCTTGCTGTTCCGTGCGCGCCGATAAATCGACATTGCCGGAGGCGATCTGCCTGGACGCCACGCTGACCGAGTTGCTGGCGCCGCGCACTTCGCTGACAACTTCCGCCACGCGTGTCAGCAAGGCATTAAACGCGCTGGACGTGTGACCGATTTCATCCATCCGTACGACACTTGCCATACGCGTCAGGTCGAGCGAACGACTCACGTTTTGCAGCGTATTTTGCAAGCCGCCCAAGCCGCGGCGGACAATGTCGTAAAGCTGAATACCCAACCCCGCGGCGGCGAGGAAAGCGACCGTGATGATGCCGACCAGCAGCCAGAGAGTAAAACTGTAGGAATCGTTAT
>JAMFSV010000187.1 GCA_026225455.1 Burkholderiales bacterium | reverse complement strand
GCATGGCGGCGGCGATGGCGGCCTCCGCCGTATTGACGGTCAGCCGTGAATGTACCGGCACGGACAGCTCCGACTTGCCGGCCCCGAACACCCAGGCACGCATCGATGCGAGGACGTCGAAGGTAATGCACTCGTGCTCGGCCAAATCATGGGGCTCGGTCGGCACGCCGTGCGCGGCCAAATAGGCGGGACTTGCGCAGATCACGCGGCGCACCGTGCCAACGCCGGTTGCCATCAGCGTGCTGTCGGGCAAGGTGCCAATTCGAACCGCGACGTCGGCGTGTTCGTCCATCAGGTGCACGACGCGATCGGTGAACACGAGGTTGATGTCGATCTCCGGATAGTGTGCGAGAAATTCCGCCACCACCGGCACCACATGCAAGCGCCCGAATACGAGCGGCGCCGTGACCACCAGTTCGCCTTTGGGCGAGGCGTATTCGCCGGTCGCGGCGCGCTCGGCTTCGTCGATTTCTTCGAGAATGCGCCGGCACGCGGCCACGTAGGAAATCCCCGCTTCCGTCAGCGAAATTTGCCGTGTCGTGCGGTGCAGCAGGCGCGTCTTCAGATGCGATTCCAGTTCCGCCACCTTGCGGCTGACATTGGCCAGCGGTATGTCGAGGTGACGCGCGGCGGCTGACAGGCTGCCCGATTCAACCACCGCCACGAGGATAGACATGGAGTCGAGACGATTCATGGCGCCTATCAAATTATGGAAGGATGATTCCTAATCGTGAGGGATTCTCTTTGCAAATGCAAGCGCGTAAGGTTCACCACTGAAACCTGGATCGCGGCATGTTGCTGCAAATGCCAGCTACTTTGAGTCTTAAGGAGAATGCCGTGCAAGGTCTGCCCATCACACCCGATAGTTCATCCGCGCCCGCCTTGGCGTCGCGCGGCAAGATCGTCACCATGGCGGTAATCGCCGGCGCGGTGATCACCAATATTTATTGTACTCAGCCTATCTTGCCGTTGATCGCAAACGGCTTGCATGTCGGCTTGACGACGGTCGACCTGGTCGCCGCCGCGGCGCTGCTCGGCTTTTCGACTGGGCTGGCCTTGCTGCTGCCGCTCGGCGACCGCTTCGACCGCCGTAAGCTGGTGCTGGCGCAAATTGCGCTGGCCTTTGTTTTTGCGGTGACGGCGGCGATCGCGCCTGGCATCTGGGCGCTGATTGCGGCGTCCTTTGGACTGGGCATCGTCAGTTGCGTGCCGCAGCAGTTGGTGCCGTTTGCCGCCGTCATGTCACGGCCTAGCGACCGGGGGCGTTCGGTCGGCACGGTGGTCAGCGGCATCATGGTCGGAATTCTGCTCGGTCGCACCATCGCGGGTGTGGTCGGTGCGGCCTATGGCTGGCGCGCGGTTTACGGCATGGAAGCGGTGTTTATGATCCCAGTCTGGATCGCCGCTGCGTCGCTGCTGCCGCGCGGCGTGGCCAGCACCAACCTGTCCTACGGTCGGCTGCTCGCTTCACTCTGGCCATTGGTGCGCGACAATCGTCCGATTCGTGAATCGATGCTTATTCAAGCGCTGCTGTGGGCCTGTTTCAACGCCTTCTGGGTCAATCTGGCGGCCTTGCTTGCCGGCGGCCCGTGGCACTTGGGTAGTGCCTGGGCAGGCGGCTTCGGCATCATCGGTGCGGCCGGCGCGTTTGCGGCTTCGTTCGGCGGCCGTGCCTCCGACCGGCTCGGCACGCGTGGCGTGATTGCGGCCAGTATCGGCATCGCCACGCTGGCCTACGTGCTGCTCGCCGGCGCCGAGTTCTCATGGGCCTTCTTGATCATCGGTGTGATTGTGCTGGATATCGGTGTGCAGGCCGGCTTGGTGTCGAATCAAACGCGTGCCTTCGCCGTCGATCCAAAAGCACAAGGCCGCATCAACAGCCTGTATATGACGGCCACCTTCTTCGGCGGCGCCATCGGTGCGACGGTCAGCGGCTGGTTGATGAGCCGCTTTGGCTGGTCGGGCATCGTGGCCTTTGGTCTCGCGCTGGGCGTGATCGCGGCGACCATACACTGGATCGGCGAGCCGCGCCGGGTAGTGGCACAGTAGCGTGCCGATGCCGCCGCGCCGAGCAAAGCGGGCGGCATCGCAGGGGCAATCGTCCTTTTGCTGCGAAATCTGGCGCTTTCAGTCAGCCGCGTCCCGATCCCCAGCCAAGTTGGATGAGCAATGCCGGCCTTACCACCGAGCGTGATGTCGGCCTATGTGTGAAGGTCCCCCTTGCGATAAGCCGAAAGGGGTTTCTCTCAGTCGCGTAGGGCGAGCGCGGGGTATTGGATAGTCCACACCGCTTTGTCGACTAATACGCCGGCAAATCGAGCCATTTACGAGCGGTATCCACTATGGCGTCGCTTAAGAGGCGGGTAAGCGGCGTTCTGATTTTCCACTGGTGCCAATACAGCGCTATTTTTAAATCCAAGCCGGGCATAACCTCGACTAACCTCCCACTGTTCAAATCATCTCGTACCTGAATCCAGGGCGCCATGCCATACCCATGTCCAGCTTTGATAAAGGCAATAAATCCCTCCGAACTCGGGAAGTAGTTATGCGGGCAGTCTCCGCTCAGCCCTAGATGACTCAAGAATCGCCTATGCAGGCTGTCGCTCCGGTTGTAGATCAAAGCGGGCGCACGCTGCACTGCGGCAGCATCCACCCCATTCGTAAACCAGCGATTCACAAAATCAGAGGTGGCCACGCAACGATAGGACATTCCGCCAAGAGCCTGGATTGTAGTTCCGGCCACGGCCTCCGGCGAACTGGTAACACATCCGACCACTCGGCCTTCGCGCAATAGACGCAGCGTCTGATCCTGATCGTCGAGAAGTAACTCTATTCTGCAAGATGGCGCTTCCAATACTTGTCCCAACGCCTCAAGCAGCCACGTTGCGGCGCTATCGGCATTGACCGCAATGGCAAGTTCTGGGAGGTCTGTTACCTCGGACGCCTCCGTCTCGAGCCCTGCCTCCAGTAGCAGTACTTGGCGATAATGTGCGATGAGCCTATGGCCGCGGGCGGTCGCTTGCAATGGATGTGCTCGAATCACCAGCAGTTCGCCCGTCGCCTCTTCCAGAGCGCGCAGACGATGCGAGACCGCCGGCTGGCTGATCGAAAGAGCGGTGGCTGCGCGCTCGAAACTTCCTTGCTCAATAACGGCGTCCAAGGCAGCAAGACCGCGATAGTCCAAAGATCTCATAAAGTACCTGTATGAATATTTTGAATAAACCACTCATAATATTCATTATATTAATACATCATTTTTCTCTAAGGTGGTGCTCTTTCCAACGCGGAGCACGTAATGCTGAGCGGCGCATTTTTTAAGGGCATGGGCGTGGGTAGCGGCCTTATCGTAGCGATTGGTGCGCAAAATGTATTTCTATTGCGCCAAGGCCTGCAACGACATTTCGTGCTTGCTTGCGTCCTTATCTGTGTTACCTGCGACGTCACTCTCATTGCACTCGGAGCCTGCAGTGTCGGGCGCTTTGTCGCTACAAGTCCGGTTTTACTCCAAGTAATACGCGTGGGTGGAGCACTCTTCTTAATCGAATATGGGCGACGTGCAGCGTGGTCGGCTTGGGTAAGTCAAGATCGGATTCTGCGAGCCAATAGCAGCAACGCATTCAGTGAACGCGGTCCGGCGCTACGCACCGCTGCTGTGCTGAGCCTTCTCAATCCACATGCGTGGCTGGACACGGTCGTACTTTTGGGCGCAATTGGCGCGCAACAGTTAGGCCAAGGCCACTTTTATTTCTCGGCGGGCGCCATGACTGCATCGGCCCTCTGGTTTAGCTGCCTTGGCTTCGGCGCACAGATGTTGGCGCCATTTTTTGCAAAACCAAACTCATGGCGCGTGCTTGACGCATTAATCGCAATGACAATGTGGACAATCGCGGCATCATTATTTATCAACTGAGGAGACACCGATGGAAGCAGCACATGAAATCCACCAAATTACGCTGGAACTTGCGGATGGAGAGTACGCCATCAGTCGCTTAAACGCCGACGCGACTATTCCCTCTTGGGCGGATGGAGGCGGTTTTGTCACGATCAGTCGCTCCGCTTTTGAATTGTCCATTGTTTGCTTGGCGGAGCGCGTACCGCATGGAACAACTACCGAACTTGGCTGGAGCTGCATGCGCTTTGTCGGCCCGTTTGCCTTCGGTGCGACAGGCATTGTACTTTCCGTGGTCCGGCCGTTGGCTGAGGGCGGCCTGGGTGTCTTTGTCGTGTCGACGTTCGATGGTGATCACGTTTTGCTTAAACAGGCGGATCTGTCACATGCGCGTGTTTTGCTGGACAGAGCCGGGCATATTCTCGTCTAACAAATACGATGGCTTTCCGATCTGGCGTGTAGAAGTGCCCCGGCACATGAGTTTTTGGCGGTACGGCACCACGCTCTATCTGCGCCCGGCGCCGCCCGTCACAAACACCGCCACCGTTCGCTCCAGCTTGTCCGCCTGCTCCTCCAGCGACTGCGCGGCCGCCGCGGCTTGTTCGACCAAAGCTGCGTTTTGCTGCGTTACTTCATCCATCTGGCCGATCGCTTGATTGACTTGCTCGATGCCGCGTCCCTGCTCTTCGGAGGCTGCGGCGATTTCGCCGATAATTTCCGCCACTCGCCGCACCGACTGCTGGACCTGCAGGGTCGTCTGGCCGACCTCCTGCGCCTGCTTGGAACCGGCATCGATGGTGCTCACCGAGCGTTCGATCAAATCCTTGATTTCCTTGGCAGCCGACGACGAACGCTGGGCCAGGCTGCGCACTTCGGACGCCACCACCGCAAAGCCCCGCCCTTGCTCTCCAGCTCGCGCGGCTTCGACCGCCGCATTCAGGGCGAGGATGTTGGTCTGGAAAGCAATGCCTTCGATCAGCGAGGTAATCTCGGCAATTTTGGCCGAGCTTGATGCAATTTCAGTCATGGTACCGACCATCCGCTCTACCGCGGCTCCGCCCTGGTCGGAAATCGCCGAGGTATCGGAGGCGAGCGTATTGGCCTGTTTCGCGCTGGCTGCATTTTGCTGCACGGTAGTGGTCAGTTGCTCCATACTGGCGGCCGTCTGCTCAAGCGAAGCCGCTTGCTGCTCGGTACGCGCCGATAAATCGAGATTGCCCGCGGCAATCTGCTTCGCCGCCACGCCTACCGCGTCGCTTGAACCGCGCACCTCGCCCACCACATCGGCCACCCGCGTAAGCAAACGATTCAGTGCGACCGCGGTATGGCCGATTTCGTCCATACGCTGGGTTTTGGCATGCAGCGACAAATCCAGCGAGGTACTGATACGCTGCAAGGTGCTTTGCAAGTTCCCCAGCCCCGTGCTGATCAGTTGGTACAAGTGCGCGCCGGAGCCGCCCGTCAACGCCAAGGCCAAGGCCATGATCGCAATCAATAGACCGAACGCGAGGCTGTAGGCCGCGGCATTCTCTTGCCGCACCGCGTCCGCATGCTTGATGACATAGTCGAGATGGGCGTGCAAGCCGTCGTTGAGCGTGACGGCGGTAAGGTGTACCGAGCCGCTGTCGTGCAGCAGCGCCAGAGCGCCATCCTTGTCGCCGGCGCGGAATTTATCGAAAAAACTGGTGCGGGCGGCACGGTAAGCCTCCATGTTTGCCTTGTCGGCATCCAACATGGCGCGATCCGTATCGTCCGCGAGATCGTTTTGCGCATAGCTGGCAAGATGCTCATCGAAGCTCTTATCGGTATCGGCTATGTTTTTTTCCATGCCAGCCTGAATCGTGCTGTCGGTTCCATCCACCACATAACGGTACAGGGTCAAGCGTAACGCGCCGACGTCGTCGAGCACCATGGAGATGGTTTTCAGGCCGGGAACCGTGCGCGTCTCCAGACTATCCACTCGCTGATATGAATGGTGCAACTGGATCAATCCATATCCACCCACAAAAACCAGCGCTAGAAGTGCGATGAACAATGTCAACATCAAGCGTCGAACGATAGTCATAAAAT
>JAMFSV010000186.1 GCA_026225455.1 Burkholderiales bacterium | reverse complement strand
GACGGCGGCGGTGTTCAGCATGGACAAGCCTTATGAATACGCCAAGCTGGATAACACCCCGGCCGGTTATACCTTTGTCCAGGAGGGTAACGAGCGCCATAACGGGATCGAGCTTGGCGCCGGCGGCCGGGTGCTGGATGCACTGCATCTGAGCGCCAGCGTGACGGCAATCGATGCGCGCGCCACCGACACCGGTTCGCCGCAAGACGAAGGTCATCAGGTGATCAATGTGCCGCGTTTGCGCGCCAGTCTCTATGGCGACTACGAGGTGCCGGGTTGGGCTGGGCTGGACCTGCTGGGCGGCGCGAATTATAGCGGCAGTAAAGTTGCCAGCGTGGACGGCACGGTCAGCGTGCCGGCCTATGTGACCTTCAATCTCGGCTTGCGTTATGCAACCAAATTGGGCGGACACCGTACCACCTTCAGGCTGGCGGTCGACAACCTGCTGAACAAGTATTATTGGGCGGACAGCGGGCAATCGCAGGGCGACAGTTATTTGTTCCTGGGCGCGCCGCGCACGGCACGCTTGTCGCTCACCTATGATTTCTAAGCCGGTGCCGTACTATCATGGCCGCGGAGTAAACAATGACTGTTGAGCCGGGCGCGGCAAGCGCCAATGCTACTGTCGAAGCGAGCCTGTCCGGGGCTATTCCGCCCGGGGCTATTCCGCCCGAGGCTATCCCGCCCGGGGCGCACCTGCCCCAGGCCTCGCTGCAAGTGCATGGCATGGGTACGCATGCGGTGGCGCCCGATTGGGCGCCCTTGACGCTGGCCGAAGTCAACACGCTGCTGCTGCGTTATCCCGCGCTCGGACCCGCCCGCGAGCTGCTGTGGCATAGTCCGCGGCCTTTTTCCGCCGGGGCGATTGCGCTCACCGGCGCGGGGCAGATTTTTATCAAACGCCATGACCGCCGCGTGCGCGAGGTGGACGGCTTGAATGAAGAGCATGGTTTTATCGCGCATCTACGCTCGGCGGGGCTGCCGGTGGTCGAGGTGGTGCCAGACCGGGACGGAGCCTCGGCCGTCGCCGGCGCCGATTCGATCTACGAAGTGCATCGCGTGGCGCCCGGGGTCGACGTCTATCGCGAGGCGCTGTCGTGGTCGCCGTTTGTCAGTTGCGCTCATGCTTTTGCCGCGGGCCGGGCGCTGGCGCAATTGCATCATGCCGCCGCCGATTATGCGGCACCGGCTCGCCGTGCCCGGACTTTGGTCAGCAGTTTCACTATTTTCAATAGTGCGGAACCGCTGGCCGCCATGCAATGCTTTATCGACGCCCGTCCGGCGCTCGCGGATTATCTCGCGCACCGTGCCTGGCGCGATGAAGTGAGCCGCACGCTATTGCCGTTTTATCTGGCGTTTAGGCCGTTTATCGATCGACTCCCCACGCTCTGGACGCATAACGATTGGCATGCGTCCAATTTGTTATGGAGCGATGCGGGGCCGCAGGCCAGCGTCGCCAGCGTGCTCGATTTTGGTTTGTCGGATCGAACCTGCGCGCTGCACGATATTGCCACCGCAATCGAACGTAATATTGTCGAGTGGCTGGCGTTGGCGGCAGACGGCGGTAATCATCACGAGCAAATTCATTTTGATTTGCTTGATGCTTTGCTCGATGGGTACGAAACGCTCAGGGCGCTGAGCCCGGTCGAGTCGGCCGCGTTGCCGGCCTTGCTGCCCTTGGTTCATGCCGAATTCGCTCTGTCTGAAGTGGCTTATTTTCATGGCGTGGTCCACTCCGCGGAAAATGCGGCGCTGGCCTACGACGGTTATTTCCTTGGTCATGCCGCATGGTTCAATACGGCTGCGGGTCTTGCCTTGCTCGATCATCTGCGCCGCCGCGCGGAGCGTACCGCCAATAACCTTGGGTGATATGTAGCGCAGGGATCAAGTGCTTCAAGCGATGTGAGCAGCTTAAGCAGGTCATTCTTCTTTTTGGATGGGTAAATGTCATTACTTGAAGTGATCGCTGTGATTGTGAGCGCACTCGGCGTCTGGCTGACGGTGCGCCGGACCATGCTGTGCTGGCCGGTCGGGATTGTCTCGGTATTGCTCTACGCGTGGATTTTTTTCCAGGCCAAGCTTTATTCCGATTTGTTGTTGCAGATTATTTTTGCGGTGTTGCAGGTCTATGGCTGGTGGCGCT
>JAMFSV010000185.1 GCA_026225455.1 Burkholderiales bacterium | reverse complement strand
CGTCGATCGCCGCATCGTCAACAAACGCACCATCGAGTCGCTGATCCGCGCCGGCGCTTTCGACACCTTGCACAGCAACCGCGCGGCCCTGATCGCCTCGGTCTCGTTGGCGGTGGAAGCCGCCGACCAAGCCAGCGCCAACGCGATGCAAGCGGGTTTGTTCGATATGCCGGACGGCCAGCCCGACCAGCACGATCTGATTGAAGAAGCCGAATGGAGCGAAAAACGTAAGCTGCAGGAAGAAAAAGCCGCCTTGGGTTTTTACCTGTCGGGGCATTTGTTCGATGCCTACGGCGGCGAGGTGCGCCGTTTTGTGCGGCAGAAACTCGGTGAGCTCAAAGAAGGCCGCGACAAGCTGGTGGGCGGCATCATCACCGGTTTGCGCACGCAAATGACCCAGCGCGGAAAAATGCTGATCGCCTTGCTCGATGACGGCACGGGGCAGTGCGAGGTGACCATTTTCAACGAGCAATTCGAAGCCAACAAACACCTGTTCAAGGAAGACGAGTTGCTGGTGGTGCGCGGTCAGGCTCGCTACGACAGTTTTAGCGGCGGCCTGCGATTTACCGCCGATACCGTGATGGACCTCGAACGGGCCCGCCGGCATTTTGCCGAAGCCTTGACCTTATCTCTCAACGGCAACTCCAACGCGGGCCGCTTGCGTGAGTTGCTGCAACCCTATTGCACACCGCCTGCCAGCGCGGCGATGCCCAGCACAGTGCAGCCGCCGGCCGGCGGCTCGCGCGGCGGGAGTCATGGAGGTAACGGAGGCGGCGGAGGCGGCGGAGGCGGCGGGTATCAACGCCCGGGTCAGCAGGAAAAACGCAGCGAAATGCCGGAGCCGGCAGGCCTTAAAGTCCGCATTCGTTATCGCGGCGACGGCGTCGAATGCGATTCCGAGTTGGGCGATACCTGGCGCGTGCGGCCGAGCGACGACCTGATCGCCGAGTTGAAGAAGGAATTTGCCAACGATGCGGTTGAAGTCTATTACGGCGGCGCACGCTGAAAGATGCCTGTCCTGCATCTCATGAACGAGGTGCAGGACCTGGGTTGCTGTGGCTTCAGAGTATAAGGCCTGGGATGCAAAGCTTTAGTTCGGCCAAACCCTGTTCCGCTCTCACGCTGCCGTCCGTCAAACGCGCTTTCACACGTTCGTAGTTCGAGTTTTCGTGATCGCGTGCCTGTTCGCGGTGCCACAAATGGAAAATCTCGGTGGCGTAGGCGCCGAGCTTGCGATGCACGCCCTGGTTGGCCAAGCGCACCACCAGGTCGGCGTCCTCATGCCCCCAGCCGACAAAACTTTCATCGAAGCCGTTGACCCGTTCCAGGTCGCCGCGCCATGCGCTCATATTGCAGCTTTTGATGCCGCGCCATTTGAATTGCTTGAGACGGCGCCAGTCGCGGTCGGGTAACTTGATAAACAGCGGGGCAATCTTGTTCACCCGGCCGGCCAAGCGCTGCTTGAGCCAGAACAGCGGCTTTTGATCCAGCAGCGAGATTTTCTGTTCGATCACTTCGCGGGTCAGGGTTTCATCGAGCAGGATGCGGCTGCCGGTGACCACCGAACCGGCTTGCGCCAACTGACGATGCCGCAGGATAAAATCGTGCTGCGGCACGCAATCGCCGTCGAGGAAAATCACGTAGTCGCCGCGAGCTCGGGCGATGCCTTTGTTACGGATGGCGGCGGCGCGAAACCCCTCGTCAGGATGCCATACATGGTGGATCGGGATCGGGGTGGTGGCGGCAATGCGTTCGACGGCCGCCTGCGTTGCCGGGGCGGAGCCGTCGTCAGCCACGATAATTTCGTAGCTGGGGTCATATTGTGCGATACATCCGGCCAACACCCGTTCCAATGCATCGGGCCGGTTGTAGGTACTGACCACCAGCGAGATCAACCGGTCAGCCATGCGTATGCTCCGTGACGGGCGATACCGTTTGTGCTTGTTGCTGCTCGATCAGCATGAGTTTGAGATAACGGTAGTAGGTGCCTTCGGCATTGGAAATGGCCAATACCAGGCCCATTTTCCCGTCGAGATAGCCGCGCTGGATAAAATAAGTCCGGATAAAGCTCCACAAGCCGTGCAGCAGTGCTTTGCGCAATCCGCCTTTTTTACCGCGCGCAGCGCCCTGCGTGGCGCCATAGGTCGAATAGCTGTTGATTTTGCTCAGCACTTCGGAAAAATCGCGGAACGAGTAATGAATCAACTTGTTGCTAAGTGTGGCGATGGCGTGGCCTTCCACCGGGATCAGCCGTTCGTGCACCAGATCGCGCGAAAACCGCGCGGTATCCTGGTGGAACAGGCGCAGCACGTGATCGGGCGACCAGCCCGAATGGTGGATCCAGGTGCCGCAATAGCTGGATTCACGCGGTATCTGAAACAGCTTGGCCGAGGCTTGCGCGACCGCAGCCAGGATTTCGTCGCGTAAATCAGTGGAAATCCGTTCGTCGGCATCCAACGATAAAATCCAGGGGCCGGCGGCGGCGTCCAGCGCGCGTTGTTTTTGCTGGCCAAAACCCGGCCAATCGGTTTCGCTGACCTCTGCCCCCAATTCGCGGCAGATATCCTGCGTGCCGTCGGTGCTGCCGGAGTCGAACACGATGATTTGATTAACCCAACCGCGCACGGATTCCAGGCACTCGCGGATATCGTGTGCTTCGTTTTTGGTAATCACGATCACGCTGATCGCATTGGGATTGACGGTGTCACTCATCGAGAGGCGCTCGCGGTAGCTGGGTGGTGGGGTACTGGAAAGAGGGACGGTATAAGGCACCGCATGAGATGCCGCATAAAGTGCCGCAACCCCGGCCTGAAACTAAAATATTCAAATTTATATCCTGTAGCGCGGCGATCCGGGTCGCCGGGCAGCGCCGGAGCATTAGCCGGTACAATACGGCATCTTATGATGCTGTAACCCGGACGCTGTAACCCGGATGCTGGAACCGATTATCACGGCGTATTACGCTGGTAACATAAAATAATCGGACCCACTCGCCATTCCCAATTTGAGGCTGCATTGAGTATACAAGGAAATTCCCCGATTCCGACCGTTGCCAAACAGGCAGCGACCCAGGATTTGATGGCGCGTTTGTGGCCTTACGTGAAACCGCATCTGTGGGCCATGCTGCTGGGCATGGTGGCGATGGCCGTGGTGGCCAGCACCGAAGCCGGTATTCCGCACGTGCTGCAACAATTGCTGGATCATGGTTTCGGTGCGCACGAGCGTGGTATCTGGCGCTGGTATGGGCCGGTCGCCGTCGTGTTGCTGGCCTTTGTGCGCGGCTTGGGTCAGTACGCGGGCAATTATCTGATGTCCTTGTCGTCCAACCGCATCTTGCTCGATTTGCGCCTGAAAATGTTCGATCGCATGCTGCATGCGCCGGCCGATTTTTTCCAGCGCGAGACCGCCAGCACCATCATCAACGCCATTGTTTTCGAAGTGAACCAGGTGCTGAATGTGCTGGTGGGTGTGATTACCACGCTGGTGCGTGATTCGCTGACCGTGGTGGGCCTGCTGGGTTACCTGTTCTACCTGAACTGGCGGCTGACGATGATCGTCGCGGTGATTCTGCCGGGCATCGGCTGGCTAATGAGCAAAATCAATCGGCGCTTGCGCCGCTTGAACCGCGAAAGCCAGATGTTGACCAACCAATTGTCGTATATCGTCGAAGAGACGGTAGGCGGCTATAAAGTGGTCAAGGTGCATAACGGCGAGGCATATGAACAGGGGCGCTTCGAGCGCATGAGTCGCCGTCTGCGCGGTTATCAGATGCGCATGACGGTGTCGGGTGGTTTGGCCCAGCCCTTGACGCAGTTTCTCGCGTCCTTGGCGATGGCCGTGGTGATCGGTATTGCGGTGGTGCAGTCGGCCAGCGACCAGACCTCGGTGGGCAGTTTCGTGGCATTCCTGACCGCGATGTTGTTGATTATCTCGCCGTTAAAACGCGTGATCGACGTCAATCAGCCTTTGCAGCGCGGCATGACCGCGGCCGAACTGATCCTTGGCCTGATCGACGAACCGGTCGAACCCAAAGGCGGCGACCAGCCGCTCGCGCGCTCCGCCGGCAAGGTGCAATTCGACCAGGTCAGCTTCAATTACGGCGTGGCCGACAGTTCGACCCTGGATCGGGTGTCGTTTACCGCGGCGCCGGGCGAAATGATCGCGCTGGCCGGTCCGTCGGGCGCGGGCAAAACCACGCTGGTCAATTTACTGCCACGCTTTTTTAATCCTACCGGCGGCCGTATTTTGATCGACGACGTGCCGGTCGAAGATTACCGCCTGGCCGATTTGCGCGGCCAGATCGCTTTTGTCAGTCAGGATGTGGTGTTGTTCAACGACAGCATTGCCGCCAACGTCGCTTACGGCCAGGCGATCGACCACGAGCGTGTCGCTTCCGCCTTGCGCGTGGCAAATCTGAGCGACACGGTAGCCGCCATGCCGAATGGGGTCGATACCATCGTCGGCGGCAACGGCATGCGTTTGTCGGGCGGTCAGCGCCAACGTCTGGCGATTGCCCGGGCGATTTATAAAGATGCGCCTATCCTGATTCTCGACGAAGCGACCTCCGCGCTCGATTCCGAGTCGGAACGTTATGTGCAGGCGGCGTTGGAAGTGTTGATGCAAGGCCGTACCACGCTGGTGATCGCGCATCGTTTGTCGACCATCGAACGGGCCGACCGCATTTTGGTGCTGGAGGCGGGGCGCATCGTCGAGCAGGGCAGCCATGCCGAATTGCTCAAGCACAATGGCTTGTATGCCAACCTGCATAAGATTCAGTTCCAAAAAACCGATGCCGAAGTCGGCTCCGAGGCCAGCGCAGTACAGGACTAGGACTAGGACTAGGACTAGGTTTGTGGCGCTTGTTTGGTTTCATCGGATCAAGCGGTGATTTCGCCGCGGCCCAACGAGGATTTTTTGCGGCGGCACGGCCAGCACTGCCAGCACGGCCAGAAAAGGACGCCGGCGGCATAGCGCCGCCGGTCCGTCAACCGTTGAGCGTCGCCAACAGCGCTGCGCCATCCATCAATGTCGGCCACATCGACCACACCAGCATCAGCGCCATCGCGATTGAAGCCAGGGCCGCGGCCCAGGGCGAAACCCCGCCGTTGCGCGTCAGATAGCGGCGCCGGGCGCCATCTTGCAGCCCAAGCTGATCGGCTAGTCTGATTTGGTTTAACGCGGCCCGTAGATACCAGGGCTTGCCGTACACACACATCAGCGCCGTCAGGCCGAACGAAATGAGATTGCCGGGCAGCGCGGGCAATACCACGGTCAACGCCATCGCCAGGGCGATCAGGGTCGCGCTGAGCCACAGCTTGCGGTAATAAAACCAGGCATAAGAAGTGAACAACACTTGCCACGACCAGGTCGGCGGCAGCATCCGGTTCAATCCGCGACGCCCACGAATCTTGTCGTAGGTCGCGAGGAAGACCGGGGCGTGCGGCCCGAAATAGTGGTTCAGATCCTCAATCATGCCGCTTTGATCGCGCTGGTCGAGCAGGCGGTCATACGCCGGGTGGTTCAGAACAGAAAACATCCGGCGTCAACCGACGAAGATCAGCGAAACATACACAAAAAATATCATCAGGTGCATGGCCCCTTCGAGCAGCGTGGTGCGGGTGCCGGAGAAGGTCAGCATACTCAGCAGCAAGGTCAGCACCAGTAACACCATATTGGCGGGCGACAGGCCCAGCACCAGGTGTTGCCCGGTGATCAGGCTGATCGCCAGCACGGCCGGCACGGTCAGGCCGATGGTCGATGCCGCGGCACCCAGACACAGGTTGAGGGCACGCTGCAACTGATTGGCCGAGACCGCGCGCAAGGCGGAAATGGCTTCCGGCGCCAGCACGATAATCGCAATGAGCAAGCCGCCCAAAGCCGGCGGCGCGCCGACCCGCAGCAAACCGGTATCGATAAATTTTGCCAGGAACTTGGACAGCAGCACCACCGGTAAAATCGACGCGACCAGCCATATGCCCTGTTTCAGCAGCGCGGCGCGATTCAATCCGGCATGCTCGACGGCGCCATGCCCGGCATCGCTGCCCGGACCTTCCGGGATGGTAAAGAAATCGCGATGCCGGCCGGTCTGGATCAGCAGAAACACGGCGTAAAGGGTCAGGGTGAAGATTGAGAACATCACGGCTTGCACCGGATGTAGCGTGCCGATAGGGCTCGACTCGGTGAAATTCGGCAGCACAAACGAGATCACCGCCAATGGAATAATCACCCCCAGATAAGCGCTGGCGCCTTGCCAGTTGTAGCGTTGCTCGCCATGGCGCATACCGCCCATTAACAAGCCCAGCCCCACTACCCCGTTCAGCACGATCATTACCACCGCGAACATGGTGTCGCGCCCCAGCGTGGGCTGAGCCGAATTCAGCGTGGCCGCGCTGATCAGCGCCACTTCGATCAGCACAATGGCCAGGGTCAGTACCAGCGTGCCGCGAGGTTCACCGAGGGCTTCGGCCAGGTGGTCGGCTTCCGTGACCACTCCAAAGGCCGACCACAAGATCACCGCGAACAGCAGAATGCTGAGTATCGCCAGCAGTGCCGATGATGCGGCGAGCGCCAGCAATTGGGGGCCGGCGGCGAAAAAAACCGCGGTCGTCAGCCAACCGACCGACAGGCGTAGCGTGCGTGACAGTGACATTGATGCTCCGGCAACTGGGTGATTAGGGTACGGCGCAGCGGTGCGAACCGGGCAGCGTGGTCCGGCGCCGGGATCGGCTGATACCCGATGCCTGGACCGGGCCGGGCAAGAGGCACCGCCTATGCCTTACCCCCATTATGCCTTCGGCGCGCTCGGCGCTCCATAGTGCAAGCGGATAACGAGGCCAACAGGAGCAATAGACAGGGTTGTGGGCTAGCAGTTCAACGCCACCCGTGCGGCGGCCGTGCGGGTTTCCACGCCGAGTTTTTCGAACACATGCTCCAGGTGTTTATTGACGGTGCGCGGGCTCATGCCGAGAATCTCGGCAATGTCCCGGTTGGTTTTGCCCAACATCGCCCAGTGCAGCACATCGGCTTCGCGCGGGGTCAGTTTGAAGGCCAGCATCAGCGCCGCCGGTTCCGGGGTAGTGGAGGTTTTACGTTGGATCAGCAGCAGTTCTTCGCCCTGCATGCCGCGCCTCAGGCGGCTGAAGATCAGCGGTGGATCGGAGGCCGGGAAGTCGAGCGGTTTGACCTCGCCGCGTTCCCGCGTGTCGCTAAGCCAACGGCGTACGGGCGCGGGCAGATGGCCGTCGAGGTCGAGCGCTGCGCGCAACCACGATTGGGCCAAAGGCGTAAGCCATAACACTTCGCCGTTTTGATCGACCGCCGCGATGGCTTGTCCGACGGCATCCATCACTTCATGGCTTTGCGCCACGCGTTGCGAGTGGCGCAAATGCGAGGCGATACGCGCCATCACTTCAGCGGGCCGGATCGGTTTGGTGATGTAATCGACGCCGCCGGCCTGGAAGCCGCGCAGGATATGTTCGGTTTCCGACAAGCCGGTCATGAACATCACCGGAATATTGCGCGTGTCGATATTGCTTTTCAGCCGCTGGCAGGTCTCGAAGCCGTCCAGGCCGGGCATGATGGCATCGAGCAGGATCAGGTCGGGCGGCAAGCGCCTGACGCGATCGAGCGCACTGGTGCCGTCGGTGGCCACCAGCACGGTGTAACCCGATTCGTCCAGCAGGGTATGCAGGATAGACAGGTTTTCGGGAACGTCGTCGACAATCAGCACGACGTCGCGTAGCGCTTCAGGTCGTAGCATGAGGGGGGATCCGCATCGAGTATTCCAGTACGCTTAAATATTCAGGTAAATCGAAGCGCTCGACATGATTGCGCAACAGGCCGGTAAAGCTCAGGTAAGCCGGATCGAGTTTTTCGATTTCGTTGAGCTGGTCAAGAATGCCGCGCACATAACCGAGGTTGCCCAACTCATGCAAGCGGCGTAATACGTCGCCCGGCGGCGGTGTGGCTAATGCCGCGGCGCGCAAGGCGGGTGCTGCCGCCGGCGCGCTGTGGCGTCCCGGTGTATCGATCCAGCTTAAATCCAGCACCTGGCGGATCCGTTCGAGCAAGGCCAAAACATTGACCGGTTTCACCAGAAAGTCTTCGCGCAGAATACCCGCTTCGTTGTCGCGGCCTTTATCGAAGGCATTGGCCGATACCACAATGATGGGCGCGTCGCTCATCCGGTTGGTGCGCAGCAAACGCGCGGTTTCCCAGCCGTCCAGCACCGGCATGCCGAGATCCAGCAAGATCAAGTGCGGGGCGAAGGACGAGACCGCGCGCAGCGCCTCGATGCCCGACGCCGCTTCCTCCACCACAAAGCCCAGCGGTTCCAGCAAGCGCACCAGCAGTTCACGGTCGACCGGCTCGTTGTCCACCACCAGCACGCGGCGGATGTCGCCGGCATAACCGCCGACGGGCAGGGTGGGCAGCGCCATCACCGGCTTGGGGTTGTGCACCTCGGGCAGAAATAACTGAATGCGGAACAAGCTGCCGCGTCCGGGCTGACTGTCGACGGTCAGGGTGCCGCCCATCACCTCGGTTAACATCTTGGCGATGGTCAAGCCAAGCCCGGTGCCGTTTTCCGGTCCGCTCAAGGTATTGCTGCCGCGCTCGAAGGGCAGGAAGATGCGGTTGATATCGGCGTCGTCGATGCCGATGCCGGAGTCTTCGATTTCAAACAAGGCCATCTCGCGGCGATACTCAAGCCGCAAACTGACCCGGCCGCGGTCGGTGAATTTGACCGCGTTGCCGAGGATATTGATCAAAATCTGACCGATGCGTTTTTTGTCGGCGCGCACCACCGCCGGCAGCTCGGTGGGCAGGGTGTAGTGGAACTCGATATTCTTGTTGCTGGCCTGCAGCCGCACCATGTCGGCCAGTTGCAGCACAAATTCCGGCAAGCGGATTTCCTCGATATCCAAGGTCATTTTGCCGGCTTCGATCTTCGCAATATCGAGCAGGCCGTCGATCAGCGATACCAGGTATTCGCCGCTGCGGCGGATCACGGCCAAGGCCAGATGACGCTGCGGCGGAATCGAGACATCCTGTTCCAGCAATTGGGCATAACCCAATATGCTGTTGAGCGGCGTGCGCAATTCATGACTGATGCCGGTGATATAGCGGCTCTTGGCATGATTGGCTTTTTCCGCCACTTGCTTGGCATGTTGCAATTGCGCATCGGTGCGCTGGTGGGCCTGGATTTCCTCCAGCAGCAAATAGGTCTGGCGGTTCGATTCTTCTTGCGCGACGCGCCGGCTTTCCGCGGTCAAGACAAACCACCAGCAGCCGATGCCGCCCGCCAGCACCAGTACCGCGAAAATCTTCAGAAAGGCCGAACGCATCACACCCGTTAGCGCGGGCGATAGTTCGCCCAGCACCACCGATTCCTGGGTATAGACCAGGCCCAGAATGGTGATCAAGACGCCCGCCATCAGGCTCAGCAATAACAGGTACTGGCCGATGCGGGTATTGAATTGACTGGATAAGGATTTCGGCAATAACCAGCGCATTGCCGCATTGGCTTGCTCGGATAAACGCGCACCCGGTTTGCACAGATCGTGGCAGCGTGCGTCGAGGGTGCAGCACAGCGAGCAGATCGGACCGTCATAAGCCGGGCAATGCGCCATGTCCTCGCTTTCGTAGGTTTTATCGCAGATGCAGCAGCGATGGGTATATCGGCCGCGCGCAAAAAGACCGGGCTGGCGAGCGATATAAAACCGGCCGCCGGTAGCCCAGGCGATCAGCGGCGCGCTGATCAATGCCGTGACCAGCGCAATCAGGGCCGAGAAGGCATGGGCCACCGGGCCGAGCGCATGGCTATAAGCCAGGATCGAGACACAGGAGGCGATCAGCATCGCCCCCACCCCCACCGGATTGATATCGTAGAGATAGGCGCGCTTGAATTCGATACCCGGCGGACTCAGTCCCAGCGGCTTGTTGATCACTAGGTCGGCCACCACCGCCCCGACCCAACTGATGGCGATATTCGAATACAAGCCCAGCACTTGTTCCAACGCGCGAAACACGCCCAACTCCATCAACATCACCGCGATCAAGACGTTAAACACCAGCCATACCAGACGCCCCGGGTGACTATGGGTGAGCCGGGCAAAAAAATTGGACCAGGCCAGCGACCCGGCATAAGCGTTGGTCACATTGATCTTGAGTTGCGACAAGATAATAAAAAAGGTCGAAACCACCAAGGCCCATTCGGGTGACGCAAAGACATACTTGTACGCGACCAGATACATCTGGGTCGGCTCGACCGCGTGCTGCGGTGTCATTTCCTGCTGGATCACGAGGAACGCCAGGAAGGAGCCGCCCAGCATTTTCGCCGCGCCGGGAATCACCCAGCCGGGGCCGGCAATCAACATGCTGGCAAACCAGCGCACCCGGTTCTGTTTGGTCCGCTCCGGCAAAAATCGCAGAAAATCGACCTGCTCGCCCACTTGCGCAATCATCGAGATCAAGACGGTGGAGGCGGTGCCGAACATCAGCAGATCGAAATGGCCGTCGCTGCCGCCGATGCCGAGAAAACTGGGAAATTGCTGCAGCAAGCTCGGATCTTTCCAGATCACCACCGCGTAAGGCAATACCAACATCACGATCCAGACCGGCTGGGTCACGGCTTGCAAGCGGCTGATCAAGGTGATGCCGTGGGTGACAAAGGGAATCACCACCAAGGCGCAAATCAGATAACTCAGCGAAAGCGGGATCTTGAAGCAGAGTTGCAGCGCCAGCGCCATGATCGCTGCTTCCAACGCGAAAAAAATAAAAGTGAAGGAGGCGTAGATCAGCGAAGTGATGGTCGAACCGATATAGCCGAAACCCGCGCCGCGCGTCAGCAGATCCATGTCCAGGCCGAATTTGGCGGCGTAATAACTGATCGGCAAGCTGGCGAAAAAAATAATCAGGCTGACAAACAGAATGGCCCAAATGGCGTTGGTAAAACCGTATTCGACGGTAATCGAGCCGCCGATGGCTTCGAGCGCAAGAAAAGACAGCGCGCCAAAGGCGGTGTTGGCCACGCGGAATTCGGACCACTTACGAAAAGCCCGGGGCGTATAGCGCAAGGCATAGTCTTCGATGGTTTCATCGGCGACCCAGGTGTTGTAATCGCGGCGCACTTTGATAATGCGCTGCACCGGTGCGGCGTTCTGGGCCGGAGCATCAAAGGGCTGATTCATCAAATTATCCAGGTCGGGAACCGGTATCTGATTGAGATGCCGCAAGCCTCGTGCCATGCCGCGACCCCGTCTGCCTGGGTGCAAACCTCCGGGGCCGGCTCATAAGTGGGCATGAAGAGCCCCGTGAGGTGGCATTGCTGCACCGCGGCGACGCATGGGCCGGATAAGTCCGGGCCGCTACTGGTGTAGTCGATAAGCATAAAGCGGGTCCGAGACCCTGTAGATACGTCGTTTGACGTAGAGCATGTTTATTCGCGCCTGGCCGGAGCGCAAGGTTGCCGCAGCCAATTGGCCCCAGCCGCCGAAAATCTATATTGCGCTGCACCACTACGCCAAATGACGTATTCCGGTGCTTATTTCGGATACCTACTCTTCATTCGCCGTTCCACTTAATCCGCGTCACGGCGCCGGAGTTCCACCCGGGCTATACCGATACGCGGCATGCAGATCTGAAACCTGGGCAAAAGGACTTTTCAACATGACATATAGCTTTGACGACGATACTCGCGACGCTCCGTCAGCCGAGCACACCATGGTTTCGCCGACGCGCCGCAAGATCGCGCTGGGCCTGGCTACCTTGCCATTCATGATGATGGCCAAACCCTCGTTTGCCGCGGCGCCGCCGACGTCCAAGGTGAATACCACCGGTCTGGCGATTACCGATACTACAGTCACGGTGGGGCAGTTGCACTCGGCTACCGGCACCATGGCGATCAGCGAAACCGGCTCGATTCGCGCCGAGCGTCTGGCGATCGACCAGATCAATGCCGGCGGCGGGATTCTCGGGCGGCAGATCAAGATCATTCAAGAGGACGGCGCCAGCGATTGGCCGACCTTTGCCGAAAAAGCCAAGAAACTGCTGGAAAACGACCACGTCGCCACCGTCTTCGGTTGCTGGACTTCCGCCTCGCGCAAGGCGGTGTTGCCGGTGTTCGAAAAGGACAATGGCTTGTTGTATTACCCGACCTTCTATGAAGGCCTGGAACAATCGAAGAATGTGTTCTACACCGGGCAGGAAGCGACGCAGCAAGTGCTGGCCGGCTTGAACTGGGTGGCACGGGAAAAGAAAGCCAAAACTTTCTATCTGGTCGGCTCCGACTATATCTGGCCGCGCACTTCCAACAAAATTGCGCGCAAGCATATCGAGAATGTGTTGAAGGGCGAAGTGGTCGGCGAAGACTATTACCCGCTGGGCAATACCCAATTCGGGTCGCTGATCAACAAGATCAAGCTGAAGAAGCCCGACGTGATTTTTGCCGACGTGGTGGGCGGCAGCAACGTGGCCTTCTACAAGCAGCTCAAGGCGGCGGGGGTGACGGGCGACAAGCAGACCTTGCTCACCATCTCAGTGACCGAGGACGAACTGCTGGGCATAGGCGGGGAAAACTTCGAAGGTTTCTATTCGTGCATGAAGTATTTCCAGAGCTTGGAAAACGAAGCCAACAAAAAATTCGTCGCGGCGTTCAAGGCCAAATACGGCGCCGATGCGGTGATCGGCGACGTGACCCAAGCGGCGTATCTCGGCCCCTGGTTATGGAAAATGGCGGTGGAAAAAGCTCAGAGCTTCGATGTCGACAAGGTGGTCGCTGCTTCGCCCGGGATCGAGTTCAACGATGCGCCCGAAGGTTACGTGAAAATCCACCCGAATCATCATCTGTGGAGCAACACGCTGGTCGGCCAGGGGCAGAAAGACGGTCAATTCAAAGTGGTGTTCAAGTCCGAGCTGATCGAACCCAATCCTTTCCCCAAAGGCTATCAGTAAATCCCGTAGCGGCGCGGCGAAGCCAAGCGTGACTCGCCGCGCCGCCCACGGCATGGAGTGATGTGTGACCATTCAGCCCGGCCTATGCCGGGCTGTGCAGGGGAATAACCATGGCATGGTTCTCGCAGTTCGGCGCAATCGTCGTGATGCAAGGTTTTAACGGTTTATCGGTATTCAGCGTGTTGTTGCTGATGGCCTTGGGACTCGCCATCATTTTTGGTCAGATGGGCGTGATCAATATGGCGCACGGGGAATTTCTGACGATAGGCGCTTACACCACCTACATGTTGTCGGTTTTGACGCAAAAATATGCGCCGGGCTTGCAACCCGTGTATTTTTTTGCGGCGATTGTGGTGGCGTTTGCGATAGCGTTTGCCGTGGGTTATCTGGTCGAGTGGCTGCTGATCCGGCATTTGTATAGGCGTCCGCTCGATACTTTGCTCGCGACCTGGGGTTTGTCGCTGGCGATGCAGCAAACCTTCCGTTCGGTGTTCGGCTCCGAAGAAGTCAGCCCCGAATTACCGAACTGGTTGATGGGGTCGCTGGAACCCGCTCCGGGCCTGGACATTCCCATCAACGGCTTGATGGTGATGGTGGTCACTATCGCGCTGACGTCGATTTTGCTGCTGTTTTTATATAAGTCGCAGTGGGGCATTCAAGTGCGTGCCACCACGCAGAATCGGGTGATGGCCAGTGCCGTCGGGATCAATACCGGACGCGTCGACCGCCTGACTTTTGCCCTCGGCTGCGGCATTGCCGGTATTGCCGGCGCGGCTTTCACCACCATCGGCTCGACCGGACCCACCAGCGGTTCCTTATACATCGTCGATACCTTTTTGACGGTGGTATTCGGCGGCGCGCAGAGTTTGTTCGGCACCATTGCCTCCGCTTTCTCGATTGCCGAAACCGGTTCGACCTTGGAATTTTTCCTCTCCGGATCGATGGCCAAAGTGCTCACGCTATCGGCGGTGATTCTGATTCTGATGTTACGTCCGCAAGGCTTGTTCGCGACCAAAGTAAGGCGCTAACCCTTCCACTTTTAGAGAACGCGATGAATCCGGAAAAATTGAAATGGCTGGGGGGGGCGCTCCGGTCTGGCAGGGTTTGTGTGCCTGGGCCTGCTGGTGGTGGTGATCATGCCGCTGACGCTGGATATCTTCAGGCTCAACCTGGTCGGCAAATACCTGTCGTACGCGTTTGTCGCCATCGGCCTGACCTTGTGCTGGGGTTACGGCGGCATCCTGAGTCTGGGGCAGGGCGTGTTTTTTGGCTTGGGCGGGTATTGCATGGCGATGTTTCTGAAGCTGGAAGCGTCCGACCCGATCAGTACCAAAATCCAGTCGACGCCAGGCATTCCCGATTTCATGGATTGGAATCAGATCACTCATCTGCCGCTGTTATGGGTGCCGTTTCGCCACTTCGGTTTTGCCATTGCCGCGGTGTTGATCTTGCCCACCTTGCTGGCTTTTGTGATCGGCACGGCCATGTTCAAGCGGCGGGTCGGCGATGTGTATTTTGCCATCGTGACCCAGGCCATCGCGGCGATTCTCTCGGTGCTGATTATCGGCCAGCAAGGCTTGACCGGCGGGGTGAACGGCATCACCGATTTGCGCACCCTGCTAGGTTGGGATATCCGCACCGACTCGGCGCGTTACATCCTGTATTTCATCAACGCCGGCTTGTTATTTATCTGCATCGCCTTCGGCACCTTCCTCTTGTCGACCAAGCTGGGGAAATTGCTGGTAGCGATGCGCGACAAGGAAGAGCGCGTGCGCTTCTCCGGTTATGACGTATCGGCGGTGAAGATTTTTGTGTTCTCTATCGCCGCCTTGTTTTCGGCGATAGGCGGGGCCATGTTCACCTTGCAAGTGGGGTTTATGTCGCCGTCTTTTGTCGGCATTGTGCCCTCGATCGAGATGGTGATTTTTTGTGCTGTCGGCGGACGCATGTCTTTATTCGGCGCGGTCTACGGCACCTTGCTGGTCAATTTCGGCAAGTCATATTTCTCCGAGAGTTTTCCTCAAGTGTGGTTGTTCCTGATGGGCGGCTTGTTTATCGCGGTCGTGATGTTTTTCCCCGATGGTTTGGCTGGTCTATTCGAGGCGCATGGCAAACCCTGGTTAAAACGGCTGCCGCCGCTACTGCGGCGCTGGCGCAGAACCAAGCTCGCGACTCAAGGTTCGACCCAGGGTTCGACCCAGGGTTCGACCCAGAGTTCGGATTCCAAGTCGTGAAGCGCGGTCTTGGTTTTTCACGCATGCCCGTCATCCGGGATTAATGCCGGGCGCCGGCAATGGCTGAACTTCTTACGCTGAGGACATCATGGCGCAAAAAGATTTTGTTTTGACGGTCGAGGATCTGACCGTGTCGTTCGATGGTTTTAAGGCCGTCGATGGCTTGAATCTGTATATCGACCAAAACGAGGTGCGAGTGGTGATCGGCCCCAATGGCGCGGGCAAGACTACCGTGCTGGATCTGATCAGCGGCAAGACGCGCGCCACCAGCGGCACCATCAAATTCAAAGGTCTTGAATTGACCCAGATGAGCGAGCACATGATTGTGCGCGCCGGGATAGGGCGCAAGTTCCAGACTCCTTCGATCTACGAAAACCTCACTACCTACGAGAACCTCGAAGTGTCGTTTCCGCGCGGTCGCAGTGTATTCGGCGCGATTGCCTTCAAGTGCACCAGCGAAGTCGACGAGCGCATCCGGCAGATTGCCGACGAGGTGTTTCTCTCGGACATGCTGCACCAGACCGCCGAATTATTGAGCCACGGGCAAAAACAATGGTTGGAGATCGGCATGCTGCTGATGCAAGACCCGGAGCTGATGCTGCTGGACGAACCTGTCGCCGGTATGAGTGTTTCGGAGCGTGAGAAGACGGCTGAATTGCTGGGCCGGGTGGCTAAAAATCGTTCGGTGGTGGTGATCGAACACGATATGGAGTTCGTCAAGAATATCGCCCACCGCGTCACCGTATTGCATCAAGGCAAGGTGCTGGCCGACGGCAGCATGGAGTCGGTACAGGCCAATCCCAAGGTGATCGAAGTGTATCTGGGGCATTGAGGTTCAAGCACGGCTGGCCGCCTCACTGGGAAATTATACGGAGCGCAATATGTTCAAAGTCAGCGGATTGGTATCGGGATATGGTCAGAGCGAGGTGATACATAGTCTCGACCTGAATGCCGCACCGAGCGAAATCGTGGCGGTAATGGGGCGCAACGGCATGGGTAAAACGACTTTATTCAAATCGTTGATGGGCATCCTGCCGTGCCGCCGGGGCACGGTCGAGATCGGCGGGGTCGATGTCGCCGCACTGCCGCCGCACGAACGGGTGGCGCACGGCATTGCTTATGTGCCGCAAGGCCGGATGATTTTCTCGACCTTGACGGTGCTGGAAAACATCAAAGCCGCGTTGCCGAAATCGGCTCACGGCAAAGTGCCAGACGAAGTTTTTTCGCTGTTTCCGGTGCTGTACGACATGCAACATCGCAAAGGCGGCAACCTGTCCGGCGGGCAGCAACAGCAACTGGCGATTGCCCGTGCCTTGGTCACCAACCCCAGGGTATTGCTGCTGGATGAGCCGACCGAGGGAATTCAGCCTTCCATTATCAAAGACATTGCCCGCTCGCTTAAAGAAATTCGCACGCTCAAACAGTTGACCATCATTGTCTCCGAGCAGGTGCTGAGCTTTACCTTGGAGATTGCGGACCGCCTGGTGGTGATCGAAAAAGGACGTTTTGTCCACGAGAACCGGCGCGATGAAGTCGATATTGCCAAGGTCAGCAGTTATCTGTCGGTTTGAGCGAAATCCACCACGCAGAGATCACTCTGAAGGAGCGTCACCATGATCGGATACATGTACTACAACCGCTTCGGCCACGCGGGTTTTACCGACAATCGCAAAGGACGCAGCGCGAGCTCGGTGCAGACCTGCCCGGTATGTTTGCTGCAGTTCGATGCCCGCGGCGGCACTTTGCCCGACGGCCGGGTGCTGGAAGGCGAGGCGTGGACCGCTCAGGTATGCAAGCAAATCAAGGATGACACGGTCAACGGCGGTTATCAGGCCGGGTGTATGGCGAGCGCCTATCCGGCTAGTTGAGCGCCGGGTCGAGCACCGACAGATAGCCGCATGCCAATTGAATTCGACCCAAGTTCCAACAAGTAAGCCAAAGAATGCGTTGCTTGCACCACGATACTTTGTCAGTCACCACGGAGATGCCTTATGCAACATTTCACCATCAAGCCGGGCGTGCCGCTCGCCGAACAAGCCGAGCTGGGCCACAACCGCTGGCACCCCGATATCCCGTTCTTGTCGCGGGTCAAACCGGGCGAGGAAATCATTATCGAAACGCTGGATTTTCTCGATGCGCAAATCAAGGATAACGACAGCACCGACGACGTGCGCGATATCGATTTGACCCGCGCACATCCGTTGACCGGCCCATTTTATATCGAAGGCGCCGAACCCGGCGACTTGCTGGTGGTGGACCTGCTGGATATCAAGCCGATCACCCCGGTGGGGTTTTCCGGGGTGTTTGCCAAGAGCAACGGCGGCGGTTTCCTCGGCGATTATTTTCCCGATCCGGCGAAGGCGATCTGGGATCTCAAAGGTTTGTACGCGACCTCGCGCCATATTCCCGGAGTACGGATTGCCGGTTTGACCCACCCCGGCCTGATGGGTTGCCTGCCTTCGGCCGACTTGCTGGCGGAATGGAACCGCCGTGAAGCGCCATTGGCGGCGCTGGGTTTGGCCAAACCT
>JAMFSV010000184.1 GCA_026225455.1 Burkholderiales bacterium | reverse complement strand
TTACAACTCAGCGTTCCGCGGGGGGGACTGTATTTGTGAAGTGGGATTTTCCGTTTAGTCGCGGTGTTTTGTACGTTGTTGTCGCACGATACTTAAGGTCGGCTGGCCGGCGTCGGTTCGTTGATCATGGGGCTGGGCATGGGCATCGCCAGTGTCAGTTCAATGGTGTTGATCCAGGAGATCGCCGCTCCGGCAAACCGTGGCAGCGCCACGGCATCCAACTTGTTTTCGCGTAATCTGGGCAACACGCTGGGGGCGACCCTATTTGGTGCGGTGCTCAATTACGGCCTGACGCATACGACCGGCGCCGCGGCGATCACGGCGGATCAGATCAAGCAATTGCTCGAAGCCGGGGCGACTGACATCTCGCGCGATTCGGTGGTGCGGCTGGTGCTGCATCACTCATTGCACGTCACGTTTTTAGCGATGTTCGTGATCTCGCTTGCCGTATTGTTGATTGCGCTGCTGGTGCCGACAGTCGCGCTAAAGCGTAAAGGGCCGGTATTGGCGCACGAAGCGTTGTGATGCGACAGGGTTCGGTGCGCTTGGCGCTTGCACCGGCCATCGGCATCGCTTCCGGCTTTTGCGGGCAATGGCTAAAGCGGAATCGGTGCTTGATACTGCATCCCAGCCCTCGCACACCATTGCGCTAAGTCACAAGCGGGGAGTACCGGCCTCCTTGTCCATGCAAGACAGCACGCAAGATAGGCGAAGCACCGGTACGCCCAAACGCCGCCTATTGTCCTGTAGCGGCTCCTGATGCCGGAGCATCCGGCGCGGCGCTGCTGGTGCTGCCTGGGTTACCCTCAGCAGCCGAAGCCGGTGCCGCAGGCACGGCCCCCACCTTTTGCTCCGTCAGCGGATGCGCTGTCGCATCGGCCGCTCCTGCTGCCGGGTTTGTGGCCGGAGCTGTTGCCGCGCCATCGCCGGGTTTTGCCGCCGGAGCCGCCGGGTCGTTGCCGTAATCGGGCAGGGTGTCGTCTTTTCCGCCGTTGAGCTGATACTTGCGGCGTCCCAGGTAAGCATCGCGGGTAAAGGAATATTTATCCAGCGCGGCAGCCGACAGCAGATCGGTCGCGCCCAGATAACGAGCCCGAGTACTGACGAAATTCAACGGATACAAGATGTTGCGGATGGCGGGTCTGAGATAACTGGTAGGCGAGGCTTCCAGATCCACGGCAAAGCCTGCCGCATCGCGGATGGTACTTGGCCCAAATAGCGGCAGCACCACATAGGGGCCTGCCGGCACGCCCCAATGTCCCAGCGTCAAGCCGAAGTCCTGGTCGTGTTTCGGCAGGCCGGCAGGGGTCGCAAAGTCAACCAGGCCGCCGATGCCGAAGAAGGAGTTCATGACGATACGCATGAAGTCTTCGGTGCCGTCGGTGATCTTGCCTTGCAGCAGATCGTTGGCCATCACGGTCGCGTCGCCGATGTTGGAAAAGAAGTTGTTGACCATGGTCTTGATCGGACCTGGCGTGACCGCGTTATAGCCCTTGGCGACCGGTTTGGCGACGGCGCGGTCGAGCACATCGTTGAACTGATAGGTCGCGCGGTTGACGCCTTCGAGCGGGTCGTCGGCGCTGCGGCCCGGGCCGGTGGCGCAGCCGCCGAGGACGCCTAGCAGTGCGAGGGAAATGGCGAGGGCGGGAAGGCCTTTGATCGCGTGTGAACGCTGTGTCTGATGCATGGATGCCCTGGAGTCTATCTCGGCAATCACCGAGGAATGTTTGGTTTCAAGCGCAAATTTTCAGCTTGATTATATCGATCCCGCAGGTTTTCTGTGCGGCACGCTGCCGCGCCGTGCGATGGCGGCCCGGTGCTTGCCGCATTGGCTTATTGCTGCACGGGCGCGCGGGGTTTGCCCATCAAAATAGGTTGGAAAAATACCGCGCCGATCAAGGTGCAGAGCAATGACAGCGCCAGCAATTTACCCATGCTGGCGGTGCCCGGATGATGCGACAGCCATAGGCTGCCGAAGGCTGTCCCCGTGGTGGCCGCGCTTAAAATGATGGCCTGCGTCAGGCCCGACTGCAAAAAC
>JAMFSV010000183.1 GCA_026225455.1 Burkholderiales bacterium | reverse complement strand
GATGTGCTGCCGTTACTCGTCGATTTATGCAGCATCGCCATGCCGAACGCTGGCGTTTCAGCGCCGGTGAGGGTAGCGGGTTTATCGCCGCTATTCGATATCACGAAGTAGCCCGACGACGGCAATTTAGCCGGCATCGAACGGATCCAGCAATCGTGCGCATTGAGCGTTGCGGCTTGTACGCCGGACGCCGCGAGGCCGCATAAGGAAAGCAAACCGGCGCGAATCAGAGTTTTGGTTTTCATAGTCAGCTCACTTTACATTGAACAGGTAATGGCCTTGCGTACGATGACCGTCGTCGGCCACGGCAGTCCATTCCACTTGATAGGTGCCCGTTTTTAGATCGCCGAGCTCGACGCTCATATGTTTCTTGTTGTTCGCATCGACGGCTGATTTCGCGCTGTTGACCTGCTTGCCCGCTGCATCGATCACGTTCAGCGTGCTGAACGCCGGTTCGAGGCCTTCCGTGAAATCGATGGCAACTTCATGCGGTGCTTCTACCGTTGCATCGGGCGCGGGCGTTTGCTGCGCGGGATGCGCATGCGCGAAAGCGAGTTGCGCGGTGGCGAGAAGCAGGGCGGCAAGGCCACCATGCTTGATCATGATTGCGAGGGACGTGTTCATGCTGATCCTGTTTGATCTCGTTTCATCCCGTCTGATCCGGGCGACGCGAATGATGAGTACCGGCCATTCAGCCGGCGGCAGTGCGAAGAAGAATCAGACGAAGACTGGCGGCGCACGAGGCTGTGCCGCGAAGACCGGCGCATACGGCGGGAAGGGTTGCGCGGGGGTGTTATCGGATAGAGGCGCCGACGTAACATGCGCTTGATAAGCACTTGCGCAAGGTGCGGCTGCAGGTGAATGCGCCGCGAGGTTGCAGTAGCCGCATGCATCCCAATGACCCGCAGCCGAGTGCGGCGAACGGAGGGGGTCGTCAGTATTGGCCTGCGGGGTATGTAGGATTTCTGAACGCGCCGAGCAGAACGCGCTCAGGATTGTCGCCGATTGCGTTCCGGACGCGAGCGCTTGCGAGACGGCCGGAGCGAGCGCGGTCATCAGGATCGCAAGCAATCCGATGAGACTTCCGAACTTGCGGACGAGGCGGCGGCTCATGAGGCTGACGTTGGCTTCCAAAGCGGGTTTAGCCGCTGATTATGCCACGCTGGATGCGAGAGTTTGTGCGCTTACAGGGCGACCATTCACCGCAGTATAGGACCATGAGCACTTGATCTTCGCGCTACACAACCGCGTCATCCAACCGAGTAACCATGCAATTGCCGCCGAAATGAAAAAAGCCCGGAGAACCGGGCTTTTGACTTTTAATTTTTGGTTGCGGGGATAGGATTTGAACCTATGACCTTCGGGTTATGAGCCCGACGAGCTGCCAGACTGCTCCACCCCGCGAGACGGAGTGTACTGGTGCTTGTGCCCGCGGTCAAACGAAACCTGCGATTTCCTTACAAAATCTGCGATTTGAGCGCTTGAGATAAAACGCCGGACGGATCGGGCGTGGTTTCTGCTCTTGAGGCGGTCTGGGCGAGGCGAATCTACCGAGGGCTACCGGCTTGCCGTCGCCGCTGCCGCCGTTTCTGCATTGTGTTGCTGGCGCGCCGTCAAGAGCGGAAAGAGGCGCAACTTACCCCCGTCGGGCAGCGTTTTCCACGCTTTGATCTCATCTTTGCTGCGAAAACATCCTTCGCAATAGCCGCTCTCTTTGTTTAAGCGGCACACGTCGGTGCAGGGGGAGCCGACCGGTTGCTGCGCTTTTGCGCGGGCGATCGCGTCGCTGAGTGAAATAGTGGGAGTCGACATTGAGTGTAGTGATCTGAGAATTTTATGTGGGAATGAAGCTGCGATTTACGCGAGCGCACGGCGCAATGCGTCGCTTAATCTGATCCAGGCGGTTTCGTCGGCAGGCAAGCCGAAACGTAAACTGGGGATCACCTCAAAGCGGCGGACCCAGACGCCCAGGCGGGCCATCTTATCCTGCAATACTTCGGCACGTCGATCCTGAGCCCACGCGTACATGCCGGTGTGGGGAGCGCTCAAGCCGTGGCTTTGCAGCAAGTCGCCCAGCCGCATACCGGCTGCTGCGAGATCGGTTCGCGTGCGGTGCTGCCACACCGTATCGAGCAGGGCGGCGCGCACCACGGCGCGAGCCGGGCCGCTCAAGCTCCACGGGCCGCGCCAAGCGCGCAGGGTGTTGAGACAGGCTTCATTGGCCAGCACAAAGCTGGTCCTGGCACCCGCCAGGCCAAAGAACTTGCCGATCGAGCGTAGCACGATCAGGCCCTCGACCCCGGTGTGGCCGGCGATGCTGGCCTCAGGCGATGCGTCCATAAAGGCTTCATCGACAATCAAGGTACCGCCGCGCTCGTACAACTGGCGTTGCCAACCGAGCAGCGTCTCGGGACTAAACATTTCCGCGGTCGGATTGTTCGGATTGACGATCAGCAGATGCTTCAAGTGGCTCGGCAAAGCTTGGTCGGCACGCAGCAGGAAAGGGCGCGCGGATGCGTCGTCGGCGTTACGTTTGAGCACCGTATTGCCGGTGGTGTCCGCCGCCGGTCCGCTGACGAAATGCTCGACCTGAAACCCCGCGCGCGCGAAGGCCGGTGCATATTCACCATAGGTCAACCTGCTGATGCCGATTGGTCCTTGAGGTAAAAAGTCCGGCAACATCCGAATTGCCGCCTGGGTTCCGGGAACCGCCAGCGCGAGGGCCGCGCCGTAGTAAGACGCGGCCAATTGTTCCAACCCGTCATCATCGTCGGGCAGCCTTAACCATAAGCCGGGATCGATGGCCGGCACCGGGTATCCATGGGGATTGATGCCGGTGGATAGATCGATCCAGTTCTCGCGACCGATACCGTAGCGGCGCACCGCCTCGCCGAGATTGCCGCCGTGATACACCGGAGCGTGTGGCTTAAGATTCAACATGATCGCTTTCTTTGGCCGCCGGCCAGCGATTTTCAAACACGCAATGTTCGAGTTTTTCGCGTTGTGCCCAGCGTTCTGTTTCAAGCATAGGTTCATCGTAGAACCGCTCGACATGACCGAGACAGAGAATGGCCACCGGTTTGGCACCGGCGGGCATCTGCAATAGGGTACGCACATGCTCGGGTTCGAACAGCGACACCCAACCCATGCCGAGACCTTCGGCACGGGCCGCGAGCCATAGATTCTGGATGGCGCAGGCGACCGAGGCCAAATCCATCTCGGGCAAGGTGCGGCGGCCGAAGATATGCCCTTCACGGCCGTCCATCAGTGCTGCGACCAGCAGTTCGCCGCACTCGCGCATGCCCTCGACTTTCAATTGCATAAAAGCATTGCCGCGTTCGCCCAACGCTGCCGCGGTGGCGATACGTTCGCGCTCGACTTCCGCATACAGCGCCAGGCGCAAGGCCGGGTCGGTAATGCGCAGCAAGCGCCACGGTTGCATAAAACCGACGCTGGGCGCGTGATGCGCGGCGCTCAGCAGTCTCGCCAGCATGGCTGGGTCCACCGGATCGCGGGTGAAGTGGCGCATGTCGCGGCGCGTATAAATCGCCCGGTAGACCGCGGCGATTTCGCTGTCGTCAAAACGCTGCGTTGGGTTCATCGGGAAACCTCGCGAACAAGCTGGCGGTGAAATAAGGATCGGAGGCGAAATAACTGTGCATATAGGTGGCGCATACCGGGCCTGCGCGATAGACCGCTTCGCCGGGCGCCGCCGAATTGGGATTGCTTGCGTGCAACCAGGGCGTCATCGGGGTTTCGAGTTGCGAGTAATGAAACGTATGCCCGCGCAAGCCGCCCGCGGGGGTGGGTTTGGCAGTGTCCCGCAGGTGCTGCATTCCCAGCCCGGTGAAGCGCGTCTGCAGCCGCGCGTGACCCGGCAGGATGCCGCACATCGCCGCGCTGCGTCCGGCCGCGTCGGTGAGCGTGTCGAGCAGATACAGCATACCGCCGCATTCGGCGAAGATCCGCTTGCCCGCCGCATGGTGTGCGCGCAACGCGGCGGCGGTGACGGTGTTGCCGGACAATTGTTCGAGATGCAATTCCGGGTAACCGCCGGGCAGGTAGACAGCATCGGCTGCGCCCGGTGCCTGATTGGCCAGCGGCGAAAAAAAACTGAGCCGGGCGCCAAGCTGCTCCAGCAACTCCAGATTGGCCGGATAGATAAAAGAAAACGCGGCGTCGCGTGCTACGGCAATGTGCCGGCCTTCGAGTAAACGCGGCGAGCCGGACGAGGCAGCGGCGGTTGCCATCTCATCGGCGGCATGGGCGGCATGGGCGGCATGGGTGGCATGAGCGGTCGCCGCGCCGACTTCGGCTGCCGCGGCAAATGCGACCGGCGGCGGTAAATTCCGCAACGAGGTGGTCTCCATCGCGTCGGCGGCAAGTTCAAGCCGCTGCTCAAGGTCGGCGATTTCATCTGCCTGGGTCAGGCCGAGATGGCGCGAAGGTAATTGCACCTGTTGTTGGCTGCTGAGATGACCCGCCCAATGTATCTCGGGCGGTAGCGCTTCTCGCAGCAGTTTCAGATGACGCTCGCTGCCGGCCCGGTTGGCCAGCACGCCGTAAAACGGCAGTCCAGGCTGAAAGCGGGCCAGCCCGAACGCCACTGCGGCAAAGGTCTGCGCCATCGATTGCGCCGCGATCACGGCCAATACCGGCACGCCGAAGGTACGTGCCAGATCGGCGCTGCTGGGGCTGCCGTCATATAAACCCATCACACCTTCAAGTAAAATCAGGTCGGCCTCGGCGGCGGCTTTATAGAGCCGCCGCCGGCATTCCGCCGCGCCGACCATCCATAGGTCGAGGTTATACACCGGTGCGCCCGAGGCCTGTGCCAGGATCATCGGATCGAGGAAGTCGGGGCCGGTTTTGAAGACCCGCACGCGCAGTCCTCGCCGCCGATGCAGCCGGGCCAGGCCCGCGGTAACGGTAGTTTTGCCTTGGCCGGAAGCGGGGGCGCTGATAAACAGCGCCGGGCAGTGACGCATGTCCTAGAACTCCACGCCGCGCTGAGCTTTGACACCTTGTTCCCGGTAGGGGTGTTTGACCAGCCGCATTTCGGTCACCAGATCGGCGGCTTCAATCAAGGCCTCGGGGGCGTGACGTCCGGTCACCACCACATGCAGCTCCGGCGCGCGCCGGGAGAATACATCCAACACTTCGGCGAGCGGCAGGTATTCGTATTTGAGTACGATATTCAGTTCGTCGAGGATCACCATCTGGTAGTCGCCGCTGAGTATCATGCGCCGCGCCTCATCCCATCCTTGGCGGGCGGTGGCGATATCGGCCTGGCGATCCTGGGTGTTCCAGGTATAACCGTCGCCCATGGTGACAAAATCGCAATGCTCGGATTGGGCCAGGGCATCGCGTTCGGCGGTATGCAGCGCGCCCTTGATAAATTGCACCACGCCCAGGCGCATGCCATGGCCGATAACCCGCAAACCCATGCCGAATGCGGCAGTGCTTTTGCCTTTGCCATTGCCGGTATTCACGATCAGCAGGCCTTTTTCGAGCTCGGCGGCGGCCAGCTTTTTCTCGAAGCCGGCTTTGCGGCGTTCGCTCATGCGCTGATGGGAGGCGGGATCGGTTTTCATAAAAATCCTGTGATTATGACCAATGACGGCCGGTGAGTGTCGCCAGTTGCTCGGCAATTCGCGAGCGCACCGCGTGATAACCGATAAATACCAACTGTGTGCCGTCAGCGGCGGGTAGATTGACCTCGGTTAGCGGTTCAGTTGGTGCTTCAGGCGGCGCCGGATCGGCGCTGTTCTGCCAGACCGTTTCGATGCGCGTTCTGACGCCCTGGATCAACAGCCGGTTCGCGGCCCCCTTGATGCCGGCATAACCTTTGACGCGTATCAGCGGCTCGCTACCGGCGATGGCGGTCAGTGCCTGGCTCAGGACCACCGCGTCGAGCGGGTCCGCGCAACTCAAGGTGAACGATTGCCAACCCGGATCATGTTCATGAAAATGTTTATGCGTCGCCACCCCATGCCGATGCGGGGCAAGTCCTGAATGGCGATGGCCGTCCAGCCTGCGATGGTCGCCCAACGGCCGTGTCTCGCCGGCCGGCATGCCGCGCACCGGCGCGTAGCGGTAACCGTGATTGCCCGCGCCCGGTTCATGCAGCTTTAAACCCAGGGTCAAGCGTGGGTCGAGCCTTGCCTGGCGGGCCAGTTCGATAAAACGCACGCCGGGCGCGCGGGTGCGGATTTGGGTTTCGGCATCGAGCAGGGCGCGGCGCTCAAGTCGATCGATTTTGTTGAGCACCACGATATCGGCATTGGCGAGTTGCAGGTCGAACAAACCGGCGGTCGATTTTTCGCGGCCTGCGCCATGAGTCGCAAGGTCCGAGCCGGCATCGAAATCGCCGGTCAGCAGCAACGGTGTATCGACCACGGCCAATGTTGCATCAAGTACAAAATGCTCGGCCAGCAACGGGTCTTGCAAGCGCTCCATCACCGCGGTCGGCAAAGCCAGGCCCGAAGTTTCGATCAGCACATGATCGATCAGCGCACGGCGTGAGGCCAGTTGCAGCATCAAAGGCACAAAGTCCGTGTCGTCGGCGTAAGCCAGCAAACCTTGCGCCACGTCATGGATCTCGACTTCGGCACCGCGCTGATGTTGGCGCAGCAGGGCGCCGTCGATCGAGATCTCGCCGAATTCATTGACCACCACGGCCAGCCGCCGCGGCGCGGCGTCGCGTAACAGATTGCCGAGCAAGGTGGTTTTGCCCGCACCGAGAAAACCGGTGACGACGGTGACGGGCAGCGGTGCGCGAATCATGGCGCAGCTCCCGCCAGGACTTGCCGAACGGCGGTCACGACGGTTGCAATCGAGGCGAATTCGCGAGGAAACACCAGGCGCGGGCGCTCGATCACAATCAGGGGGATGCCCAGCGCCTGGGCCGCAAGGGCCTTGGCGGAATAACCGCCGGCGTCGCCCGACTCCTTGCTGACCACGCAGTCGATCTCAAGATCGCGCCATAACGCTTCATTGAAGGCCTGGGAAAAAGGTCCCTGCATGGCACACACGTGGGCGCGCGGAATACCTGCGTCGAGCGCGCGTTGCAGTTGCGCCGGGTCGGGCGTGACACGCGCAAACCAGGCGCGGCCGGTGGCTGCGGAATGTCCGGTAAAACTACGCAGGGTCGTGGTGCCGGTCGTCAGAAAAATGCGCCGGCCCAGCACACAAGCTTGCGCGGCCGCAGCGGCGGCGTCGGCCGCATGGATTGCCGGCGCCGCGCAGTGTGCCGCGGGGCGCTCAAAGCGCAGCGTTGCGATGCCGAGTTCCTGGGCCAGTTGCAACAATTGCGCGGACATATCCGTGGCATAAGGGTGGGTTGCGTCGACCAGGCAACGGGCGGACGAGTTGATCAGCATCTGGCGCCGGCGTTCAACACCCACTCGGCCTTCGACGATGGCGGCGCCCGGAATCTCGCGCCGGGCGATTTCCGCGCCATAAGCGCTGGCAACCGAAACCACCACGCTTAACCCCGCTTCCACCAGAGTCCGCGCCAGTTCATTGCCGTCGCTGGTACCGGAGAAGACCCAGACCGCTTGCGCCGGTAACGCTTGGGCCGCCTGGCTTGGTTCAGGGGTATCCCAGTCGCCATAACCGCGCGGGGTGTAAATCCAATGCCGTTTGCGTCGCGTGAAGCGGTTGCCGATGACGATGCTGGTGAGCATATCGAACTGACGTTGGGCGAGTTCAGCCAGGGTTACCACCTCGACCTGCTGTTCTTCGCGATAAGCGTTGCGCACGATGCCGCATAAGGTATTGGCCGGTTTATGTTCAAGCATCACTTGCAGGATGCGATAGACCCCATCGGGCCGCTGCCGGCTTTGCACGTTATACAGCACCGCCGCGAGATCGGCCTGGGCGATATGCCGTGCCCGATCTTCGATCCAATGCCAGGGGCAGAGTAAGTCGGACAGGCTGAGCGTGGCGAAGTCGTGCGATAAAGGCGAGCCCAGCAGCGAAGCACAGGCATTGGCGGCGGTAATGCCCGGCACCACCTGAACCTCGAATTCATCGTCTTCGCGCATTTCCTCAAAGGCCAGTGCCGCCATGGCATACACCCCGATATCGCCACTCGACACCAAGGCCACTCTTTTGCCGGCGCGGGCATGAGCCAAGGCCAATGCGGCGCGTTCACGCTCCTGGGTCAGCGGCGGCGAATGGATTTCTTTGCCTTCGATCCACGGCGCAATCCAGCGTAGATAAAGATCGTAACCGACCACTACCTCGCAAGCGCGCAACACTTCGGTGGCCAGCGGCGCGATCAAGTCGCGGTAGCCGGGACCGACGGACACCAGGCTCAAGCGGCCGGGACCCGCGATCGTGCCGGCTGCATCGTGCGGTACCTCGGCGCTGGATGGCGCCGGCACGTTGGGGTGATCTTGAGGCGCAAGCTTATGCATCGTTTGAGATTCCGGTGTCGCTCGCCAAGGCGACGGCAACACCGTCCAGAGTAGTTTTGGGGACGCTTAAGATACCGCGTTCGGCGGCCAGCAGCGCACAGGGTTCGCACACGCCGTCCAGGCCGAGGTTTTCCTGGACCCAGGCCGACGGTTTGGTGGTCCAGGGGCGCGCGGCCAGTTGTATACGGCTAAAAATACGCAAAGGTAATTGATGGCGGCGACAGAATTCGAGCAGACCGGCTTCGTCGGCTTTCACGTCGACGCTTGCCACCTCGCGTATTTGTGCCAGGGTGTATTGATTGCCCAGCGCCAACTGGACCGCCGCTTCAATCAGCGCGCAACTTGCACCGCGCCGGCAGCCGATGCCGAGCACCAGCGATTTGAGCGCTTCGCTGGCGGTGGTGATGATCGGCTGCGCCCCAACCGCGCGGCCGACTCGGTAGGCCAGTGCATTGGCGCCGCCTTCATGGCCCGACAACAAGGAAATGGCAAAGCGTGCGGCCTCATCCAGTACTACCACCGCAGGATCCTGATGTTTGTCCAGCGGCAGTCCGTCCAGGTAGCGCAGCGCAATGCCGCTGGCCATTACCAGTATCCATTCTCCATGCCGGGCAAACTGGCGGGCAAACAGTTCGCGCTGCGTCACCTCCGCTTGCAACCAGGGCCGGTAAACGGTGCCGCCCAGCAGGGTTTGCAGCCGCTCGCCGAGTGCTTGCGCCGCAGTGCGTACCAGCCAGATGCCGGGCGAGTTTGGGTTGTGGATCTCGCTCATGCCACGTCACCCGGCTTGGGTATCGGGTTTTCCGAGACACTGGCAATCACCTTTGCCGGCGAGCGGCGTTTGCGCACCGAGGCGCGCCGAAAGCGATGGGTAAAATTCGCCGCATACAAACTGGACTCGACGCCCGGCGCATTGGCCATCGCCTCGCCCACCAGCATCATGGTGGTCAACTGCCAGTCCTTGACCTTGACTTCGGACAAGAGCCGCTCCAGCGTACTGCGATGGCAGCGCTGATCCGGCCAGCTTGCGCGATAGACCAATGCCACCGGAGTCTGCGGCGGATAATGCAACAGCAGGTCGGCGACGATCTTTTTCAGGTGCGGACCGGAGAGAAAAATACACATGCTGGCGCGATGCCGTGCCCAGCCTTCGATGGCTTCGAGTTCGGGCACGGCCGAAGCGCGGCCCGAGACACGTGTGATGACAATCGATTGGGTCACGGCGGGCCGGGTCAGCTCGGTACCGAGCGCGGCGGCGGCGGCGGTAAACGACGACACACCGGGCACGATCTCATAAGCGATGCCGAGTTGTTCCAGGCGTCGCATTTGTTCGGCGGTGGCGCCGTAAATCGCCGGATCGCCCGAATGCAGCCGCGCCACATCGAGGTTCTGTTGCTGGGCGCGCAGATAACAAGCTTGCTGTTGTTCCAGGTCGAGCTGAGCGGTATCGAATATTTCCGCCTCGGGATGGCAGTGAGCCAACATTTCAAGCGGCACCAGCGAGCCGGCGTACAACACCATGCGTGCCGCAGCCAGCAGACGTGCGCCGCGCAGCGTGATCAAGTCGGCCGCGCCTGGACCGGCGCCGATAAAATAAACTTTCATCGATGACGTGACTCCCTGGCTTCGCGCCGGATCAACATGGTGGCAAGGTAACCTGCGGCATCGGCCGGCGGGGTGTTGAGCAAATCCGGATACAGTTGTTCGCCGGGCAATCCGACTCGATGCCCGAAGGCGCAATGGGCGAGTAATTGGAGTTCGCCCAGCAAAGTCAGTACTTGCGGCAGACGCCGGCCGATTTTCATCAGCACCACGATATCGTGGCTGAGAATGTCGGCACGCAAGGCTTCCATCTCATCGGGGCAGGGCAAAATAAGGATCCGTTCGCGGCCTTCGCCCAGTGGCCAGGACAAAGCCGCCGCGGTCGCGGCAAAACTGGTGATTCCGGGAAAGGTCAGGTGGCGCAGCGCCGGTTCCATATCGCGCAGGGCGGCCAGCAGATAACCGTAGGTCGAATAGGTTAAGGTGTCGCCGATGGTCAGATAAGCCACGCGGCGGCCGGCGCGTAATTCGGCAATCACCTGTGCCGCGAGTTGCGCGTAATGTTCGCGCAATACACTGCGGTCCGGATCCATCAAAAATTCGATTTCGCGAAAACGCTCGGCGGGCAATTCAAGCGCGGCGAGGCTGGTACGCGCGACCGATTCGGCGGCGCCGCGGGCACGGGGTACCAGAATCAAATCGGCCTCGCGCAGGGCGGCGACCGCCGCGACGGGGATTAAACCACCCGTGCCGGGGCCAACGCCGATACCTAGAAATTCACCCAATTCGGCCGATTCGCCCGGTGCGTCCAATCCGTTTTTACCGGCTTCTGTTGCTGCCATACTTTGCTCCATCATGGTGCTGCTCCAAGGCTCGTTTCGGCGCGTGCTGCGGCGTCGGCCGTTTCCACGGCGGCCGTCTCCACGGCGGCAGCTTCCAGCAAGCCGATTTCTCCAATCGCATCGATCATCATGGCATTAAGTACCGTCGCCGCCCACGGCGAACCGCCGCGTGTGCCGCGATTGGTAATGCGCGGGACTTGCATCAACTCGCGCAAAGCATCCTTGCATTCCCGCGTGCCGACGAAGCCCACCGGCAAGCCGATGATCAGTTGCGGGCGCCAGCCTTGTTGTTCGACCAAACGTACCGCTTCCATCACCGCGGTCGGCGCATCGCCGATGGCCAGAATCAGATCGTTGCCGAAGCGTTCCCAGGCACGCCGGATTCCGGCCGCGGAACGCGTCAGCCCGGTCGCCTCCGACAGGACATAGGTCGCATCGTCATGTACCCCGCACCAGGTGGCGATATCGAGCTGCCGCAGCAAGGCTTGCTTGAGGCCGCTTTGCACCATGGTCACGTCGGTGACGATACGGCGGCAACGCAACAAGGCGCGAATGCCGATAGCCGTCGCCCCCGGGGAGAAAAACACATCGTCGACTGCATTGAAGTCGCCGCTGGTGTGCACGATACGTTTTAATACCGATAATTGGTCCGCGGCAAAACCCGACCAATCGCGCCCCGCATCGATAATGCCCATGCTTTGCGCTTCAATCGGGTGCGGCACGTAGGGTTGCCACGGCAGGCTGGCCGGGGCTTGAGGATTTAAGGCCGGAGCAGGATTTTGCCTGGGTTGCGATGGCGCGGCGATTGTGTCGGCCGGCAGCGCTTTGCTCGACACGCCACGCACAGCCAGATGATGGGCTTGCTGCGGCTGCCCCACCTGTTCTTCGAAGCCGACAATCTGCACCCGGTATTTGCACAAAGCGCAATTCATCGCGGCACGGCCTTCGGCGCCTTCCTGTGCGCGTTCGAGAAACACATCGGCAAGATGAGGGTGGACGCCGAGATGGGAGGCCGTCAGTACTTCCAGTTCCGGATGACGCAGGCGCAGTTCTTCGGTGGCGGCGTGAATCCGTTTGACCAAAATGCCGTCGAACAAAAAATATGGCAATACCACCAGCCGTTTAAAACCGAGGCGGGCGGCGGCGCGCAAGCCGTCTGCAACCCTGGGCCGGGCTGTGCCCGCGTAACACACCAGCGAAGTGCCGAAACCCAGGCCTTCTTCGAGCATGCGGGTCAATTTGGCGATATCCGCGTTGGCATCGGGGTCCGAGGTGCCGCGACCGACCACCACCAGGCAACTGTCGCCGCGTGTCACCTGAGGTTCGTTACCCAGGCCGGCCGCAGCTTCGGCTTCGATGATGCGTTGTTGGCATAAAGCCAGCAGCTTGGGGTGCAAGTCGAGTGCCGCGCCGAAGTCGAAACGGATGCCGGAGAATTCACTTTGCAAGGCCAGCAATTCGGCCGGCATATCGTTTTTGGCGTGGGTCGCCGCCAGCAAAACCCCGGGCACCATCACCACATGGCGTGCTCCCGCCGAGATGACATCGCGCACCGCAACGTCGATGGTGGGTGCGGCAAACTCCAGATAGCCGTGGCGTATCAGCCGCCGCGGCGCGCGGGTATGGATCAGCGCCATCAGTGCTTCAAATTCACGCACGCCGTCCGGGTCGCGGCTGCCGTGACCGGCCAGCACGATGGCGTAATCGTCACGTGCCGGCAGCGAGTTCGCGGCTGTCGAGTTGATCATGGCGCTCATGGTTGCGGGGCGGGCTCGATTTGGCTGGGCATCGGCGCCAGCGTGCGGATCAGCATAATGCTCATATCGGTGAACTCCCCGGTGCACTCGGCCAGCGTGCCGCGCCATTCGGCGTCGCCACGAGTCAGGTTTTCCCATACTTCAACGGCGTGGTGCGGTGCCGCGCCGTGTTCCAGCAGCCAGGCGGCAATGTCCTTGGGCATAAAATCCCAGGGGCAGGGGATCACGATAGCATTGCGGCCGTCGGCCAGCACGTGGCTGAGATGCCGCTTGAACGGTTCGAGATCGCCGCGCCGATGGAAGGTGATAAACGTGGTTTCGTCGAAACAGACCTTGCCGCGCGAGGCCATGATCTGCGCCGACGAAATACCGGGCAGGGCTTCGACGGGATGGCCGCAAGCCCGTTCGACACGTTCCAGATATTGAAAGCCGCTGAAATGGATATCGCCCATGAACAGCACCACGCATTTTTTTCCCGCATGGTGTTCCAGCGCGACTTGATCAAGCTTGGCGACCTGATCGCGATAACCCATCAAAATTACTTGCGCCTGCGCGGGGATCAATTCGCGCACGACATTGACCACCGCATCGAAGCCGGCGATGACATCGGCTTCTGCAATCAATTGCGCGGCGCGACGCGTCAGGAAGTCGAGATGGCCGGGGCCGACACCGGTACAAATGATCATAAAAAATCCTGTGACTTAAACCGCAAAAAAGAACGTAAAGAGAACGTTGAAGCGCGTCGGCACGGCGGGTGCGGCCTAAGCTCGAATGCCGCGGCAAAGCCCGGCTTGAATCTGGTCGATAGGGTCGCCATCAGTTCAGCCGCTCGCGGATGGTGACGGCCAATGTTTCGGCGGACCATCGATCCAGCGGCAGGTATTCGGCCTGCATGGCCTGCGCCAATTGTGCGGCGCGGCCCAGCCGGATCACGCCCTGCTCGGTGTCGAGCACCAAGGCTGCAATGCGGCGTTCGGCAAGTTGCGCGCCGGATTGCAGCGTTTGCTGCCAAGGGTCGGCACTTCCGCCCGCGTAGCTGCCTGGATTGGGCCGGCCGGGCGACGATGGATTGTCCGCTGCGGTGGGCGAGCCAGCCAAGGCAACATTGCCGCGCCCGTCGCTGAGCAATACTACCAGCGGCTTCAGTTGCTCGGCGCGGGAGGTGGCGAGTGCGGTGCGCACGGTCAGTTGCAAGGCATCGGCCAGGGGCGTACGGCCGCCGGTTGGCAAGGCGTCGAGTGCGCGGCCGGCCAGTTCGACATTGCGGGTGGGTGCCAGCACGAGTTCCGCCCGCTCGCCGCGAAACACAATCACCCCGACGTGATCGCGACGGCGATAGGCGTCTTCCAATAACCCCAGTACACAGGCCTTGACCGCTTCCATGCGCCGCCGTGCCGCCATCGAGCCGGAGGCATCGACCACCAGTAAAATCAGATTGGCTTGCTGACCGATGCGGACTTTTTCATGCAGGTCGGCGCGCGTCACGGTGAGCTCGCCCGGCGTGCGCAACACGGCGTGACGCAGCGTCGCGTCAACCGCGAGTTGTTTGGGGGTGGAGGAGGCGACTGCGCCGCGATAAGCACCGCGGGTGGTGTGATGGGCAACGCTGCGATGCCCGTCGATACCGTCGCGGGTATTACCCGCGATACTGAGCAAGGGGGCTGCGACCGCGGCGTCTGTGTTGAACACTTGCTCAGGTATCGCGGCGCCGTGGCTGGAGGTTTGCGCTGCGGCACCATCGTGGTTTTCGTCGTCCTCGCGGTCCTCTTGAGCGTGGTTCGCGTCGACCGCGCTTTCTTCTCCGCTCAGCGCGTCTACCTCATGCTGGGGGTGGTCCAAGGGCGACTCCGGGGCCATGCCGCGATCGCGCTCATGCCGCGTATTCTCAGCGCCGGTGTCAGGCGCATCGCCATGCTGCGGCTCTCCACCCGGCGCCTTATCCTCAGGTGCCGATGGCGCAGAGGCGGCATCTTGGCCGGCAGGACTGTCGCCCTCATATTGCCGGCTGGCGGCGTCTATCATTTGCTCGAGCTTGTTACGATCCAGGCCGGCTTGTTCAAAAGGCTTGCGCCGCCGCCGATGCGGCAACACCAGTTCGGCACAGGCCGCGATATCCGCGGTATCGACCCGGATGCGGCCCGCCAGCGCCGCATGGCTGCGGGCGGCTTTATTCAGCACGATATCCGCGCGCAAACTGGTGGCGCCGAATTCGCAACATAATTCGCTGATAAACAGTAGCAAAGCATCGCTCAACGTAACCCGCGGCAGGCGCGCACGCGCTTGTTCGACCTGGGCTCGCAAAGCGGTGCCCTGGTCTTCCCACTGTGCGGTGAAGGCGGTCGCATCGGCTTCGAACGCAAGGCGGCGGCGTACCACTTCGGCGCGTACGCGCGGGTCGGACGGAGCGCCGACTTCAACCATCATGGCAAAGCGGTCCAGCAGTTGCGGCCGCAATTCGCCTTCTTCAAGATTCATCGTGCCCAATAAGGTGATCTGCGCCGGGTGGCTCAAGGTCAGTCCTTCGCGCTCGACGGTATGGTGCCCCATCGCCGCGACATCAAGCAGCGCATCCACCAGATGGTCGGGCAGCAAATTCACTTCATCGATATACAACAAACCGCGGTGTGCCGCCGCCAGCAGGCCGGGTTGAAATACTTTTTTCCCGGCCGCCAGCGCTCGTTCGAAATCGAGACTGCCCAGCACGCGATCTTCGGTAGCGCCCAGCGGTAAATTGATAAACGGCACTGCCGATAACATTGCCACGGGTTCAAGTGCGGCGTCGGGTAATGCGGCGCACACGGGGCACAGGTCCAGCGCCGCACCGGGTAGGCAATTGAAGGGGCATCCCGCGACCCGGGCCAAGGGCGGCAGCAATTGCACCAGCCCGCGTGCCGCCGTACTTTTGGCCGTGCCTTTATCGCCGCGTATCAGCACGCCGCCCAGTAAGGGATTGACCGCGCATAACATCAGCGCCAGTTTAAGCTGGTCTTGCCCGACGATGGCGGCAAAAGGAAAGATGGGAGGGGGGCTGGCACTCATGGGGCGACTCATTCTTGATGACTGCTGCGGCGCGTCTGGAACGGCGCAAATCCGCCGGCGGGAGAATGGCCGCGTTCGGTTTCGCCGCGGGCTTCGAGCTGGGTTTCGCTATCGAGCAAGGTCTGCTGCAATGCCGCCAACGTCACCGGATCCGGGTGTTCCCACATCTGCCGTTGAGCGGCTTCCAATAGACGTTCGGTGATCGCATTCAGCGCCCAAGGATTGCTTGCCGCGAGGAACGCTTGCATCTCGGGGTCAAGGGCGTAGGTCTGGGCCAATTGTTCGTAAATCCAATCGTCCAGCACATCGGCAGTGGCGTCGTAGCCGAACAAATAATCCACGGTGGCGGTCAGTTCCAGGCCGCCTTTATAACCATGACGCCGGATGCTGGCGAGCCACTTCGGATTGACCACCCGGGCGCGGAATACCCGCAGCGTTTCCTGCTTGAGGTCGCGTACCTGGGCTCGTTCCGGATTATGCGTATCGCCGAAATAACGCAGCGGACGGCGCCCGCTCAGGCTGTGGATGGTGGCAATCATGCCGCCGTGGAATTGCAGGTAATCGTCGCTATCGAAAATATCGTGCTCACGATTGTCCTGGTTATGCAAGGCGATCTCGATGCCGGCCAGGCGGGTGCGGAACGCCTGGTGCGCGTCGATGCCGTAATCCTCACCGGTGTAGGCATAACCGCCCCACGCGACATACGCATCGGCAAAGTCATGTTGCGATTGCCAATTCTGTTCCTGGATCAAGGGCAAAATACCCGCGCCGTAACTGCCGGGTTTGGCGCCGAAGATGCGGTACAGCGCACGGCGGCGTGCAGCGGGATTGTCGGACATGGTATTGATCGCATGGTTGGTATCAGCCGCATCGGCGACTGCCTCGCCGGATAGAGCGGAATCCGGCGCGGCGTCTGAAGTTGCCGAGTGTGTCGGCCGGCGAGCGAGCAGATCCTGCTTGAGTTCGTCCAGCACATGCTTGCGCACAAAATTTTGCTCGACCGGTTCATCCAGCTCAGCGACTTGCTGGATGGCCGCATCGACCAACGCGATCAAGTGCGGAAACGCATCGCGGAAAAAACCGCTGATACGCACCGTCACGTCGATCCGGGGCCGGCCCAATTGCTCCAAGGGGATCACTTCAAACCCGGTAACGCGCCGGCTTTCCGCCTGCCATACCGGACGCACGCCCAGCAACGCCAGCACTTCGGCGATATCGTCGCCATGCGTGCGCATGGCGCTGGTGCCCCATACGCTGATGCCGACCGACTCCGGATAACGCCCGGTTTCGGCCAGATGGCGTTGCAGTACTTCATGCGCCAACTGGGTGCCGACGTGAGCCGCCGCCATCGACGGAATCGCGCGCGGATCGACCGAATAGAAATTGCGCCCGGTCGGCAGCACATGCGCCATACCGCGGGTCGGTGCGCCGCTGGGGCCGGCCGGGACATATCCGCCGTCCAGTGCATGCAGCAAGTTGCTGATCTCGTCGCCGGTTCGCGCCAGATTCGGCGCCAGGGAGGTACAGACAAAATTCAAGGTGGTGCGCAATGCTGCCGAGCTTGGACGCTGTACGACAGTGTCGACGCATCGATCTATCTGTGCCGGATCGAACTCGCTGGCCTGTACCGCCGCGAGCAAGTCGAGCACCAGGCGGTCGATGGTTTCGATCAGGTCGGCATGAGTATGCAGGGAGCGTTGCGCAAAACCCTGTAATGCTACAAGTGCAGCCGGGTCTGTTGCATCGAGCGCAGCCAGGTTGAGGCGCTGGCCTTTGTCGCCTTGCAAGACGCTCCAGTCCAAACCGAATATCTCGGCCAATGTGGCCGGCAAGCCGGGCACATTGAGATTAGGCAGACGTACCAGAGCGTTGAGCAATTCCGTCAGGGTTCTGTGCTGCGGAACCTGCCCCAGGATATGCAGCCCATCGCGGATTTGTGCCGCGCCGAGTTCGCACAAGTAACCATCGATGTCCTCGATCAAATGCGCGATATCCACGCCTTCCATGCCGGCAATCGAGGCGGGTACGCCATGTTCGTTGAGTGTGGCGTCCCATGCGTGATCGTGGTGAGCGTCATGCTCGCGGCTGTGTTTGCCGTGGTGGTGGTCCTCATGGTGATGATGGGCATGGTGGTCATCGTGATCGTGGTCATGGCCGTGTTCGCCATGAGCATGATGCTCATGCTTGCGCGGCCGGCCGCGTGCCAACGCCGATGCGCGCAGCGGTACGGCTTTATAGGTGCTGACCGGAGGGGCAGTCTTAACCTTGGCGACCGGCTCGTGCTGATGCTCATGAGCGCGCAACAATGCCAGGTCGGTGTCGAGATTGGCTTGTTTGATCACATCCCAGATCTGCTGCTGCACCAGCGGCAATTTGACCGGATCCAGCATTTCCACCTGGTAATACTCGTCCACCAACTGCACCAGTTGCGCCAGCGGCCCATAGGTATCGGCCGTGGTCAGCGGCGGCGTCAAATGATCGATCACCACCGCGTGTGCGCGCCGCTTGGCTTGCGAACCTTCGCCCGGATCGTTGAGGATAAACGGATAAAACAAGGGCATGTCGGCCAGAAAACTATCGGGGAAACAAGTCTCTGACAGTCCCACTCCTTTGCCCGGCAACCATTCTAGCGTGCCGTGTTTGCCTACATGCACGATCGCATCGGCCTTCCAGCTATCGCGCAGCCAACGATACAAAGCGTAATAGTGATGCGTTGGCGCGAGGTCGGGTTGATGATAGATCGCATCCGGATCCATGCCGTAACCTCGCGGCGGCTGCAGCGCGACAAAGGCGTTACCCAGTTCCAGACCGGCCAACATCAGATGGCCGTCGTCGACATAAGCGGCGCCGGGCGGTGGACCCCATTGCCGATTCATGCGCTGTTGCTGCTCCGCCGGCAGATCGGCAAACCATTGTTCATACTGTGCGGCAGGCACTCGCGCTACCGCATTGCGTAATTGCTCGGAGGTGAGGTGCGCCTCGTCGTAGGCGCCGCGCTCGATCAACATATGGATCAGCGTATCGCTGCTCTCGGGTAGCGGGCCGACCTGATAACCGTGTGTTTGCATCGCCTGCAAAATAGCCATCAGCGATGCCGGTGCATCGAGGCCGACGGCATTGCCGATCTGCGATGCTTTGGCATTTGCATTGGTAAAAATAAAGGCAATCCGCTTGTCGGCGATGGGCCGATGACGCAACGCCGCGAATTTCGCCGCCAAACCCGCGGTACGCCGGATCCGGTCGTCGAGCGGGACATAGCTGACTGCCGCAGCGGAGGTATTGCCGGCGTCGCTTGCCGCGGCCTGGCCTTCAGGCGCTTGCTTGAAGGAGATCGGCACCCCGATAATGCGTCCGTCGAATTCGGGCAGTGCCACATTCATCGCGGTGTCGAGCGGGTTCAGTCCACGCGCGGACTGACTCCATTGCGCTTGCGTCATGCTGCTGGTGATGGCTTGCAGCACCGGCACGTCCAGCTCTTCAAAGACCGCGATTGACCAGCCCGCCGGAGTCGGCCCGGCGTTATTCACGTCGCCCAGGGCAAACGACGTGGTATTGATCAACACGTCGATGCCGCCGGCCGCGGCAAACAGGCCCAGCGCCAGAGGATAACCGCGCTCATCGAGTTGGCGCAAAGAGGCGGTATAAACCGGCAGGGCAACAATCTCTTGCATCGCCAGCGCATCGACCAGCGCGTCGATAAAACCGGTATTGCCGCTGGCCCAGTGCGCGCGATAGAACAGGATGCCTACCGTAGGGCGGACTCGGGCGCGGTCCATCTCGCCGGCAGTCTGCTTCACCTGCGCCACAAAATCCGCCGCACTGGACGGCCGCCCCAACTGAGTCAGCCGCGGATGATAAATGCCATGTTCGGGCAGCGGTTGTGCCTCAAGATAGCCATAACCCGTGAGAAACAAACGATCCGACAAAGACAGCAGAAACTGCGTCAGATTGTCCGCGCCCCCGGCTTGCAGATACGCCGCCGCATCACGCAATAAAGCGGGTGCCACATTCGATAAACGATCGAATTGCGGATCGGGTTCGCCGGTTCCGCTCGTCACCAGCAGAGCGTAGCCGTTTTCCCGCGCATCGTCGGCCAGGCGCGCCAGTCCGGGCACGTCGTCGGCGCGGCCAAGGACCCGCACCACCACCATGCGATGTGTGGCGAAGGGCTGAGCCAGCCAATGGTTCATCGCCTCCCGACTCGCTACGGCGTGCAACGAGATGCCGCTCAGATGCGCAAAATCGGCAGGCAGCCGGGCGCGAGCCAGTTCGAGTGCCGCGAGGTCGGTATCCGCATGCGTCAGCAGTGCGATACCCCGCAGGGGAGGCGTAATGGATAAATGCATTGCAAGCCTGAAAAGGCGGAAAGCCCGGAATCCGTCCCCGCGGATATGATGGGCCAGCAGGCAAATGAACGAGGCGAGCGTCTTTTTATTTCATCACGCAATATCTACGCCGGCCGGATTCAACTCAATCCGAACGAGCGGGACGGTTGCGGGCCATGCGGATAACAGCGGAATGGAATTAGATCGCCAACACCCCGTGGGATTTGCCACTTGCTTGGCCGGTATCCGGGCTGGCGTTGCCATCGATTCGCCTTCCCGCTTGCGCAGTGGCTGATTGAATCGACCGGCCGGTGGGTAAAACACCGGAAAACGCTGACCGTTGCGGGGGCAGCACAGGTTGATGCACGCTGAATCGTGCTTCCTGTTTCCCGTTTAACTGCGTGCGCAGAGCGCGCACGCGAGCACCAAAGCTCAAGTAGTGTAGGGATCTTGGCCTAGGGCGTCAATAGCCGGGAGCCGCGCTGCGGGCCGCGCCGGCGCGAGATTGGGCCCCAGCGGCCGCGCGCTCCGGAAAACCCGATATCGCTCAAAAAAAGCCGCCCGGATGATTGGGATCGATTTGTGCAAAACGTAAGCATGGGCGAGCCTGCTACTGCCTGCTACTATTTCGCCCATTCAAAGAAGAGTGAGCGCTACGCATGAAAAAAATACTGATCATCGGCATCGGCGCAGGCAACCCGGAATATGTCACGATCCAGGCGGTGAACGCGCTGAACCAGGTCGACGTCTTTTTTATCCTGGAGAAGGGCGCCGCCATGGGCAAGCTGCTCGCCCTGCGCAAAGAAATCTGCCAACGCTATATCACGCACAGCGATTACCGCTTCGTCCAGGCCCAAAGTCCCGCACGTATCCGCCCGGCGCCGGATCACGTTTCGGGCATTGAAGACCTGAACCGCGACAAGGAAGCATTATTCGAGCAATTGATTGCCGCCGACATGGCGGACGGGGAATGCGGCGCGTTTTTGATCTGGGGCGATCCTGCGCTCTACGACAGCACCGTACGCATTATCGAAACCATCGCAGAGCGCGGCAACCTCGATCTGGAGTATGAGGTGATCCCCGGGATCAGCAGCATCCAGGCGCTGGCCGCCCGCCATAAAATCACTCTCAACCAAATCGGCGCCGCCGTCGAAATTACCACCGGGCGCAAACTCGCCGAAGGTTTTCCGGAGCATGTGGAAAGCGTGGTTGTGATGCTGGACGAGATCGATGCCTACAAGCTTTTTGTCGATCAGGACATCGATATCTATTGGGGTGCTTATGTCGGGACACCCGACGAAATCTTGATCTCGGGCAAGTTGAAGGATGTCGCGGGAGAGATTGAGCGGACTCGGGCTGAAGCACGGTTGGCTAATGGGTGGATTATGGATAGTTATTTGCTGAGG
>JAMFSV010000025.1 GCA_026225455.1 Burkholderiales bacterium | reverse complement strand
GAAGCCGGGGAGGTCATCTCCAACGATCGCGAGTGTGCGCAGCGCGACCTGTTCCTGGATATTGAAGCGGGCGATTTTCCCAAGTGGAAGCTGTGTGTCCAGATCATGCCCGAGGCCGATGCCGCGACCTATCATTTAAATCCGTTCGATATCACCAAGGTCTGGCCTTATCGCGATTACCCCTTGATCGACGTGGGTGTGATGGAATTGAATCGCAACCCGGCCAACTATTTCGCCGAAGTCGAGCAAGCGGCTTTTACGCCGGCCAACGTGGTGCCCGGCATCAATTTTTCACCGGACCGCTTGTTGCAAGGCCGTTTGTTCTCGTACGGCGATGCGCAGCGTTATCGCCTTGGGGTGAATCACGCGCATATTCCGGTCAACGCACCGCGCTGTCCGTTCCATGCGCCGCATCGCGATGGAGCGATGCGCGCCGACGGTAACCTGGGCAGCACGGTGAACTACGAACCGAATCGTTATGGTGAGTTTGCCCAGAATGCCGCCGGCGAGCCCGATCTCGCTTTGTCGGGCGCCTTGGCCCGCTACGATCATCGCGAAGATACGGACTATTACAGCCAGCCTGCCGCTTTGTTCCGTTTGTTCGATGCGGCACAACGTCAGCGTTTCTTTAACAATATTGCCGCTTCGATGCAGGGTGTGCCGCCGGAGATTGTGGCGCGAGCCATTGAGCATTTCGGCAAAATCGATGCGGAGTATGCAGCAGGCGTGGTAGCGGCATTGGCACGTTGAGCTGCGGGCGGGGTAGAGAGATTTCGCGCAGGGCGATATCATGATGCCCTGAAGGCGGCCGCCGGAAGATGACGGCAAAAAGGCCCCGCTGCATAACGCTTGAGTTATGCAGCGGGGCCGGGTCATTGTCGGATACACTTATCGCGAGACGGAAGGTTCGCTCTGCGTGTGCGATGCTTTGACGGCAGCGGGTGCTACATCGCATTGTCATCGCCGGTATGCGACCATCGCTTTTATCGCGCCCTCACATTCATACATGCTTTTCTACTGGAGTCGTCATGGCTAAAAAAAGTGCGAGTCAAAGTAGCATTCCCAGCGTCAATATCGGCATCAACGATAAAGATCGCAAGAAAATCGCCGATGGCCTGAGCCGTTTATTGGCCGATACGTACACGCTTTATCTGAAGACCCATAATTTTCATTGGAACGTGACGGGTCCCATGTTCAACACGCTGCACCTGATGTTCGAAGGGCAATACAACGAGTTGGCGCTGGCCGTCGATTCGATTGCCGAGCGCATTCGCGCCCTGGGTTTCCCGGCGCCGGGCTCGTATAAAGAATTTTCCAAATTAGCCTCGATCCCCGAAGCCGACGGTGTGCCCGAAGCCAATGAAATGATCCGCCAATTGGTGGAAGGCCAGGAAGCCGTGGTGCGTACCGCGCGCGGCATTTTTACGCTGACCGATGAAGTCAACGATGAACCGACCGCCGATCTGTTGACCCAACGCATGCAGATTCACGAAAAAACCGCATGGATGTTGCGTGCAATGCTGGGTTAAATCTTTGCTTCGTCTTTCGACTTAAATCAATCAGACGGCGGGTTCGCACCTCATGTTCGAATCCGCCGGCTCGATTCACCGTCATCTGCCCAGTCTGGTCTTCGGCCTTGTTTTTGGCCCGGCCTTCGCGGATCCCGCTTCGACGGCACGTGTGGTTTCAGCGGCGTCGCTGAGTCGTTGCCGCCCCCGACCCCGCCGTATCCGACACATGGAACACATTGACCGCATCGCGTAAGGCTTGCGCTTGCTCTTCGAGCGAATGAGCGGCTGCCGATGCCTGTTCGACCATGGCGGCGTTCTGCTGGGTGGTCTGGTCCATTTGATTGATCGCGATATTGACCTGTTCGATGCCTTTGCTCTGCTCTTCGGAAGCGGCGGAGATTTCTCCGATGATATCGGTCACGCGCCGCACCGCCGACACCACTGAATCCATCGTGGTCCCGGCTCGCTGAACCAGGGTCGAACCGTTATCTACCTGGGTCACCGAATTTTCGATCAAGGCCTTGATTTCCTTGGCCGCATCGGCGCTGCGGCTGGCCAGGCTGCGGACTTCGCCGGCCACCACGGCAAAACCCCGTCCCTGCTCGCCGGCGCGGGCTGCTTCGACCGCTGCGTTGAGCGCCAGAATATTGGTTTGAAAGGCAATGCCTTCAATCACCGAAATAATATCGACGATCTTCTTCGAGCTGGCGGTGATGTTATGCATGGTTTCGACCACCTGACGCACCACATCTCCGCCTTCGCCGGCGATTTGCGAAGCGCTGGCCCCCATCTGGTTGGCCTGCCGCGCATTCTCGGCGTTTTGTTTGACGGTGGCGGTGAGTTGTTCCATGCTGGCTGCCGTTTCGGCGAGCGAGGCGGCTTGTTCTTCGGTGCGCACCGATAAATCGTGGTTGCTGGCGGCGATTTCCTGGCTTGCCACGGTAATCGTTTCGGTGCCGCTATGGATCCGGGTAATGGTTCGCGTCAGCTTTTCCTGCATATTGCTCATGGCGTACAGCATGCTGCTGCGATCATCGGTGCTCAGGGCAATATGCGTCATCAGTTCGCCGGCGGCGATTTGCTCCGCGATCCCGGCGGCATAGGCCGGTTCTCCGCCTAGGCTGCGTTTGACGTTGCGGATGATCAGCACCATCGCGGCCGAGATGGCCGCACCGACCACCAGGATCACGATCAGGTATTTGAGCAAGTTGGCTTCGAAGGCGGTGTTGATGTCGTTCAGATAGACGCCGGAGATCAAATACCAGTCCCATGGGGCAAAACGTTTGACGAAGCTGATCTTGGGCACATGAGCTTCGACGCCCGGCAGCCGCGCCATATAGTTGACGTAGCCTTGACCCTCGGCCTGCGCCACTTTGACCATGTCGACAAACAGCAGTTTGCCGTCGGTATCTTTATAGTCGCTGACATCCTTGTTGCGCAGGTCGGCCAGGGTCGGGTGCATCAACACCACCGGCGTGGCGTTGGTAATGATCATATAGCCGTTGGAGCCAAAACGCATGGTCGACAAGCGGGCCATCGCCTGATGCTGGGCATCGTCCAGCGACAGCGTCTTGTTGTCGACCAGGCTAGAGTAGTCGGCGACGATGCCGTACGCGGTTTCCACCACGTCCTGAATTGCCATCTTGCGTTCGGCAAGCATGGTGCTGCGCGATTCCAATGCCGCCCAGCCGCCGAGTATCAGCAGGCCCAGCCAGGTTATGGCAAGTGCCAGCCACAATTTCGAATTCAGGCTCAGGCGGCTCATGTTTTGTCCTTGTTATTATGGAAAAGGCCTGCGGCAGAGCGGCTCAGGCGCCGTATCCGCGAGTGAATTGCATTTGCAAGACTACTAACTACTTTACGGCCTGCGGATGACGTGTTTAAGAGGGGTATTCACTAGTCTGCCCGGTTTGGCATAGATTGCCTCAGATTTAATCGTCTGACTGCGGGTTTTGTGCATTCCGATTTAAAATGAGCGTTATTGCTTATATTTTTTTCATACCGCCCTGGGTCTTAATGTCCGTTTCACGAACCGCACCGCGCCGGGTTACTCGCCTGGCCACTCTTTATGCCCGCCTGCCGCTGTATTGGCGGCTGATCCGCATGGACAAGCCGATCGGCAGCCTGCTGCTGCTGTGGCCGACCCTCAATGCCTTGTGGATCGCCGCAGGCGGGCCGCCGCCCTTGACGGTGCTGGCGATCTTTGTTTTAGGTACGGTGCTGATGCGCTCGGCGGGCTGCGCCGTCAACGATTACGCCGATCGCGATTTCGATCGTTACGTCAAACGCACCGAAAATCGGCCGCTGACCTCCGGGAAAATCCGCGCCTGGGAAGCGCTGGCGCTGGCCGCGGTATTGGCCGGACTCGCGTTTCTGCTGATCTTGCCGCTGAATACGCTGACCCGCGAATTATCGATTATCGCGGTGCTGGTGGCGGCCAGCTACCCCTTTACCAAGCGCTTTTTCGCCATTCCGCAGGCATATCTGGGTATCGCTTTCGGCTTCGGCATCCCCATGGGTTTTGCCGCATTGCTGGGGCATGTGCCGCTACTGGCCTGGGTTTTGTTGGCGGCGAATGTATTCTGGTCGGTGGCTTACGATACGGCTTATGCCATGGTCGATCGCGACGACGACCTGAAGATCGGCATCCGCACCTCGGCGCTCACGTTCGGCCGGTATGACGTCTTGGCCATCATGCTGTGTTATGCGGTGACACTTGGCATTTACGCCGCGGTCGGCGTGGCACTCGGTTGGATCTGGCCGTTCTGGATCGGTTTGGCGGGGGCTGTCGCCTGTGCGGTTTATCACTACACGCTGATTCGCGAGCGGGAACGGATGGCCTGCTTTGCGGCATTTCGTCACAACAACTGGCTGGGCGGCATTTTGTTTGCGGGGATTGCGGCGCAATATGCGCTGCGCGACCTGATGCATTAAAGCGTATTGGATGGGATAAATAAGCGGATAAATACGCGGATAAATACGCGAACGAATGCGCGGACGAATGCGTAGATTAAGGCCCGATAATGCATGCCAAGGGCGTGCTTTATCGGGCGCTGTTCAAATTCGGTTCACCCTTGTCCCATCTCTTCGCCCATGGTTTTGGCGCGCTGTTCGGCGGCCAATGCTCCGCGCACAATCGCCGCCCCAATCTGGTCCGCATCGAACGAAGCCAGTGCCGCCGCGGTGGTTCCGCCTTTGGAGGTGACCCGTTCGCGCAGCGTGCCGATCGCTTCATCCGACGTAGCCGCCAATTGTGCCGCGCCGGTGAAGGTCGAGACCGCGAAGGCGCGGGCTTGATCTGCGTCGAATCCCATTTGCAAAGCCGCTTGCTGCAACGCTTCAATAAAATAAAAGACGTAGGCCGGCCCGCTTCCAGAAATGGCGGTCACGGCGTCGATGCGGCTTTCGCTGTCGCACCAGACCACTTGCCCCACTGCGGCCAGCACGGTTTGCGCCAATTCACGCCCGGCCGGGGCTACACCCGGCAACGCCGCGACCCCGGTCACGCCCATGCCGATCAGCGCGGGGGTGTTGGGCATGGCCCGCACAATCTTGTCATAACCGCCCAGCCAGCGGGCGATATCCGTGGCGCGGATGCCGGCGGCGATGCTGATAATCACTTGTTGGCTGACATAAGGTGCCAACGTCTCAGCCACGCTTTTCAGCACCTGTGGCTTGACCGCCAGCACCAGCGCGTCGAAACCGCGTAAATAATCATCTGCCTCGGCATGGGTTTGCACCCCGAATTCCGCCGTGATGCGGGCGCGCGCTTCGGGCGTGATTTCGAGTACGGCCAGGTCGGTGGCCGCGATGCCGCGGCGTAACAAGCCGCCGATCAGTGCGCTGGCCATATTGCCGCCGCCGATAAATGCAATTTTCATGATGAGGTTCCGAGAAGAGTATTCAAGTTCCGGGTACGCGGTCAGGCTGCTGGATCAGCTGCAGCAGGCGGGTAAGTGCGCGCGCCGAAAATTGCGGTGCCGATACGCACCAGGGTCGCGCCTTCCAGCACGGCGGCTTCAAGATCGGCCGACATGCCGGCCGACAAGGTATCGAGATCGAGCCCATCGGCGCATAAGGCTTTGAACAAATCGCTCAGTCGGCGATGCGGCAGCCGTTGTGCGGCAAATTCGGCGGCGGCTTCGGGAATCGCCATCAGGCCGCGCAAGCGCAGCCCCGGTAATGCGGCGATGGCATGGGCTGTGGCCTTTGCCTCGGCCGCCGAGACGCCGCTTTTGCTGGCTTCGCCGCTGATATTCACTTGCAGGCAGACATTCAGCGGCGGCAAGTGGGCGGGGCGTTGTGCGGCCAGGCGCTGGGCGATCTTGAGCCGATCGACCGAATGCACCCAGTCGAAATGCTCGGCGACCGCCCGCGTTTTATTGCTTTGCAGCGGTCCGATAAAATGCCATTCGAGTTGCTCGCGCAAATCGGCCAAGGCGGTGATTTTATCCAGCGCCTCTTGCACATAATTTTCGCCGAAAGCGCGTTGACCCGCGGCAAAAGCTTCGCGCACGGCCTCCGCCGGACAGGTTTTTGATACCGCCAGCAGTGCGACCGAACCGGCCGGGCGCCGCGCTGCGTGCTCGGCCTGCGCGATGCGCGCCCGCGTGATTTTCAATTGAACGGCGATCTCTGACATGGGCTCTGGAACGGCTGGCTTAACTTGGTGGCGTTGCCCGATAGCCGGGCGGCGGGAACCCGATTATATGACGGCTACGCGCTTGCCCGGTGGCGGCCTGATTGCAGCCTGATTGCGGCCCAGTTGTCGCAAGCAGTGCATCGGCCGGCCATCGCCTGCGCTTAAGTCAACATGCGGTCGAGCAATTCGATCCAGTGCATCACCGGCGTGGCGGTGCCGCTTTGCAGATGGGCAATGCAGCCGACGTTGGCTGAGACGATGAGCTGAGGCTCGGTGGCTTCGAGTTTTTCCAGTTTTTGGGCGCGCAACTTATAAGAAAGCTTGGCCTGCAGTACCGAATAGGTGCCGGCCGAGCCGCAACATAAATGGGCATCGGCGGGCAGACGGACCTCGACGCCCAAGGCGCCGAGCAGGCTTTCGACCCCATCGCGAATCTGCTGCCCGTGCTGCAAGGTGCAAGGCGGGTGGTAGGCGACCGTATGCACCCCACGCGGCAGCGAACGCGATACCAGCTCGGTTTCGAATTTCGGCAGCAGTTCGGACAGGTCCAGGGTCAAAGCGGAAATGCGCTGCGCTTTTTCGGCATAGCCGGGGTCATCGCGCAACAGATGACCATACTCCTTGACCGTGACGCCGCAGCCGGAGGCATTCATCACGATCGCTTCGACGCCCTGTTCGACATAAGGCCACCAGGCATCGATATTGCGCCGGATGTCGGCCAGGCCGTCGTCGTGATAACCGAGGTGCAGGCGAATCGCCCCGCAACAGCCGGCATCGGGCGCGACCAGAGTTTGAATACCTAATTTGTCGAGCACCCGGGCCGTGGCCGAATTGACGTTGGGCATCATTGCGGGTTGGACACAACCGGCCAGCATCAGCATTTTGCGCAGATGTTCTCCGGTGGGCCACAGGCCGGGGTTTTGCCGCGGCGGCACTTTATCGCGCAACTTCTTGGGCAACAGCGGGCGAAAGCGCTGGCCCAGCTTCATCAGCGGCGAAAACAGATGCTGATTGGGCAGCACATTAGCCAGCGTGCGCCTTAGCAGGCGTTGGCCAGGTGCACGCGTCACCTGGGTTTCGGCCACTTTGCGGCCGATTTCGATCAGGCGTCCGTACTGGACTCCGGAGGGGCAGGTGGTTTCGCAATTGCGGCACGTCAGGCAACGGTCCAGATGCAATTGTGTGCGGTGCGTGACTTCCGCCCCTTCGACCATTTGCTTGATCAGGTAAATGCGGCCGCGCGGTCCATCCAGCTCGTCGCCCAGGAGCTGATAGGTGGGGCAGGTTGCGGTACAAAAACCGCAATGTACACATTTACGCAAAATCGCTTCGGCTTCGTCGCCGTCAGGGGTGTTGCGGATGAAATCGGCAAGATTGGTTTGCATGCGGGCTAAGCCAGTAAATTCCTGATGCGGGTTCCGGGAGTGCCTTATCGTCCAATTCGGCGCACTGGGCGCAAGACGGGTCACACAATGCTTTTAGAAATCAGGATAAAGCCTGCCCCGGTTGAAAATGTGCGCCGGATCGAAGGCGGTTTTCAGGCCCCGGTGGATTTTCATCAGTGGGGCTGGCAGCGGGGTAAATACTCCGGCTTGCCGCAGGTTGCCGTTGCCCGGACCGGGCCGGAACAAGGTCGCGTGACCGCCCGCCTGACGGGCCGCCATGCGTACCAGCGGCGCATCGGTTTCGGTGATCCACCAGCGTTGCGCGCCGCCCCATTCCATTAACTGCGTGCCGGGCAACGGCAGCGGTTCGGTAATCGACGGCAGTGACAGCCGCCAAAGGGCGGCATTAGGTTCGATATGCGTGAAAAACGCATCGGTTTGTTCGCGCAAGCCTTGCCAAAAGTGTGCGGCTTCGATCACATCGACCGCTTCGCCGCCGAGAGCGGCGCGGGCCGCCTTGACCGCCGCTTCGGCACCGGCCAGGCGCAACGCCAGGGTCCCGTCGCGCCAGGCGCTGGCGGTAATGGGCAAAGGCCTGCCGGCCCATTCGTTGAGCTTGCGCACGGCATCGGTGGCATTCGTGTCGAATTGCAAGGTGGTCTCGGCAAACGGCCTGGGCAACACTTTGACCGAGAGCTCCAGCATCAGTCCCAGAGTGCCGAGCGAACCTGCCATCAGTCGCGAGACGTCGTAACCGGCGACATTTTTCATCACCTGTCCGCCGAAATGCAATACTTCGCCGCGGCCGTTCATCACCACCGCGCCCAGCATAAAGTCCCGCGCGGCGCCGGCCGCGCTACGGCGCGGGCCGGCCAGGCCGGCCGCGATACAACCGCCCAAAGTCGCGTCGGGGCCGAAATGCGGCGGCTCGAACGGCAGCATCTGATTGTGCCGGGCCAGCAGCTCTTCAATATCTTCGAGACGGGTGCCGCAACGTGCGGTGATTACCAGTTCAGCCGGGTCGTAAGCCAGTACGCCCTGATAACCGCGGGTGTTCAGCAACTCGCCTTCAATGCTTTGGCCATACCAGTCCTTGGTACCGCCGCCGCGGATTTGCAGCGGTTGTTGCCGCTCGGTGGCGTGGACCACTTGCGTGCGAAATTGCTCTAATACTTCGATCTGGTCAGTCATTAAAATCTCGGTAACTCGGGGTGCGGCAGCAGACCGCCGCGTACGTGCAAACGGCCATAGTCCGCGCATCTGGCGCGAGTCGGGATGGCCTTGTCCGGGTTCAGCAAACGGGCCGGATCGAAAGCATGCTTGATGGCGAAAAAGGTATCGCGTTCTTCGGGCGAAAACTGTACGCACATCGAATTGATTTTTTCGACGCCGACGCCATGTTCGCCGGTGATAGTGCCGCCCAGTTCGACGCAGGCTTCGAGGATGTCGGCGCCGAATGCTTCGGCGCGCAGCCATTCGTCGTGATCGTTGCCGTTGAACAGGATCAGCGGATGCATATTGCCGTCGCCGGCATGAAACACGTTCATGCAGCGCAACTGGTAACGCTCCTCCATCAGGCCGATGCGTTTTAGCAGTGTGCCGATACTGCGACGCGGAATGGTGCCGTCCATGCAATAGTAGTCGGGCGACATGCGTCCGGCGGCGGGAAAGGCATTCTTGCGGCCCGACCAGAAACGCAAGCGTTCGGCTTCGGAGCGGGAGATCTGGATGCGGGTCGCGCCGTAGCGTGTCAGCACCGCGCTGACGCGTTCGATTTCCTCCGCTACTTCGGCCGGCGTGCCGTCCGATTCGCACAATAAAATTGCCGCCGCATCGAGGTCGTAGCCCGCCTTGACGAACTCTTCGACGGCGCGGGTGGCGGGTTTGTCCATCATTTCCAGCCCGGCCGGAATAATGCCCGCGGCAATAATGCCGGCCACCGCATCGCCGCCTTTTTCGAGGTCGTCGAAACTGGCCAGGATGACCTGGGCGGTTTGCGGTTTTGGAATCAGCTTGACCGTGACTTCGGTCACCACCGCAAACATGCCTTCACTGCCGACAAAGACCGAGAGCAGGTCGAGCCCGGGCGAGTCCAGCGCCAGCGAGCCGAATTCGACGATCTCGCCTTCCATGGTGACGGCGCGCACGCGCAGCACGTTGTGGACGGTCAGCCCATATTTCAGGCAATGCACACCGCCGGAATTTTCGGCTACGTTACCGCCGATTGAACAGGCGATTTGCGACGACGGGTCGGGTGCGTAATACAGGCCATAGGGGGCCGCCGCTTCGGAAATCGCCAGGTTACGCACACCGGGTTGAACCGTCGCGGTGCGCGCATACGAATCGACATTGAGGATTTTCTTGAAGCGGGCCAGCGACATCACCAAGCCTTCGCGGATCGGCATGGCGCCCCCGGACAGGCCCGTACCCGCGCCGCGCGGCACGACCGGTACGCCGAGCCGATGACAGGCTTGCAACACGCGTTGCACCTGGATTTCGGTTTCGGGCAAGGCGACGGCCAGCGGCAAGGTGCGATAGGCGGCGAGCCCATCGCATTCATAAGGGGTGGTGTCTTCGCTGCGATGCAGCACGCAATGGCTGGGCAGGCAGGCATTCAACGCCTGGACCAGTTCACGCTGGCGGGCTTCGAGCTTTTCGGCCGGCAATTCGGCAGGTGCATTCACGGCCATCTCCTTGTACGTGCTGCTTTCAACCATAGGAAAGGGGCCTGAAACAGGGTCTGTGTCTTATATGCTAATGACAAGGGGAACGATGCGATACCCGGCGATACCCGGCCCCGGCCCCCGGCTTCGGTTTTGCCGCATCTTGGCGGCAAGCGAAGAAGCCGGGGCCGGAGTTTTAGTCGAAAATCTTGCCGGGGTTCATCAAATTCAGCGGATCCAGCGCTTGTTTGATGGCGCGCATCACGGAAACCGCGTCGTTGCCATGCTCTTCCAGCATAAAGCCCATTTTATGCAGACCCACGCCGTGCTCGCCGGTGCAGGTGCCGTCCATCGCCAACGCGCGCCTGACGATGCGCTGGTTGATCTGTTCGGCCTCCTGCAGTTCTTCGGGCCGCTCCGGGTCGATCAGAATCGCCACATGGAAATTGCCGTCGCCGACGTGGCCGACGATGGGGCAGGGCAGCGACGACCGTTGTAAATCGCGTTCGGTTTCGATCACACATTCGGCCAGCCGGGAGATCGGCACGCACACATCGGTGGTGACCGCGCGGCAACCGGGCTTGAGTTGCAACATGGCGAAATAAGCGTTGTGACGGGCATTCCACAAGCGGCTGCGATCCTCGGGCCGCACCGACCATTCGAAATCTTCGCCGTGATGGTCCGCCGCAATTTCCTGGACGCGTTGCGCTTGTTCCGCGACGCCGGCGTCGGTGCCGTGGAATTCAAAAAACAGGGTCGGCGACTCGCGCAAACTCAGTTTCGAATGCCGGTTGATGGCGCGCACCGCCAGCGCATCGACAAACTCGACTCGCGCTACCGGCACGCCGAGTTGAATGGTTTCGATCACCGCTTGCACCGCGTCGCCCATCGAGGGGAAGGCGCAGACCGCGGCCGATACCGCTTCCGGTTGCGGGTAGAGCCGCACCGTCACTTCGGTAATCACACCCAGTGTGCCTTCGGAACCGACCATCAGGCGGGTCAGGTCGTAACCCGCGGACGACTTGCGCGCGCGGGTCCCGGTTTTGATCAGGCGGCCGTCGGCCAGCACCACCCCCAAAGCCAGCACGTTCTCGCGCATGGTGCCGTAGCGCACGGCGTTGGTGCCCGAGGCGCGGGTGGCCGCCATGCCGCCGATGCTGGCATCGGCGCCGGGGTCGATCGGGAAGAACAGCCCGGTGTCGCGCAGTGCTTCGTTGAGCGCTTTACGCGTGAGGCCGGGCTCGACGGTGGCGGTCAGGTCTTCGGCATTGATCGCCAGCACCCGGTTCATCCCCGAAACGTCGAGCGAAACCCCGCCGCGTATCGCCAGCAAATGTCCTTCCAGCGACGAGCCGCTGCCGTAGGGAATCACCGGCACGCGATATTGCGCGCAAAGCTGCACTACCGTGATCACGTCCGCCGCGCTGAGCGCGAACACCACCGCGTCAGGCAATTGCGGGTCGAAAGGGGATTCGTCCCGGCCATGATGTTCGCGCACCGCCGCGGCGATTGAAACCCGTGTGCCGAAGGCCGTTTGCAGTGCCAGCAGCAGGGCGGGGGGAAACGTCACGCGCGCCACGCGCGGCGCGGCCTGCGCGGTGCCAGGTGAGCTTCCTTGCGGGTTTCCGATAGCCGACGGTGGAACGGGATGGTTCAAGCGTGTCTCCAGCACCCCTTTCGAGGTCACAGGTCCGGCTGGACCGCACCGTAATCTCCGGTGTACCAGGTCAGCCGGTTTTTATAAATGGGATGATCCCATTCTACCGCCGTTCGCAAGGTGCCGTGGAACCTATAATAGAGGCCCGCCCCGGCTGGATTGCGGCCCATCTGCGCCACTGCCTGCCGGCGCTGCGGGGCACTTTGCCGCAGCGCAAAACACTCACGCGTTACAGGATTGGTATGGGCAATCGATTAAGCAAGATCACCACCCGCACGGGTGACGACGGCAGCACCGGCTTGGGTGACGGCCGGCGAGTCGGTAAGGATGCGCTGCGGATCGCGGCCATCGGCGACGTCGATGAACTGAATTCGCATCTGGGCGTGTTGCTTGCCGAGCCGCTGCCGCCCGAGGTGCACGCGGCCTTGACCGCGATTCAGCACGACTTGTTCGATCTGGGCGGCGAGTTGTGCATCCCCGGACACAGCATGATAGGCGAAGCGCAGATCGCCCAACTGGATCGTTGGCTGGCCGAATACAATGCGACCCTGCCGCCGCTCAAAGAGTTTATTTTGCCGGGCGGCGCGCGCGCGGCGGCACTGGCCCACGTGTGCCGTACCGTATGCCGGCGTGCCGAGCGCACCATGGTGGCGCTTGGGCGCGAGGAAACGCTCAATGCGGCGCCAGGCCGCTATGTGAATCGTTTGTCCGATTTGTTATTTGTGCTGTCGCGCGTGTTGAACCGCGCCGCGGGCGGCACCGATGTTTTATGGCACAACACCCGGGCGTAGCTGCGGCATGGGCCGTCCCGGGACGGCCCATGCGCGGTATTAATTACCGCTGCCGCGTGCCAGGCGGCGTTGCTTGACTGCCGCGGCCAAGGTTTCCAGCACGCCCAGGCTGGCATCCCATGAAATGCAGCCGTCCGTAATGCTTTGACCGTAGACCAGCGGTTCGCCGGGCACCAGGTCCTGGCGGCCCGCCACCAGATGCGATTCGACCATGGCGCCGATAATGCGTTCGTCGCCTGCCGCAATCTGGCGCGCGATATCGGCACAGACCGGGATCTGGTTTTCCGGGTTCTTCTGGCTGTTGGCATGACTGGCATCGATCATCAGCCGGGCCGCAAGACCGGCGCGGCTGATGTCGGCGCAAGCCGCGTCGACACTGGCCGCATCATAGTTGGGCTGTTTCCCGCCGCGCAAAATAATATGGCAGTCCTCATTGCCCGAGGTCGAGACGATGGCCGAGTGTCCGCCTTTCGTCACCGACAGGAAATGGTGGGGCTGCGATGCGGCTTTGATCGCATCGACGGCAATTTTCACATTACCGTCGGTACCGTTTTTGAAGCCGATCGGACAGGACAGTCCTGAAGCCAATTCGCGGTGCACCTGCGACTCCGTGGTGCGTGCGCCGATGGCACCCCATGACACCAGGTCGGCGATATATTGCGGGCTGATCACGTCCAGGTATTCGGTGCCGGCCGGCAAGCCCAGCGTGTTGATCTTGAACAGCAGCTCGCGCGCCATGCGCAGGCCGTCGTTGATCTTGAAGCTGTTGTCCATATGCGGATCGTTGATCAAGCCCTTCCAGCCTACCGTGGTGCGCGGTTTTTCAAAGTACACCCGCATCACCACTTCCAGCTCGCCGGCAAAGTGCTTGCGCTGCTCCACCAATTTGGCGGCATATTCCAGCGCGGCTTGCGGATCGTGGATCGAGCACGGCCCGATGATCACGATCAAACGATCGTCCATGCCGTGCAAAATACGGTGCATGGCCCGGCGTGAAGAGTAGATCAATTCGGACACGTCTTCTTCGCAAGGGAATTCGCGGATCAGGTGCGCGGGCGGAACGAGTTCTTTTAATTCACGGATGCGAACGTCGTCGGTGTTATGCGGTGGCATTTAAAGCTCCAAAAGGGATGTCGCTAATCTGTTTGTCGGTTTGGCGGGCGCTAGAGGTTGGGCCCATGCGCTACGCCGAAAAAAGCAATAAAAAAACCGCCAGGGTGGCTGGCGGTTTTTTGGGATCTTTTTAGGACCGTTACCGATCCTCTCCTTCCGCCAGCGGTTCGAGATAGCTATAAAAATAAAACCAGAAGGAGGAGGCAAACATGGCAAGGCGATCCGGGCTATGAATTCAGTATTGCTTTATAACGCGTGCCAGCGAAGCTGACAAGCTCTTGGGATATAAAATGCGGAGAAAATGCACGTTTAGCTGTTTTTTGGCGCGAAACGTGCATTCCATGCTGCTTTTTCAGTTTTTAAGCGGTTCCGCCTACCGTCATCCGGTCGATGCGCAAAGTCGGTTGGCCTACGCCTACCGGCACACTCTGGCCCTCTTTGCCGCAAACGCCGATACCGGTGTCCAGCGCCATATCGTTGCCGATCATGCTGACGTCTTTCAGCGATTCCGGGCCGCTGCCGATCAAAGTGGCGCCTTTCACCGGGTAGGTGATCTTGCCGTCTTCGATCATATAAGCCTCGGAAGCCGAGAACACAAATTTGCCGTTGGTGATGTCGACCTGGCCGCCACCGAAATTAACCGCATATAAACCGTGTTTGACCGACTCGATAATTTCTTGCGGGTCGCGCTCGCCGTTCAGCATATAGGTGTTGGTCATGCGCGGCATCGGCAGGGCGGCGTAGGATTCGCGGCGCGCATTGCCGGTAACCGGCATTTTCATCAGGCGCGCGTTGAGCGTGTCCTGGATATAACCCTTCAGGATGCCGTCCTCGATCAAGGTGGTGCACTGCGTGGGATTGCCCTCGTCGTCGATATTGAGCGAGCCGCGCCGATTCGGCAGCGTGCCGTCGTCGACCACGGTGACGCCTTTGGCGGCCACCCGCTCGCCGATTTGCCCGGCAAACGCGGACGAACCTTTGCGGTTGAAATCGCCTTCCAGGCCGTGGCCGATGGCTTCGTGCAGCAGGATCCCGGGCCAGCCCGGTCCGAGTACCACCGTCATCGCGCCGGCCGGTGCCGGGCGTGCGTCGAGATTGACCAAGGCTGAACGCACCGCTTCGTCGACAAACGACGACAAGCGCGCGTCGGTGAAATAGTTGTAGTCGTAGCGACCGCCGCCGCCGGCGCTGCCGATTTCGCGGCGGCCGTTTTGTTCCGCAATCACCGTCACGGAAACCCGCACCAGCGGCCGGATATCGGCCGCCAGCACGCCGTCGCTGCGTGCCACCAGTACCACGTCATAGTCGCCGGCCAGGCCTGCCATCACTTGTGTGATGCGGGGGTCGCGGCTGCGCGCCATCTTTTCGATGCGCTCCAGCAGTTTCACCTTGGCCGTGGCGTCCAGCGATTGCAAGGGGTCGGATGGCAGATAAAGATCGCGCCCGAATGAGCCTTTCAGGGAGCTGGCCACCTTGATCCGTTGCCGCCCGCCGCCGGCTTTGGCAATCGCGCGGGTCGCGGCGGCTGCCTGCTGGATGGCTTCTGCCGAAAGATCGTCCGAATAAGCAAAGGCGGTCCGATCGCCGGCGATGGCGCGCACGCCGACACCTTGGTCGATACTGAAGCTGCCCGATTTGACGATGCCTTCTTCCAGGCTCCAGGCCTCGCTGCGGGTGGTCTGGAAATACAGATCGGCGTAGTCGACCCGATGGGTAAATATATCGGCGAGTACACGCGTCAGTATTGCCTCGTCCAGTCCATAAGGCGTTAGCAGGAGCTCTTTGGCGGTTGCCAGATTGCGGATACCCGGTTCGATAATATTCATGCGTACGATTTTTGAGTGAGTTCGGCGTGATGGGGTGACACGGCAAGAGGATCGCTTGCCCTGTTTTATACCTAATACCCTATAAGTTACACCAATCGGCGCTTTACGGCTTGGGAGCCGGAAAATGCCGTGCTTGCTTACGCGGGCGAGCCTTGCCCGGCGTGCCTGGATTACCGTCTATATGCCGCCGGATAACGATTGTACAAGGTGTCGCGGTATGCGCCGGGCGTTTGAATTCACTGCGGTCTAGAGCAGAACACGATGCCGCAGGGCCGGGAGGCTGGCTCTGACCTCGATAATCCGTTGCGGATCGAGTTCGCCCAGCACCACGCCGGGGCCCTCGTCGAGTTCGGCGACGATCTCGCCCCACGGGTCGATCAACATGCTATGACCCCAGGTTCTACGTCCGGTCGGGTGGGTTCCGCCTTGGGCGGCTGCCAGGACATAACACTGGTTTTCCACGGCGCGTGCGCGCAGCAGCAATTCCCAATGGGCGCGGCCGGTGGTGTAAGTAAAGGCGGCGGGCACCAGCATCAGCGCGCAGTCGCCCAGGGCGCGATACAGTTCGGGAAAACGCAGGTCGTAGCAGATCGACAAACCCACGCGGCCGGCCGGTGAGACAAAGCTGCAGGGGGGCTGGTCGCCGGGCCGGATAGTGCGCGCTTCGTCGAATTGATCCTGGCCTTTGGAAAAACTGAACAGGTGGATTTTGTCGTAGCGCGCGACTTGCACGCCGTGCGGGTCGAACACCAAGGTGGTATTCAGCACGCGTCCGGCTTCGGGGGCTACCAGCGGCAAGGTGCCGCCCACTACCCACACGCCATGAGTTTGCGCCGCGTGCGATAAAAATGACTGGATCGGACCGTCGCCTGGGGTTTCCCGCAGCGCAACCTTATCGGTGTCCTTGAAACCCATAAAGCAAAAATATTCAGGCAGCAGCACCATCTGCGCGCCGTCGGCCGCGGCTTGGGCAATCAACTCGCCGGCCTGGGCCAGGTTGGCCTGCACGTCAGGGACGCTGACCATTTGCAAGGCTGCGACTTTGACGGGCGCGGGCGGCAGCGAGGTGGACAATGAAGCGGGCAGTGAAGCTGATAAAGCAGCGGACACGGTGGCGGCAGAGGAGTTCATGGGGGCGGATGGTCACGCTCAAGGGTGGGCTTAACGTGAGTGTAACGCGCTTGCAGGAGAGTCCGCCCGACGCCCATGGGTTTAACTGTGGGCGTACTCGGTGCACTGAATGGGCGGCCCACATTTAACGTACTTCGGTCGCGATCCAGTCGAGCACCGACGCATGTCGGGGCGACCAGCCCAGCAGCGTGCGGGCGCGCGTGCCGCGTACCCGGCTATTCGAGCCCAAAGCGTAGGAGGCCATTTCATAGCCCCAGGCGGCGATCGCATCCTGCAGCGGCCAATCCTGTGCCGGTCCCAGCTTGAGCGCGGTGGCGATCGCCGCGCTCATGTCGCGAAACGACGCTTCGCCATTTTCGACAAAATAGAAGGTGCCGGCCGGGCTTTTTTCCAGCGCCAGGCGATAGAGCTGGACCACGTCTTCGATATGCACGGTCGACCAGATATTGAGACCGGGACCGACGTGGCGTACCACGCCGCTCTGGTGTGCCTGGTGGATCAAGCGCGGCAGTTGCACGCTGTCGCGCGACAGTGCCAGCCCAGTGCCGTAGATCAGCGTATTGCACAGCACGGCGGTGCGGATGCCGAGTTGCGCTGCCGCCAGCACCTGTTGGTCGATGGCGACTCGCGCGGCTTTATCTGCTGTCGGCGTCGGCAGCGTGTCTTCGTCATAGACTTTGTCGCTGGCCAGGCCCCCCGAGGCGTCGCCGACGATGCTGGAGCCGCTGGTATGCAGCAGCACTTTGCCCGAATCGCGCAACCCTTCGATGAGAGCGTCAACGGCGCCCGCATGGTCGCTGCTCGCGGCATTGATCACAGCGTCGGCTCCGCGTGCCTGCTCGATCAGCAGGTCGGCTTGATCCAGGTCGCCGAGCACCGGCGTAATGCCCAGCTCGGCCAATGCGTCGGCCTGCCCGGCATGGCGCACCAGGCCGCTGACTTGGTGTCCGGCGCGGACCATGCCCACGGCGACGGAACCGCCGATAAAACCTGCTGCACCCGTAACAAATATATTCATCGTCCTGCTCCTGTTGGGATCTCGATGCAGTCATTCTCCGGATTTAATTCAAGGCAAAAACCGTGTTAATCTCAAAACATACTTGATTAAAAATCAACAAATGCGCTGCTAATGACCTTTTCCACCGATGAATTGCTGGCTTTTGTGACCGTGGTCGACAGCGGTTCGATCACTGCGGCGGCCGAACAATTAGGGCAAACCACCTCCGGCGTTAGCCGCGCCTTGAGCCGTTTGGAGCAGAGGCTGGCGGCTACATTGCTGCAACGGACCACGCGGCGGCTGAGCTTGACCGAGGATGGGGCGTTGTTTCTCGACGGCGCCCGGACTATCCTGCGCGCCATGGCGCAGGCCGAGGAAACCCTGGCGGTGCGGCGCAACAAACTGGCCGGGCGGCTGCGGGTCGATGCCGCCTCGCCTTTCATGCTGCACTGCGTGGTGCCGCTGATGGCCGAATTCACCCGTTTGTACCCGGACATCCGCTTGGAATTGACCAGTCATGAGCGCAATGTCGACCTGCTGGAGCAGCGCACCGACATTGCCTTGCGTATCGGTACCCTGGCCGACTCAAGCTTGCACGCGCGGGTCCTGGGCACTAGCCAAGTGCGCTTGCTGGCGAGCCCCGCTTACCTGGCGGCCCACGGCGAGCCGCAGGATGTCGCGGCCTTGGCGCAGCATCGGCTACTCGGTTTTACCGATCCTGAAGTATTGAATCACTGGCCTTTGCGCCTGGCCGGCGCCGAGCGCCTGAAAATCGTCCCCGACCTCGCTGCCTCCAGTGGCGAAACCTTGCGCCACCTGGCCTTGGCTGGGCTCGGTATCGTTGCGTTATCGGCGTTTATGAGCGACGGCGATATCCGCGCCGGGCGGCTCAAATGTGTCCTGCCGGCCCTGCTGAGCGAGCATCGGCAGACGATCAGCGCGGTGTATTACCGCGACACCGCGTTGTCCGCCCGGGTAAGTTGTTTTATCGAATTTATGGCGCAGCGCTGGCATACCGAACTCGACCCAATGTGAGCGAGTTGCAAAGAGTGGTGCAAACTGCATGAAGCTTGGGCGGCCCGTTGCCTGGCTGGGCGGCAACCACTGCCAGGCCCGGTAACTCAGGCCGCGCAGCGTCGCTCAGCGATGATTTATTGCCCTGCTGCGGCGACCGGACCTGAGGGGGCGGCGGAACGTGCCGGATTGGTAAACGGCGTTTTGCTGTCTTTGCCTTTGATCTGGCGAATCTCGGGCGCGGCCCAGGAGCCTGTGACCGAATACTCCACGGCCAGCGCTTTCGACAGCGAATCCGACAAGACCAACTGGGCCACGAAGGTGCTCAAACCCAGTAATGGGTTGACCACGGTCGCCGCCAGCGCGGCCGAACTGGCGCTCAAGGTCGGCACAACCGTGACCTCGAGGTTTTGGGTTTCGTGCGGAATGTCGGCACTGCCTTGGATCGCAACGTGGGCGACCGAACTATTGATCTTGAAATCGTCGCTGCGCGCCACGCCTTGCGCGATTTTGCTGCTGGCGGTGATCGAGTCGAACGCGAGCCCGCTGCCCACCACGCCGCGGAAGTCGAAGGTAATAAAGCGCACCAGGCTTTGCAGGCTGAGCACTCCCAGCAGTTTGCCGATACCTGGGTCGACCTTGAGGATCTGACCATGACGCAAGTCCAGCGACAAATTGCCGGCCAGCGTCGGCGCATCGATGGTGTCCGGGCTGCCGCGCCAGTCGATGTGACCGGCCAGCAGGCCTTTGCCATCTTTCAGTGTGCGCGGTAAACCGAGCCGGTTGAGCAGGGCGCCGCCGTCGCTGATATCGAGTTTGAAATCGAGTTCGGTGCGTCGCGGATCGGTCGCGGTCGCTTGTGCTGCGCTGGGGCGGCTCCCCGGATCCGGCGTGCCGGGTGCATCCGGGGCCGGCTCGCCAGCCGCCAGCCGCCAGTTGCCGGTGGCGCTGAGCTTGGCGGCCGGATTGCTGATTTTGAGCTGGTCGATTTGCCACACCGGGACCCCATCGCGTTGCAGATTGCGGGCCTGCAATTCGAATTTGCCGATTGCATGATTGGAGGCGGTGAAATCGTCGATCACCACATCGACCGCCGGCAACAGATGCGGTTGGGTGCGCAGGGTTTGCATCAACGGCGTGCCTTCATGCTGCGGTGGAATCACCAGTTTGGACAGGTGCGCTTCGAATGCGCCCGCGGCACTCAGCGTACTTTGCGGGTGCCAGGCGAGACGGCCGGCGAGCTGGTCCGAGCTTATTTCCGCCTGCCATGCGTCGCTCAGATGCGAACCTTCCAGGTTGACATTGTCCCAAGTGCGGGCGAGCAGATCCAGGCTGCTTATATGGGCTTTAAGCTGGGTCGGCAAAAAATCCGCCATGGTATTCCCCGGGCCGCTGGCTGGACTACCGGTCGGGCCAGCGGCGGTGCTATTAACCGTATCGCTGCCGGCGGTTTTGGCCAGTGGAACCGCGGGCGCTGCCGGAAACAATTGCGCCAGCGCCGTGCGCCATGCGTCGAGGTCGAGTGTATTCAAGGTGACCGCCGCAATGACACCGTGGGCGGGCATCACCGCCGGCCGATTGATCCCGATCGCGCCTTTTACCACCACGGGCGCGGCCCAGGTGGCGGGCTCGCTGGGCCGCATGTCGGCATTGTCCCCGGCGTGCACTAGATAGGCCAGCGACACCGGCCCAATCTGCGCTTCGATTTGGGTCAGCGGAGGTTTGACCGGCAGCGGGATAAAAGTGCCTTTGACGTGGGTGGTGTTGGTCGCTTCGGCACCCATGGCGCCCGGGTTGTTGTCCATTCCCTGGGGACGGATTTCGAAGCGCAAGGGCATTTCCGCACCCTGCGCTTTGCCCAGCGGCGCGGGCAGGTCGATGGCCAGCCCGCTCAAGTCGGCGTTGCCGGTGATTTCGGGCAGGCCCGGGTGGGCGGCGCGAAAACTCACCGAATAGGCGGCCGTGCCGGACAATTTGCCCGCGAGCCGGCCCAGCGTGTCCTGGCTCAGTTCACCACGCAATACTGCCGCATTGAGACGGCCGGAGACGGTGGCGGCAATCGTGCCGTCCGGATTGATGCCGCCCTGGGCATTGAGGGTGTCGCCGAGGAACTGACCGGTGATGCGTTGCAGCGTCAAACTATGTTCGGTGAACTGGAGTTGCCCGGTGGTCTGGCTAAGAGCAGGTCCCACTGGGTAGTTCAGGGTATCGCCGCGCAAACCGACGGTGCCGCTCACGTGCGTCTGGCCGCCTTTTTCCCGTGGCAATTCAAGCCTGAGGGCCAAGGCGGCGGGGCCGCGTCCATTCAACTTGTCAACGATATGGCCGGTCCAGAACGAGACCGGGCTGGCATCGATGTAAGCGAGTAGATCGCCTACCGGTCCTTCGCCGCCGCCCGCCACAATCAGCGGATTATTCGGCGTGGACAGATCGTCGATGTGGGCGCGCACGTTGGTCAGCATCACGTTTTTATAGCGCGCATCGGCTACCGTCACGTCGAGCTTTTCGCGGTTCAATTCGAATGTCCCGCTGATTTGCTCCAGCGGTGGCCATTGCTGAGCGCGACCGTTGCCCATGAGTACCGCCGGCACTGGTGTGGGGTCGAAGCTGCCGTCGATGAAAGGCGCGACGATATGAAAGATGCCCGGCTTATCTTTGCGCGAGAAGGGGAAATCTTCCAGCTTACCTTGTACTTGGATCGTGGCGTCATGCGCCGTGCCACTGCGCAGTGCATGACCGAGATAATCCCGCAAATCCTGATTCAGGCTGCTGGGCAGGTAACGCGCTACCGCCGTGAGATTCATCTGATCGATGTGCGAGAGCAGGTCCAGCGTGCCGCACCCGGTGCCGTCGTTGGCGTAGTCGACTTGCGTGGTGGCCGAGAGATCGGCATTGTCCAGCGCCAGGTCGGCGACGTGAACGGCAATCGTGCGTTGCGTGCCGTTTTGCCCCGAGCTATGCCCCGAATTTTGCCCGATCACCCAATTGATATGGCCGCTCAGTGCATCGAAATCGATTTGCGGCGCGTCCAGCAGACCCGGGATAGTGACTGCCGAGTGGTGTGAGTCCAGGGTCAGCGTACCCTTTTTTTCGGTGGTTTCGAGGACCCCGCTCAGATTGTCAAAACCCGGCAGTCCGACACGTTTGTGGCCTTGTGAGGTCAAGCCCGCGGGCGGCATTTGCGGTGCAATGCTGAGGTTGTCCAGTGCCGCCTTGAGTTGAAAATGGATCACCGGCGCATTGCCGTTCGCTTCGCTATCGCCGGCAACTGCGGCACTGGAGGGGGCCCCGGCGGACGGCGCCGCACGCTCCCAGGCAACCGTGTAATTGCGAATCACACCGCGTGGGTCGAAGGTGGTCAGTTGATCGATCAAGCTGCGCGGCAACGGTAATTTGCGCGACAAGCTGGCCAGCAAACCGACATCGGCCAAATCGCCTTTGATACTGAAGATTTGTCCATGGCCGGTAATCGGGTTTTTATACACCGCATCGAACTGGTTCACCGTCAGCAGGCGGTCGACCGGCGTGCCGTCCGACAGCGGGGTTTCATCGGCGAGTGTCATCGACAGATTGCGCACTCCCAATTGATAGACATTGTCGTTGTGCCGCAAATCGAAGTGCAGCGACGCCGAGGGCGAATCGATCAGCGGCAATTGGGGATTGGCGCGCAGCAACAGCGAATTGCCGGACAGCTCGCCTTGCACCGAGGTGAGTTTCATCTGCGCAAAGGCGAAAGTGGCCGATCCGCTGACTTGTCCTTGCACGGCTTCGATCGGCAAGTTGAGGTAATTGCTCAGGCTGGGCAGATCGAGCGCGCCGGTTTTCAGGTAGGCGCGTCCGAGCCAACCATCGGCCGCGCCGGGGTCGGCCAGCACACCGTTGCGGAAATTGGCGCGGAAGTCCAGCGGGCCGCGCAGCACCATACCGTCTCCGTCGGCTTGTATCCCGACTCGATGTGCATGGCCAAAATTGAATACCGCCAGCTTGATGTTGTGCACCGTGAGATTGGGTGCCGAGCGGGTTTCGTCCTGCCAGTGCAAGGTCCCGCCGCGCAGAACGATGACATCTTGGGTGAACAGCCAATGCGCCAACTGATTTTTATTGCCGCCGCCGATTTTGAGCGGCACCCCCGCTATTTCGAAAGTGCCGTCGGCATGACGGATCGCCAGCACATCGGGATGTTCGATTTGCAGACTGGTCAGCAGGGGTTTGAAGCGCACCAATGAGCGCCAGGCAGCGACGGCACTGGCATGCGGCACCGACAGCGCGACTGTGCCGTGGGTATTGCGCACGGTCAGGCCGAAGATTTCGATGTCGGGCGACAAACCTTGCCAATGTGCCGAGAGCGCGACAATCGATACTTGGGCCCCCAGCGCCTCGGATGCTGCGGCCTCGATGTTGGGCCGGAACGAATCGATGCGCGGCATCACCACGAAGCGCAGTGCCAGCGCGGTAGCCGCCACGCCGAAATACAATATCAGCGCGAGCACAATCACCGCGGTGAGCGCACCGCGCAGAAACCGCATACTGAAGACGCGCCACAGCACCTGAGATACGTTCTCAGAGGATGTTTCAGAGCCCGATTTAATCAGGTCATTCCGCTCCGGATGCTCGTGGCGAATCTCGGCCGGGTCCGACGGGTCCAGTCGATCAGGCATGCTGCATGGCTTTTGCGGACGGTATTAGTTTGCTTACGGGACAAGCGAATGTAACACAGGCCGTGATTGCGCCAAATGGTACTCTGATGGGGTCGAACCAGATTGCTTGCAGTATGGACGGACTCCAGCTTGGCGGTATATCTAAATGACCTAATTGAAGGAGGATGCCGGCGAGGCTATATTTACCTTTCAGGCAAGGCCGGATTTTAGCCGCCGGGGCTGTCCCGGCGGCATTTTTATCGTGCCTCGACGGGTGTCGCCCGATCGATCCGCGCACCTCGATTTCTCCGCCGCTTAAATAGAACTAGCTTAAATGACCGATATCGCTGCTTTGAGTTCCGCCTATTCACGTTACGCGAGCCGCCAGTTCCAGGCTCGTCCGGAGTTGCAGGCCGGCATCGTGCAACTGGCGGCGGCGCCCGTAACGCGTGACTGGATGGCACGCCGCCTGGCCGAATTGGGGCTGCCGCAGGATGCGCCGGCCATGCCGGAGGACGATTTGCGCCGGGCCTTGCGGCAGTTGCGCATCGAAGTTTTTTGCACGCTGATGGAGCGCGACCTGCGGGGCGCGGCCGATGTCGCCGAAGTCACGGCGGCGATGAGCGACCTGGCCGAACTGTCCATACAACGCGCACTAGCGCCTCTGTCGGCGGAACTCGAAGCCCTGTTCGGTGCGCCGCAAGTTCAGCCCGACGACGGCACACCGGCGCTGCGGGCGACGCTGGGCGTGGTGGGCATGGGTAAGCTGGGCGGGCGCGAGCTGAATGTCTCTTCCGATATCGACCTGATCCTGGTCTATGAGGACGATGGCGAGACGGCGGGCGGGTTGCGTGCGGCGATTTCGAACCAGGAATATTTTTCGCGGCTGGGGCGCCGCCTGATCGGTGCTTTGGCTGAGATCACCGCCGACGGGTATGTGTTCCGGGTGGATATGCGTTTGCGGCCGAACGGCGACTCCGGGCCGCTGGTCTGCAGCATCGGCATGCTGGAAGAATATTTCTATGTGCAAGGGCGCGAGTGGGAACGTTATGCCTGGATCAAAGGCCGGCTGGTGTCGGAGCTGGACAGTCCCGCCGCACTCAGGCTGGCGGCTCAGCTTGAGGCGCGGGTCAAGCCCTTTGTCTATCGCCGTTACCTCGATTATGGCGTGATCGGGGCGATTCGTTCGCTGCACCAGCAGATCCGGCAGGAAGCTGCGCGGCGGGCGCTGATGCGGCCGGAAAAAGCCGACGACGTGAAGCTCGGTCGCGGCGGAATCCGTGAAATCGAGTTTAGTGCGCAAGTGTTCCAGTTGATCCGCGGCGGCCAGGACGCGGCGTTTCGCATTCGGCCCACCTTGCAAGTGCTGCAACTGGCCGCCTCACGCGGCTTGCTGGCGCAATCGGTGTGCGAACAATTGGCACAGGCCTACCGGTTTTTGCGCCAGGTCGAACATCGTCTGCAATATATCGATGACGCGCAGACTCATGCCTTACCGGTCGATCCGCAGGTGCGGGCGAGCTTGGCCCGTTCGCTGGGCTTTGCCGATTACGCCGCGTTTCAAAGCGTGCTCGACCGGCATCGGGCCTGTGTCGAACAGGAGTTCGATCAGATTTTCGCCGATAAAATCGAATCGGCCTCGGCCGTCGAAACGAATGGCGTCGAACTTGAGGACCTGAGCTGGATCTGGTGCGATGCATTGGCCGATGCGGATGGTCCACCCTCCGACACCGCCGCCGGCAGCGATCTTGAGCGCGATGAGCGTGACCATCACGATGCCGACGAGGCGCGCGATGAGTTTAATGCCCGGCTTGATGCACAACTCACGCAACTGGGTATCGCCGACCCGGTCGCGTTGCGCGAGCGCCTGCGCGCGACGCGCATGTCCAGCCGCTATCAAGGCTTGCCCGCCATCAGCAAACAACGTTTTAACGCCTTGGTGCAGCGCGCTCTGCTGAGCGCCTCGCGCTGCGGTCAGCCCGGCACGGGGGTGTTGCCGCTTAAGCCCGATGCGATGCTGACGCGGTTTCTCGACTTGCTCGAAGCGATCAGCCGGCGCGGTGCTTACCTGGCGTTGTTGTCCGAATATCCTGCCGCCCTGGAGCGGGTGCTGGAGGTGTTGGGCGGTTCGCGCTGGGCCGCCGGTTATCTGAACAGCCATCCGCAATTGCTCGACGAACTGCTTGACGACGAAGCGCTCGCCACTCCATTCGACTGGGATGCCTTCAAACTCCTGCTGCGCAAACGAATTGCCGCGGCCGACGGGGTCGAGCAGCAAATGGATCTGCTGCGCCACGCGCATCACGCCGAGGTTTTTCGCATTCTATTACTGGACCTGGCCGGACATTTGACGGTTGAAGTGATCAGCGACCGCCTCTCCGAGCTGGCCGACGCGGTGCTCGATGTGACGCTGGAAGCGGTATGGAAAACCTTGCCGCGCCGGCATCGCGAGGTGCCGCAATTTGCCGTGATTGCTTACGGTAAATTGGGCGGCAAAGAACTCGGTTACGCCTCCGATCTGGACATCATCTTCTTATATGACGACGCCGAGGACGCAGCGGAAATCTATGCGAACTTTGCGCGCCGTCTGGTGATGTGGCTTACCACCGCCACCGGCGCCGGCACCTTGTTCGATATCGATCTGCGCTTGCGGCCCAACGGCGCCTCGGGCCTGATGGTCACCTCGCTCGATGCGTTTCGTGCCTACCAATTGCGTGAAGGCGATGGCGCCAACACCGCCTGGGTCTGGGAACACCAGGCCTTATCGCGAGCTCGCTATAGCGCGGGCGATCCGGCCATCGGCACCGCGTTTGAGGCGATCCGCACCCGGGTGCTGGCCTTGCCGCGCGACGCGGCATCGCTGGCGGCCGAAATTATCGCGATGCGTACCCGGGTGGCCGAAGGCCATCCGAATCGCAGCGCTTTGTTCGATTTAAAGCATGATCGCGGCGGCATGGTCGATATCGAATTCACCGTGCAATACCTGATCTTGCTGCATGCCTCGACGCACCCGGCCTTGCTGCGCAATGCGGGCAATATCAGCTTGTTGCGCGATCTGGCGCAATTGGGACTGATTGCTGCCGACCAAGCCGAACAGGTCGGCAATGTCTACCGCATATACCGCAAGCTGCAACATAAAATGCGCCTGGATGGAGTCGAAGCGGCGCGCGTCGACCCGGCCAGCATGACGGCGGAACGGGCTGCGGTGCTGGCGTTATGGGGCCGGACTTTTGCGGTATTGTCTTGAAGATCAAGCCCGAGCCTGCTCAAGGCTAAGACAGGTCTTATTTAAGCCGGCCGCTGCGATTAATTTTTTGCCGTGATGGATGATATTGCTTGGGGGTAGTCGGCGGTACCGGAAAGGCCGCGGTGGTTGCGCTGTGCTTGGCAACTGCTGCGGCCGATTTGGTGAGTGAGTCAGGTGGCAAGCCGAGGCTCACTATAGCTTTATGGATGTTGCAATTAACGAAATATAGAGCCTATGTGTTGTAACCCTCCAGGCATTCGTATTGATCTGCTGTAGCCCAACATTGCTGACATGACTCCCTTCGCTTCGGGGATTTCCTGTCTCAGTGCCTGCAGTTCCGTTTCCATACCGATCTCAATTTGAGAAATATACCATTTAGGTATAAAATAGCCTATGCATGTGATCGCCAAGCCCGTACTCATTGAGTTCTAGGCAAAACACCCAGACGCTGAAGGTCCTTTGGCGGCTTGGTATCGCACAATGGGAAGCGAGTTTTTTGCTGATTTCAATCACCTGAGAGCGACGTTTGCCAGTGCCGATTACGTTGACGGTTTGACGGTGTTTAATATTGGGGGCCATAAGTACCGGTTGATTGCCTCGATCCACTATAACCGGCATAAGGTATTCATTCGCGGGATACTGACCCACTCAGAATATGATCGCGGTGATTGGAAACGAAGGAAATGATGGGATACGCAGTCAAAATAGTAGCGGACCCGAAAGCCATTCTCCAGGCATGGATTCCGTTCAAGCAACTCATGGGCGTGACCTCCGTTCGTACCCAGGAGGATTATGCTCAGGCTCGCGCCACAATTGAGGCTCTACTTGATGAAGTGGGCGACAATGAAAATCATCCTCTGATGGATGTGCTGGACTATCTCGCGGATCAGGCGAAAGCCTACGAAGATGAGCATTTCGTCATTCCTGATGCACCACCGCGCGAAGTCCTGCGTTTCCTGATGGAGCAGCACGGCCTCAAGCAAGATAGTTTGAGTGACTGTGCCCCGCAAAGTCGTATCTCCGACATACTCAATGGCAAGCGGTCAATCAGTAAAGAAATCGCCAAGCGGCTCGCGCGGCGTTTCCATGTCCGCGTTGATCTTTTTCTATGATTCGATAACGCTGCCCGTCACAACATCAAGCGTTCAACATTTCCTTCGCATGTTTGCGTGTGGTTGCCGTAATCGCCAACCCACCCAGCATCCGCGCCACTTCCTCGACACGGTTCGGTTTATCCAGCGGGGTGACGCTGGACACGGTCTGTCCGTCATCCTGGGTGGCCTTGGCGACCCGGTAGTGTTGATCGCCGCGGGCCGCGACTTGCGGCAAATGGGTTACGCATAACACCTGGCGGTTATGGCCCAGTTGTTGCAGCAAACGCCCGACGACTTCAGCCACACCGCCGCCGATACCGCTGTCCACTTCGTCGAAAATCAGTGTCGGAGTCGGACTGGCGGTGCTGGCGATCACCGACAAGGCCAGGCTGATGCGGGCAAGTTCACCGCCCGAAGCAGTTTTGGCGAGCGGGCGCAGAGGTACCCCTGCATGTCCGGCAACCCGAAATTCGACTTGCTCCAGACCATGCGCGCCGCCCGCTTCCAGCGGCACCAAGGCCACTTCAAAGCTGCCGCCTGCCATGGCCAATTCCTGCATGCCGATTGTGACCGCGCAGCCCAAGGCGCGGGCAGCGCCGTGACGGGCGATCGACAATTGCTGCGCCAGTTTCAGGTATTCGGCCTGGGCACGTTGCTCGGCGGCTTGCAGCGCCGCCAGGTCGGTCGCAGCATCGAGGGCTGCGAGTTGTTGATGCCGCGCCTCAAGTTCGGCGGGTAAAGACTCGGCTTGCAGGCGGAATTTGCGTGCGGTTGAATGCAGAGCGTCCAGGCGGGCTTCGACGGCACTCAGACGGGCCGGGTCGAGATCGAGTTTTTGCACGTAATGCGACAGCGAATACGCGGCTTCCTGTAACTGGATTTCCGCCGGTTCCAATGCCGCCAGCACATCGGTGAGGCCCTGGTCGATGTCGGCCAAGGATCGCAGGCGGGTGATCACGGCCGAGACTTGCTCGATCACCGCGCCATCGGTTTCGGTCAAGACATCCAGCGAAGCCTGCACGCCGTCGATCAAACTCGCCGCATGCGACAAGCGGCGGTGCTCGGCATTGATCTCTTCCCATTCCCCGGCTTGCGGGGCGAGTTTGTCGAGTTCGGATAACTGCCAGGCCAGGCGTTCACGCTCAAGTTGCAGTTCGCGCTCGCGGCTGTGCGCTGCCTGGGTGGCGGCGCTCGCCTCGCGCCAGACGCGCCAGGCAAGTGCGACAGCGGCTGAGGTGGCACTCAAGCCGGAATGGGTGTCGAACAAATCGCGTTGGGCATCGGCGCGCATCAGCAACTGATGGGCGTGCTGGCCGTGAATATCGACCAGCATTTCGCCGATCTCGCGCAATTGGGTCAGGGTCGCCGGCATGCCGTTGATAAACGCCCGCGAGCGGCCGCCGGCATCGATCGCGCGGCGCAGCAGCACGCTGCCGTGATCGGCTGCGCCGCCATCAAGTGCTTGCTCGGCCAGCCAGTGTTCGGTTTGGGCGGAGGTGGCGAATTCGGCGGTGATGTCGGCGCGTTGCTGACCGGTACGCACCACGCCGCCGGCGTCGGCGCGTGCGCCTAAAGTCAGCGCCAGCGCATCGACGAGGATCGACTTGCCGGCACCTGTTTCGCCCGAGAACACCGAGAACCCGGCGTCAAATTCGATATCCAGTGCGGCGACGATAACGAAGTCGCGAATCGAGAGGTGTCGTAGCATCTTCTGCGGAAATAGGCTCGCGGCCGAAATGGGTTGACGGGTAACCACGACGTAACCGCGCGGATGACGGGTCGCGTATCGACGCCACAGCCGGGTCCCCGAGATCGTGCCGCCTGGACGGTGCGATTCAGAGGGCGTCGTCCTCATGGGACGGGTGTTCGTTCCAATGCATCTTGTTGCGCAGCGTGGCGAAATAACTATAGCCGACCGGGTGCAGGAACGGCACGGTATAACGCGAGCGCTGGACCTCGATGGTGTCGCCCAGCTCGACGGAGGTGAACGACTGCATGTCGAAATTGACGTTCACATCGCGCCCGCTGACCACCTGGATGCTGCAATGGGAGTCTTCAGGCAGCACGATAGGCCGATTCGACAGCGAATGCGGCGCGATCGGCACCAACACAAATCCCTTCATTTGCGGATGCAGTATAGGCCCCTGCGATGACAGTGCGTACGCGGTTGAGCCGGTGGGGGTGGCGACAATCAGTCCGTCCGAGCGCTGGTTGTACATAAAGCGGCCGTCGACCCGGACTCGCAGTTCGACCATGCCGGAAAAACCGCTGCGGTTGACTACTACATCGTTCAAGGCCAGCGCGGCATAAATGGGTTGGCCGCCGCGGACAATGCGCGCTTCGAGCAGGGTACGCTCTTCGCGTTCGAAGCTGCCGGCCAGCATCGCCGGTACCAGATGTTGCATTTCGCTGATCGGGATATCGGTAATAAAGCCCAGCCGCCCGTGGTTGATCCCGATCAACGGGGTGTTGTAGGGCGCTAACTGCCGGCCGATGCCGAGCATGGTGCCGTCGCCGCCCAGGACCACCGCAACATCGGCGCGTTCGCCGATTTCCACCGGGGTGAGTGCCGGATAGTCGGTCGAGCCGATGCCCAAGGCGGTTTCCGCCTCGAATACCACGTCGAAGCCGCGCTTGGCGATACACGCGGCGAGCGTGAGCAGCGGGTCGCGCACGCCCGGCGTGTTGTAACGGCCGATTAGCGCTACCGTTTTGAAGTGAGTGCCTGTTTCCATGCTCCGCATTACACCATAGCTGGCCCGATTAAAGAATCCGCACGTCGCCTAATCCGGGCCGGTTCCGGCGATTTTTAAAAAAATTGGCCGATAGACTTAGTCTGCGAGGCTGGACGCGACGCCGGCGTGCATCATCGCTAGCACGTTTGATGCACCGGGATCGGGCGGTGCATCCGCCGTTTGGCCGGTTTTGGCATTTTAGGTACAAAACGCGGTAAATTCGGGCTTAACCCGTTGCCGGACTATGCTTGCGCGAATCCACACCAGCTTGGCGCGGATTTCTCGGTAGAATAGGTCCCTAGTGCCTGCGCTCCCTGATTGCGCCCCATACAGTCGGCGCCAACCCTGGTTTGTCAAGGCTATGAATCACTTCGACTACTCCGGCTTAGCATGTTAGATCCTCGTGCCCAGACCCTGCTGAAGACTCTGATCGAACGCTATATCGCGGAAGGTCAACCTGTCGGCTCGCGGACTTTGTCGAAATATTCCGGTCTCGAACTGAGCCCGGCGACGATCCGCAACGTCATGTCCGATCTCGAAGAGATGGGCTTGGTGGCGAGCCCGCATACCTCGGCGGGGCGGATTCCGACGCCGCGCGGCTACCGTTTGTTTGTCGACACCATGTTGACGGTACAGCCGGTGCTCGATGCGGAGCAGGTCGAACGTAACGTGGCCCGTCAATTGCAGCCGGGCGAACCGCAAAAGCTGGTGGCCGCTGCCGCCAGCGTGTTGTCGAGTCTGTCGCAATTCGCCGGCGTGGTCCTGACGCCGCGCCGCAGCCATGTGTTCAAGCAAATCGAATTCATGCGTTTGTCGGAAAGCCGCATCTTGTTGATTATCGTCACGCCGGAAGGCGACGTGCAAAACCGCATCATGGCAACCCAGCGCGAATACAGCTCGTCGCAACTGATCGAAGCCTCAAACTATATCAATGCCCATTACGCCGGGCTGTCCTTCGATGATGTGCGCAAGCGCCTGCTGGCCGAAATCAATGCCTTGCGCGGCGATATGACGCAATTGATGCATGCCGCGGTGGTGGCCAGCACGGACGACACCGATACCGGTGAAACGGTGCTGATTTCGGGCGAACGCAATTTGCTTGAAGTTGCCGACCTGTCGTCCAATATGGGGCGGCTGCGTAAATTATTCGATGTGTTCGACCAGAAAACCAGCCTGTTGCAATTGCTTGACGTGTCCAGTCATGCGCAAGGGGTGCAGATCTTTATCGGCGGCGAATCGACCCTGGTGCCGATCGAAGAAATGAGCGTAGTGACCGCCCCGTATAAGGTGGACGGCCAGATTGTCGGTACTTTGGGGGTGATCGGCCCAACCCGGATGGCCTATAACCGCGTGATCCCGATCGTCGATATTACCGCCCGGCTGCTGTCGCACGCGCTTTCACAACATTAAGTTCACAACATCAAGTCTTCCTGTTCCAGGCCGCCATGCGTTTTGCTCGTGAATTACCCCCGCAGGTTTCCGCTGCGCCCCGTGTCGGTGTGTTATTGGTGAATCTCGGTACGCCCGATGCGCCGACCCCCGCCGCCGTGCGCCGCTACCTCGCCCAATTCCTGTCCGACCCGCGTGTGGTCGAAATTCCGGCTGTGGTCTGGCAGGTGATCCTGCGTTTGTTTATCTTGCCGTTCCGATCGCGGGCCTCGGCCAAAAAATATGCCGCGGTCTGGACCCCTGAAGGTTCGCCGCTACGTGTCTATACCCAGGCGCAAACCACGCAACTGCGGCAATTGCTGCTGTCGAACGGGTATCAAGTGGTGGTCGATTACGCGATGCGTTATGGCACTCCGGGCCTCGCCTCGATGTTGGACCAATTCAAGCATGCCGGGGTCGACAAGATTTTGGTGGTGCCGATGTACCCCCAGTATTCCGCCTCGACCACCGCCACCGTCTTCGATGCTACCTTCGATAGCTTGAAACGCATGCGCAATCAGCCCGAATTGCGGCTGATCAAGCAATATCACGACGATGCCGGTTATATCCAGGCGCTGGCCGAACAGGTGCGCGGTTATTGGGCCGCTCACGGGACTCCGGATTTCGCCGCGGGCGAGCGCATCCTGTTGAGTTTTCACGGCATTCCCAAGCGCTCCCTGGATCTCGGCGACCCCTATCACGACCAGTGCCAGCAGACCGGTGCCTTGTTGACGCAGGCGTTGGGGCTGACTCCGCTTGAATGCCGGGTGACTTTCCAATCGCGTTTTGGCCCGGCTCAGTGGCTTCAGCCCTATACCGCGCCGACTTTGGCGGAATTGGGCGCGGCCGGAATTCGCCGGGTGGACGTATTTTGCCCGGGGTTTACCGCCG
>JAMFSV010000182.1 GCA_026225455.1 Burkholderiales bacterium | reverse complement strand
TCAAGGCTGGTAGCGCTGAAAAATCAAACTGGCGTAGGTCCCGCCAAAACCGAAATTATTCGACATCACGGTATCCAGTTCCGCCGCGCGGCTATGCTGGACGATCGGCATCCCGCTCAATTGCGGATCCGGGGTATCCAGGTTGATGCCCGCCGCGATAAAACTGTCGCGCATCATCAGCAAGGTATAGATCGCGTCATGCACACCGCATGCGCCCAGGGCGTGCCCCGTCATCCCTTTGGTCGAGGAAAACGGAGGGACCTGCGCCCCGAACACCTCGCGCAGAGCAAGCAATTCCTCAAGGTCGCCACGTTGCGTCGACGGCGCATGTGTATTCAAATAATCGATGTGGCCGCTGTGCGTCGCAAGCGCCAGCCGCATCGCCCGCGCCATGCCGGCAGCCGTCGGCGCGACCATGTCGGCGCCTTCGCTGCAACTGCCATAACCGGTCAGCTCGGCATAAATATGCGCGCCGCGCGCCACGGCATGATCCAGCGACTCCAGCACCAGCACGCCGCCGCCCGCGGCCAGCACAAACCCATCGCGCGCCACATCATAGGGACGCGAAGCCTGGGTCGGGGTGGCATTAAAGCCGTTGCTGAGCGCGCCCATCACGTCGAACATCATGGTCGCGCCCCAATACAACTCTTCGGCCCCGCCCGCCAGCACCACGTCTTGTCGGCCGAACTGAATCAAGTCCAGCGCCTGGCCGATGGCATTGGTCGAGGTGGTGCAGGCCGACGAGGGCGAATAGCTGACCCCCCGCACACCCAAGGCGGTGGCGACGCACGCCGAGGCGGTACTGCTCATGGCACGCGGCACCGCGTAGGGCGCAATCCGCTGGGTGCCATGTTGGCGCAAGGTGTCGATCACCCGCTGCGCATCCGCCAGCCCGCTCACGCCCGAACCGATCACCACGCCGGTGCGCTCGGACGTCACCGCGCCATGCGCCAGTTGCGCGTCGGCCAGCGCCTGGCGCGCGGCATGATACGCATAGAGTGCGGTGTCGCCCATAAAGCGCGCCAGCTTGCGTTCGACCGCAGGCTCGCCCACCAGGCTCGGCACGCCGGCAATCCGGCTGCCCAGACCCAAGGCCACATATTCGTCGACTTGACGGATACCGCTGCGGCCGTTCCGCAAAGCCTGGGAGACCGCATCCAGGGTATTGCCGAGACAGGATACAAGCCCCATGCCGGTCACCACCACACGCCGAAGTGTGAGCGTACGCGCCACCTTCAGATCCGCCTGAAAATCAGCGAGGTGTTGATGCCGCCAAAGGCGAAGTTATTGCTCATCACATACTCGGTTTCAAGTGCCCTGCCCGCATCAAAAATATAGTCCAGAGGCGCGCAGGCCGGATCGACCTGGCTCAGATTCAGGGTCGGCGCAAACCAATTACGCTTCATCATTTCCAACACCCACCACGCTTCAATCGCGCCGCATGCGCCCAGCGTATGGCCCAGATAACTTTTCATCGAACTGATCGGCATGCGGTTGCCGAAGACCTGCGCCACCGCGGTGCTCTCAGCGATATCGCCGCGGTCGGTTGCGGTTCCGTGCGCACTCACATAGCCGATCGCCTCGGGTGGCAAACCGGCATCGGCCAACGCCATACGCAGGGCCCGCGCCATGGTCTCGGCGCACGGTTGCGTCACATGGCCGCCATCGGAATTGGTGGCGAAACCGACGATTTCGCCATGGATGGTCGCGCCGCGCGCCACGGCATGTTCGTATTCCTCCAGCACCAAAGTTCCAGCGCCCTCGCCGACCACCAATCCGTCGCGGTTGCGGTCGAATGGGCATGGCGTCAATGCCGGTGCATCATTGCGTGTGCTGGTGGCATAGAGTGTGTCGAACACGGCCACCCCGGGCACCGACAGCTCTTCCGCCCCTCCGGCCAGCATCAGCGATTGCTTGCCCCAGGCAATCGCTTCATAGGCATAACCGATAGCCTGGCTACCGGAAGTACAGGCACTGGAAGTGGGAATCACACGCCCTTGCAGATCCCAAAAGAGACCGACGTTGACCGCCGTGGTATGCGGCATCATCTGGATGTAGCTATTGGAGGTGACGCCTTGCATCGATCCGGTTTCGAGCATCACGCCAAAAGCCCGGATCGGTTCGATCGAACCTGACGACGAACCGTAAGCGACACCCATGCGACCATCCGCAATCGAGCGGTCGTCGATCAAACCCGCGTCGGTCAGGGCCAGTTCGCTGGCACGCACGGCCATCAGCGCCACCCGGCCCATCGAGCGGCTCTTTTTGCGGGGATAATGCGCCGGACTGGAAAAATCCGTTACCGGGCAGGCCAGACGCGTGTGCAATGCCTCGTAGAAATCCCATTCAGGCATGCGGCACACCGCATTCCGGCCGGCGCGCAAAGCCGTCTCGATCACGTCCCATTGGTCGCCCAATGCCGTGACGCCGCCCATTCCCGTGACCACGACACGTTTCATCTCAGATCATCCCACCGTTGACGCCGATGACCTGGCGAGTGATATAGGAAGCGGCATCGGACATCAGGAATCCGACCAGTGCGGCAACTTCCGCGGGCGCGCCGACGCGCTTCATCGGCACATTATTCAATGCATGTTCAAGCGGCACGGTCTCGAGCATCTCGGTTTCAATCAAACCCGGCGCCACACAATTGACCGTGATGTTGCGGCTGGCCAACTCCACCGCCAACGCCTTTCCGGCCCCGATCAAACCGGCCTTGGCCGCGCTGTAATTGACCTGGCCGCGATTGCCCATGATCCCCGAAACCGACGCGATGGTGACGATCCGCCCACCTTGCCGGGCTCGCACCAAAGGCATGGTCAACGGCTGCACCACGTTATAAAAACCGTGCAGGCTGGTATCGATCACACTATCCCAGTCTTCTTCGCTGAGCGCGGGAAACGCGCCGTCGCGGGTAATGCCGGCGCTGCAGACGAT
>JAMFSV010000181.1 GCA_026225455.1 Burkholderiales bacterium | reverse complement strand
GTTGGAAATGGTGGGTATCAGCAAGGCGTTTTCCGGGGTCAAGGCACTGGACAACATCAGCCTGAAAGTTTCGCCCGGCGAATGCGTAGGCCTGTGCGGAGAAAATGGCGCGGGCAAATCGACCCTGATGAAAGTCTTGTCCGGGGTCTATCCGCATGGCAGTTGGGACGGGAAAATCCTCTGGGAAGGCGAGGAACTGAAGGCCACGGGCGTACGCGATACCGAGCGTGCGGGCATCGTCATCATCCACCAGGAATTGATGCTGGTGCCGCAACTGTCGGTCGCGGAAAATATTTTCATGGGTAATGAAATTACCTTGCCCGGCGGACGGATGAATTACGCGGCCATGTATCAGCGCGCCGAACAACTATTGCATGACTTGAATATCCAGGGCATCAACGTCGCGCAACCGGTGATGAATTATGGCGGCGGCCATCAGCAACTGATCGAGATTGCCAAGGCACTCAACAAACGCGCCAAATTATTGTTGCTCGATGAACCTTCTTCATCGCTGACCCGTTCCGAAATCGACACGCTGCTGAATATCGTGCGCGACCTGAAAAAGAAAGGTGTGGCTTGCGTCTATATTTCGCACAAGCTCGATGAAGTCGAAGCCGTGTGCGACACCATCACCGTGATCCGCGACGGCCGCCATGTGGCCACCGAGCCTATGCGCTCGCTAAGTACCGACCGCATCATCTCGATGATGGTGGGCCGGGAAATCAAGGACCTGTTTCCGCATGAACCCCATGCGATCGGCGAGGTGATCTTCGAAGCCCGCAACGTCACTTGTTACGACGTCACCAACCCGCGCCGCAAGCGCGTCGACAATATCTCGTTCTCGCTGCGCCGCGGCGAGATACTGGGTGTGGCCGGCCTGGTCGGGGCCGGCCGTACCGAATTGATGCAGGCGATTTTCGGCGCCTATGCGGGGGTTTCGTCGGCCGGTGTTTTTCTCGAAGGTCGCCCGCTGCAGATCAAGTCTCCACTGGATGCGATCCGTGCCGGGATCAGCATGGTGCCGGAAGATCGCAAGCGGCATGGCATCGTGCCGCAACTCGGTGTGGGACAAAATATTACTTTGTCGGTGCTGCCGCAATTTTCTCGTTTGGGCCGCATCGATGCCTCGGCGGAATTAAACACTATCCACACCGAAATGAAACGTCTATCGGTGCGAGCCGCCAGCCCGGCCTTGCTGATCTCCAGCTTGTCGGGCGGCAATCAGCAAAAAGCCGTGCTGACCAAAATGCTGCTGCCGGACCCCAAGGTGTTGATCCTCGACGAGCCGACGCGCGGTGTCGATGTCGGGGCCAAGTTCGAGATTTATAAACTGATGTTCGAACTGGCTCAGCGCGGCATTTCGATCATTATGGTCTCGTCCGAATTGTCCGAAGTGCTCGGCGTCAGCGACCGGGTGCTGGTGATAGGCGAAGGCCAATTACGCGGCGACTTCGTCAACCGGGATCTGACTCAGGAACAAGTGCTCGCCGCCGCCTTGAAACAACCGGAGGCTCAAACATGCGCACCCGTCACCGCGTAACAAAAATTCCCCTACGTCTCTTTGGCGCCCCCGCGCGCCGTTTGATGGTTTTGCTTTGAGGACCGCCATGGCTGCTCAACGTTTGACGCAATTTTTTTCGCGCTACAAGATCCTCGCCTTATTGTTGGCTATCGCTGCGATCTGGCTGTTCTTTTCCAGCCTGACACACGGCGCCTTTCTGACGCCGCGCAACCTGTCCAATCTGTTGCGGCAGATGTCGATCACCGGTCTGCTCGCCTGCGGCATGGTGTTCGTGATCATTGCCGGCGAGATCGATTTATCGGTCGGCTCGCTGCTCGGGCTGGTCGGCGGTGTCGCGGCGATTCTCGACTTCAACTATCACTTGCCGATCGCCCTGACCGTGATCCTGGTGCTGCTGCTTGGCGTGGCGATCGGTTTGTTTAATGGTTATTTGTCGACCTATCAACGCATCCCCTCTTTTATCGTCGGCTTGGGCGGCATGCTGGCGTTTCGCGGTGTGCTGCTCGGCATTACCGGCGGTTCCACCATCGCTCCGGTATCCGATTCCCTGATCTTTATCGGCCAGGGTTATCTGCCGCCCCTGGCGGGCGACGTGCTGGCGCTGCTGCTGTTCGCCACCTTGATCCTGCTTACCGTACGGCAACGGCGCGACCGGGTGCGTTATCAACTGGCATTGCCGCCGCAATGGCAAGACATCGCCAAAATGATTGCCCTGGGTTTGCTGCTGCTGGGTTTTGTCGCGACCTTGAATGACTATGGCGGAATCCCGGTGCCGGTATTGCTGCTGCTGGCGATGGTCGGGATTTTCACCTTTATTGCCACGCAAACGGTATTCGGCCGGCGCATCTATGCGGTGGGCTCGAATATGGAGGCCACCCGGCTCTCGGGGGTCAATGTCAATCGGGTCAAGCTGGCCATCTTCGGTTTGATGGGGCTGATGTGCGCCCTGGGCGGCATCGTCAATACCGCCCGCCTGGCGGCGGGGTCGCCTTCGGCCGGCACCATGGGCGAACTCGATGCGATTGCCGCCTGCTTTATCGGCGGCACCTCGATGCGCGGCGGCTCGGGCACGGTGTATGGCGCGCTGATCGGCGCCCTGGTGATGGCCAGTCTCGACAACGGCATGTCGATGCTCGATGTCGACGCCTTCTGGCAAATGATCGTCAAATGCAGTATTTTGGTGCTGGCGGTGTGGCTCGATGTGATGTCGGCCGGCAAGCGATGACACCTACCCAGCAGGCATTCGC
>JAMFSV010000180.1 GCA_026225455.1 Burkholderiales bacterium | reverse complement strand
GTCGCCTCCGAGGTGCGCAGTCTGGCGCAACGCTCGTCATCCGCGGCTAAGGAAATCAAGGAATTGATTGAAAGTTCGGTCAGCACCATCCAGCACGGGTCGAGCCAGGCCGAACAAGTCGGCAAAACCACCGCCGAGGTGCAGTTGGCGGTCAAGCGGGTGTCGGACATTATCGGAGAAATTGCCTCGGCCTCGGACGAACAAGGACGCGGCATCGAGCAGGTGAATCAGGCGGTCAGTCAAATGGATGAAGTCACCCAGCAAAATGCCGCCTTGGTGGAGGAAGCCGCGGCGGCCGCTCAATCGCTGGAAGTCCAGGCGCTGAAGATGAACGAGATGGTCTCGGTGTTTACCGTGGCGCGTGCCGATGCGCGATACGACATCCGCGGCGGCTCCGCCAGACGGGCGGAGCCCGCGCGGCACGCACAACCCGTCGCGGCAGTGCAACGCACGCCGGCGCCCCGCGTTTTCGCCGGTGCCGGTGCAGTCAGTGCCAAACGGCGTCCCGATGCCATACTGCCCGTCGCCGCTAAAGCCGACGCCGGCGGCGACTGGCAAACTTTTTAAGCTTGGGGCTAAGGCACGCCGGGCCATGGTCCGGCGTGCGCTTCAAGCGCTACGGTTGGGCACGGTATACCTGCACGGCTGGGCCAGGCCAGCCTCATGGCGCGGTTTAGAAAATCGAGCGTTCGGTCAGCGTGGTAAACAATTCCAAGGCCTGTGTCCCCGCCAGCGAATTACCGTTGGGATCGAGCCCCGGCGACCAGACGCACAATCCGATCTCGCCCGGCAACAAGGCGACAATGCCGCCGCCGACGCCGCTTTTGGCCGGCAAACCAACCCGATACACAAAATCGCCCGCCGCATCGTAGGTGCCGCAGGTCAGCATCAGCGCGCTCATGCGTTTGGCGGAGGTCGGGCTCAAAATGCGCTCGCCGGTCCAGGGCACTACCCCACCGTTGGCCAGGAAGGCCACCGCGCGGGCCAAATCGACACAGCTCATTTCGATCGCGCATTGACGGCAGTAGGCGTCGATCACCAACTCCACCGGATTACGGAAATTGCCGAAGCTTTTCATAAAATGCGCCATCGCCAGGTTGCGATCGGCGTGCTCCCGCTCCGATTGGGCGACGCGGCGGCTATAGTCGATGGCGCTGTTGTCGCTCAAGCGCCGGATAAACTGGATCAGCGCCGTTTCGGCTTGAACAAAACGCTCGGACAGAATATCGCTGACGACCAGGGCGCCCGCATTGATAAACGGATTGCGCGGCACCCCGCTTTCGTATTCCAACTGCACCAGCGAATTAAACGCGTTGCCGGAAGGTTCACGGCCCACGCGCTCCCACAAATGATCCTTCAATAATTGAAAGGCCAGGGTACAAGCGAATAATTTGGAAATACTTTGGATCGAGAAACATTCATCCGCATCGCCGACTTTGTAGGTCTCGCCCGACAGCGTGACCACCGCCATGCCGAACTTGTTCCTGGATATTTTCCGCAGCTCGGGGATATAGTCGGCGACCCGGCCCTGGCTCAACAACGGCACAACTTCTTTCTGGATGGTATTCAGTATCTGCTGATAGGGCATGATTGTTTCGTCGGCTGCGGCGCGCGCT
>JAMFSV010000179.1 GCA_026225455.1 Burkholderiales bacterium | reverse complement strand
GTCGGCATTACCTTGGGTCAAGCCATGGCTAAGGCCATCGGCGACAAAAAGGGCATTGTGCGTTACGGTCATTCGTATGTGCCGCTCGACGAAGCACTGACCCGCGTGGTGATCGATTTTTCCGGGCGGCCGTTGCTGGAATTTAACGTGCCGTTCACGCGCGCGCGCGTGGGGCAGTTTGACGTCGACCTGACCATCGAATTTTTCCGCGGCTTTGTGAATCACGCGGCGGTGACCTTGCATATCGACAATCTGCGCGGCATCAATGCGCATCATCAAATCGAAACCTCGTTCAAAGCCTTCGGCCGCGCGCTGCGCATGGCCGTCGAACTCGATCCGCGCTCGGCCGGGCAGATTCCCTCAACCAAGGGCAGTTTATAAGCGCATTGTCTTGGCATCCCAAGGCAGCGCTCTTTGAGAACCGATGGATTTCGTCAAAACTTTTATTTCGCTGTTGGCCCTGATCAACCCTCTGGGTGCGATCCCGATTTTCCTCGGTTTGACCGGCCAGCAAAGCGACGCGGAGCAAAAACACACGATTCGCATTGCCTCCATCTCGGTGGCCTGCGTGGTCGGCATTTCCGCCTTGCTGGGCCAGCGCATCATCGAATTTTTCGGCATCTCGCTGGGCTCGCTCGAAGTCGGCGGCGGCATCATCATGCTGTTGATGGCCATCAACATGTTGAATGCGCAGGTCGGCAATACCCGTGCCACAGCGGAAGAAACCACCGAGGCGGAATTCAAGAACAGTATCGCCGTGGTGCCGTTGGCGATCCCCATGTTGACCGGGCCCGGCACCATCAGTACCGTGATTATTTATGCCGACAAAGCCAAGCACTGGTATCAGGTGCTGGCACTGGTGGCGATCGGTGTGGTGTTGGGCGTGGTGGTTTATGGTGCGCTACGCTTGGCGGAACCGATCGCACATTGGGTCGGTCGTACCGGGATCAATATCGCGACGCGGCTGATGGGCTTGATGCTGGCCGCGCTGGCGGTTGAATTTATGGTCGATGGACTGAAGGTTTTGCTGCCGATCTTAGGCTGAAATTCATCATAAAGCGCGCTTGGCGCGCTGGTATTAACACTGGCATCAAGCTAAACCCGACAATGAAAACCTCAATCGCAATTGTAGATTACGGCATGGGCAACCTGCGCTCGGTAGCGCAAGCCATGCGTCATGCGGCGCCCGAGGCCGAGGTCGCGATCGTCAACCAGCCGGACGCGATTCGTGCCGCCGACCGGGTGGTGCTGCCAGGACAGGGCGCGATGCCCGATTGCATGCGCTGCCTGCGCGAATCCGGTTTGCAGGAGGCGGTCAAGGAAGCGGCGCGCAATAAACCGCTGCTGGGCATCTGTGTGGGCGAACAAATGTTGTTCGATTGGAGCGCCGAAGGCGACACTCCGGGTCTGGGGCTGATGCCGGGCCGAGTGCTGCGTTTTGAGCTGGACGGCCAGTTGCAGGACGACGGTTCGCGCTTCAAAGTGCCCCAGATGGGCTGGAATCGGGTGCGCCAGACGCAAGCCCACGCGCTATGGGACGGCATCGCGGACAACGCTTTCTTCTACTTTGTACATAGTTATTATGTCGCGCCGACGCAAGCAAGCCACACTGCGGGCGAGACGATGTACGGCTCCGCCTTTACGTCCGCCGTGGCGCACGCTAACATCTTCGCCACGCAGTTTCATCCTGAAAAGAGTGCTGACGCGGGCTTGAGGCTGTACCGCAACTTCGTGCAGTGGAAGCCTTAAAGAAGAACACGGCGGGTCCACGTATAATGGTTCCGTCGGGGTAGTGCCCCAACCATGTAGTTCCCAAACGAGGAAAGTGGCGCTTGGCCGCCGATATGGCAGATGACTGGGAGAAATGCGAGGTTGGCAGTCCAGACCCCGCAACCGATACCAGCCGGCCCGCTTTCCATCATTTCAACTCCAGACAAAACACGATTAGCTATGTTGCTTATCCCGGCCATCGATCTTAAAGACGGTCAATGTGTACGCCTGAAGCAGGGCGATATGGACCAGGCGACAGTGTTCTCCGAGGACCCTGCGGCCATGGCGCGCCATTGGGTCAATCAGGGTGCACGCCGCTTGCACCTGGTCGACCTGAACGGTGCTTTTGCCGGCAAACCGCGTAATGAGGCGGCGATCCGCGCAATTATTCAGGAAGTCGGAGCGGAAATCCCGGTCCAGCTGGGCGGCGGTATCCGCGACCTGAACACCATTGAGCGTTACCTCGACGATGGCCTGTCCTACGTGATTATCGGCACCGCCGCGGTCAAGAACCCAGGCTTCCTGCAAGACGCCTGTACCGCGTTCGGCGGTCATATCATCGTCGGACTCGACGCCCGCGACGGCAAAGTGGCGACCGACGGCTGGAGCAAGCTGACCGGCCATGAAGTGGTCGATCTGGGGCGCAAATTCGAAGATTACGGCTGTGAAGGCATTATCTACACTGACATCGGCCGCGACGGCATGTTGCAGGGGATCAATATCGAAGCCACCGTGCGGCTCGCCCAAGCGGTGAAAATCCCGGTGATCGCCAGCGGCGGTTTGTCCAATCTGGCCGATATCGACGCGCTGTGTGTGGTCCAGGACGAAGGTATCGAAGGGGTTATCTGCGGTCGCGCGATTTATTCGGGTGACCTGAATTTCGGCGCGGCGCAAGCGCGCGCCGACGAACTGAGGCCGGTTTAAGCCCCGCTGCATCAACCCGGGCGGTGGCCTGCGACTCCTTCAACCGCCCACGTAAACGGCTGCTTATCCATGGCTCTGGCTAAACGTATCATCCCTTGTCTGGACGTGACCGCCGGTCGTGTCGTCAAAGGCATCAATTTTGTCGAACTGCGCGATGCCGGCGACCCGGTCGAAATCGCCCGCCGTTATGATGGCGAAGGCGCGGACGAACTGACTTTCCTCGATATTACCGCCAGCTCCGACGGCCGTGACCTTATCTTGCCGATTATCGAGGCCGTCGCATCGCAGGTCTTTATTCCGCTGACGGTCGGCGGCGGCGTGCGCGCCGTCGAGGACGTGCGGCGTTTGCTGAATGCCGGCGCCGACAAGATCAGCATCAATTCCGCTGCCATCAGCCGTCCCGACCTGGTCAGCGAAGCCAGCGCCAAGCATGGTTCGCAGTGCATTGTCGTGGCCATCGACGCCAAACGTGTGTCGGCCGCCGGTGAGCTGCCGCGCTGGGAAGTTTTTACCCATGGCGGGCGCAAGCCAACCGGCCTGGACGCCATCGAATGGGCGCGCAATATGGCGCAGCGCGGCGCCGGGGAAATCTTGCTCACCAGCATGGACCGCGACGGCACCAAAATCGGTTTCGACCTTGAGTTGACCTGCGCCGTGTCCGACGCGGTCAGTGTGCCGGTGATTGCCTCGGGCGGCGTGGGCAACTTGCAGCATCTGGTCGACGGCATCACCGTGGGCCGGGCCGACGCGGTGCTGGCCGCCAGCATTTTCCATTACGGCGAACACACCATCGGCGCGGCCAAGCGGTTTATGGCCGAGCAGGGTATTTCGGTGAGGTTATAAGTGACGCAGAACCAAACTCCAGGCACGGATTCAAGCATTGGCGCCGCGCAGGCCGCCTGGCTGGATCAAATCAAATGGGATGCGCAGGGCCTGGTCCCGGCCATTGCCCAGGAACAGGGCAGCAATGAAATCCTGATGTTTGCCTGGATGAACCGCGAGGCGCTGCAAAAAACCCTGGAATCGGGGCGCGCCGTGTATTGGTCGCGGTCACGCCAACGGCTTTGGTACAAAGGCGAGGAGTCGGGCCATGTGCAGCAGGTACATGAAGTCCGCATCGATTGCGATGCGGACGTGGTGTTGCTGAAAATCGACCAGATCGGCGGCATTGCCTGCCATACCGGACGGCATTCCTGCTTTTTCCGAAAATTTGACGATGGTGCCTGGGTTGCGGTTGACCCGGTATTGAAAGACCCGGAACATATTTACAAATGAGCTCAAGTACCCCGACTTCCACTCATGACACGCTGGCCCGTTTGGCTCAGGTGATCGACGGCCGCAAAGGCGGCGACCCGGAACAGTCGTATGTGTCGCGCCTGTTTCACAAAGGCGACGACGCCATCCTGAAAAAAATCGGCGAAGAAGCGACCGAAGTCGTGATGGCGGCCAAAGACACCCGTCACGGCGGGGACACCAGCAAGCTGGTCGGCGAAGTCGCTGACCTGTGGTTCCATTGTCTGGTCATGCTGGCACATTACGATCTGACACCGGCTCATGTGCTGGCCGAGCTGGAACGCCGCGAAGGCCTGTCGGGCCTGGAAGAAAAAGCCCTGCGCAAATCGCGCGAGCGCGAGCAGAATGGTAGTTAATGGATCGTCGGCGACGCCGGTACCGGTTTTAGGGGCCGGATGAAGCGCCGCGATTCGCGATACCGTATTTAAATAAGGGTGGCTTGATGGCTGACGACAACTGCATATTCTGCAAAATTGCTGCGGGCACCATTCCCAGCAAAAAAGTGTACGAAGACGACGATTTCTACGCTTTTCACGATATCAATCCGGCCGCTCCGGTGCATGTTCTGGTGATTCCGCGCAAGCATATCGAGACACTTTCCGCATGCACGCCCGGCGACGCCGGTTTGGTCGGTAAAATGATGGTGCTGGTGCCGCGTATCGCCGCGCAACTGGGCGTCGATTACAGCGGTGGCGACACCGGCTATCGGACCGTGATCAACGTCGGGCCGGGTGGCGGGCAGGAGGTATATCATCTGCATGCACATATTTTGGCCGGCCCGCGCCCCTGGTCGCGAATGGGTTAAATTGGATAAGATAGACTGTGGTAGAGAACAATGCTGTGCCGCGTGATTGCGGTTGAAATAGACAAGGAGCAGGAAATGGGCGGTTTAAGCATCTGGCATTGGTTGATTGTGCTGTTGATCGTGGCATTGGTGTTCGGCACCAAAAAACTGCGCAATATCGGCTCGGATCTCGGCGGTGCGGTAAAGGGTTTCAAAGACGGCATGCGCGACCCTGAAAACCAGGCTGCCGCGGGCGAAGCGCGCGAATTGCCGCGTACCACGACCACGGTCGACGTCGAAGCCAAAGACAAGACCTCACAGCACTGATTCCGACCGTGCTACGGCAAGTCATAAGGTTTTACTCGGGGCGCAGACTGCCCCCCGCGTCCTATTGCCGTGTGCAATTCCCGGGCGCCATGCAGACCCAAACCCTGTTATCTCGACCAAGCCGGCTTCCACATGTTTGATCTCGACATTTCCAAAATGGCCCTGATCGGCGTTGTCGCGCTGGTCGTATTGGGGCCGGAGCGATTGCCGCGCGTAGCCCGCACGGCCGGCGCGTTGCTGGGCCGGGCCCAGCGTTACATCAACGACGTGAAGTCCGAGGTAACGCGCGAAATCGAAATCGAAGAATTACGCAAAATGAAGACCGGCTTCGAAGAAGCGGCAAGTTCGGTCCACAACACTATCCACGACACCGTGCGCGAGCACACCGCCGACTTGACCAATGCCTGGAACAACGGCGAACCGGTGTCGGAGCGGGTTGACCAGATCGGCAGCAATGCCGACAGCGGCAGCGCTGCTATTCCCACCGTGGATAATCGTTGGCAGATGCGCAAGACGCATTTCGGCGGCAGCCAACGCCGTAACTGGCGTGTGCGCCGCAGCGCGTTGCCGGTGTGGTACAAACAGGCCAGCCTGAAACGCACTCATATTGTCTCGACCGCGGCCCGCGACGCCATGGCAACACGTCAAGCGGAAACCTTGGCGTCGAGCCCGGAGGCCGCATCGGGTTCCGTCCCGGCGACTACCGTGACGGCCGCGCGCCGCACCAGCCGTTTTTTATAAAACCGTTCAGACCCTTAAGAGACTAAGCCGGCGTGAGCGATCCCCAGCAATCCCAACCTGCAGACGACACCTTCCTGTCCCACTTGATCGAACTGCGCGACCGCATCATCCGCGCGGGCGCGGCCGTGATCGTGGTCTTTCTCGGCCTGGTTTATTGGGCTCCCGACATCTTCCATTTGCTGGCACGGCCGCTGTTGCAGAATCTGCCTAAAGATGGACGGATGATCGTCACCGACATCACCGGCTCGTTTTTTGTGCCGATGAAAGTGACCATGATGGTGGCGCTGGTGATTGCTCTGCCGGTGGTGCTCTACCAGCTTTGGGCCTTTATTGCGCCGGGCCTCTATCAACACGAAAAACGCCTGGTGGTGCCGCTCGTCAGCAGCAGTTACCTGCTGTTTTTGTGCGGCATGTCGTTTGCCTATTTCCTGGTGTTCCCGACCATCTTTCGCGTGATGGCGCACTACAACGCGCCGCTCGGGGCTCAGATGTCGACCGATATCGACAAATACCTGAGCTTCGCGTTGACCACCTTCCTCGCCTTCGGTATGACTTTCGAAGTGCCGATCGTGGTGGTATTGCTGGTGCGCATGGGGGTCTTGACCATCGCCAAACTCCGGCAAATCCGTCCGTACGTGGTGGTCGGCGCCTTTGTGGTGGCCGCGGTGGTGACACCGCCCGATGTGTTTTCGCAATTGATTTTGGCGGTGCCGCTGATCCTGCTCTACGAAGTCGGGATTATCGCGGCCTGGCTGTTGGTGCGCCAGGACAAGAACAAGGTGGTGATACCGGACGAAACGGCCTAAGCGAAAAGCGGCAGCAGGGCGAGCTGCTTGGCTCAGCTTGATCCCGCCAAGCGGGCGCCGGAGGATTCGGGCGGGCGGCGGTTCAGCTAAGCCAGGTCAAATAAAAAAGGGCGCGTCCGTGCAATACGACTCGCCCTTTTTTAATACCGCCAGACTCAAGCAGATCCAAGCAGACCGAAGCCCTGCGGTTTATTCGTCCTGTGACGCATCGTCGGCCGCTTGCTTGGGCGGCGGCGGGCGGGTACCGATCTTGATATTCAAGGTCATTTCCTTGTTTTTGCGGATCAAATGCAGCTTGGCGCTGGCGGCGGGCTTGAGCTGCGCAATCACATTCAGCAGCTTGGTGGTGTCGTCGATATCCTCGTCATTGACGCTGAGCAGGATATCGCCCGGCTTCACTCCGCCCTTGTCGGCCGGTCCGCCTTGCAGCACCCCGGTAATAATCGCGCCGCTGGTCTGCTTCAGACCGAACGACTGGGCGATCTCGGGCGTCAGATCCTGCGGTTCAACGCCGATCCAGCCTCGCGTCACGCTGCCCGTGGTGATAATGCTTTCGAGCACGCTGCGCGCCGTGGTCACGGGAATCGCAAAGCCGATGCCCAGCGAGCCGCCGCTACGCGAATAAATGGCGGTATTGATACCGAGCAGGTCGCCGTTGGCATCGACCAGCGCACCGCCCGAATTGCCGGGATTGATCGGTGCATCGGTCTGGATGAAATTCTCGAAGGTGTTGATGCCGAGATGGTTGCGCCCCAATGCGCTGATAATGCCCATGGTCACGGTCTGACCGACGCCAAACGGGTTGCCGATAGCGAGCACCACGTCGCCGATGCGCGCGCCTTCCATCCGGCCCAGGGTGATGGTGGGCAAATTGCTCAAATTGATTTTCAGTACCGCCAAGTCGGTTTCGGGATCGACGCCAATCACCTTGGCTGTGGCTTCGCGGCCGTCGGCAAGCGCGACTTCAATCTCATCCGCGCCATCCACCACATGCTGATTGGTTAAAATGTAACCTTCGGAGCTCACAATGACGCCCGAGCCCAAATTCGACGCGTCCTGACCTTGTTGTTGCTGCTGCTGTTGTGCCTGTTGCTGCGCCTGCTGCTGATGCGAGGCGCCATTGCCGAAAAAATAGCTGTACAGTGGGTCGTCCATGCGCGGGTCGTGCGGACGGGGCGCGCCTCCTTTGCTGGAGAACACGTTGACCACCGCCGGCATCGCCTTTTGCGCCCCGTCGGCATACGATGCCACCGCATGGTGTTCGACGATATTTGGCTCGACTTCCCGCAGCGCGACAATCGGGGCCGCAAGCTGATGCCCCAGCTGGCCTTGCCGTTGCAGCCAATTGGGCTTGAGCGTGACGACAATAAACAGCAGTGCAAGTAAAACAGTTACCGCTTGGGCGAACAGCAGCCAAAATCGTCTAAGCATCTGAAAATCTTAGAAAAAAAATCTGGGGGAGTTATGGACAGAATCGAACTGGAATTGTACTTGAACGATTTACTCCAAGTGGGCAAGTTTCGAGATTATTGCCCCAACGGTTTACAAGTCGAAGGCCGGCCCAAGGTCGAGCGGATCGCCACCGGCGTCACCGCTTCGCTGGCTTTCCTCGAAGCGGCCCTGGAATGGGGCGCCGACGCGGTCCTGGTGCATCACGGCTATTTCTGGAAAAACGAATCGGGTGCGATCACCGGTCAAAAATACCGACGCTTGCGCACCCTGTTGAACCACGATCTCAATCTGTTTGCCTACCACCTGCCGCTCGACGCACACCCCGAATTCGGTAATAACGTCCAACTCGGCCAGCGCTTCGGCTGGATCGTCGACCGCCGGGTGGGCGGCAGCGGGGTGGATAACGACCTGATCTGCGTCGCCACCTTGCCGCTGCCCGTCAGCCTGGAAGGCCTGGCAGCCCAAATCGGCCGTACCTTGGACCGTGCGCCGCTGGTGATCGGCGACCCCGACTGGGAAATTCGCCGGGTGGCCTGGTGTACCGGCGGCGCGCAGGGTTATTTTGACGCCGCGATTGCGGCCGGCGCCGACGTTTACCTCTCGGGGGAGATCTCCGAGCCGACCACCCATCTGGCCCGGGAAAGCGGCGTCGGCTACATCGCGGCCGGCCATCACGCCACGGAACGCTACGGGGTACAGGCCATTGGCGGACATTTGGCCGATGTATTTAACCTCCAACACTTATTTATCGACATCGACAACCCCGTGTAATGGGCCTAAGGCGCTGTTTTCGCAGTAAAAGTTGGGCAAAATCTGCTGTAAGGCTTTAATCGTGCCTCCCGATTGTTTATAATCAGGGGTTCCGTTCGCGGCTCGCTTGAGGCGTGCCCGGTAAAAACAGTGCAGGCGGTGCATTGGGTCTGCAAAGGTGCGCCGAGCCAGGCGCCCCGGATAGTATAAAAACACGCGGCGCTAATGCAACAGCAAGCGGCAATAGCAAGCGCAATAGCCGCAACCGTCGGCCGTCAGCCCAGGCTTGACGGTGCGGACGCCGCCGATGGACGAGCATCAAACACAGGCCGCACCCGGCTTGCGCGGCACCCCAGGGCAACACAATTGCCCGGGTTCCCAGCAAGCGGTGCAGTCTCCAGGCTTTTAAGGAAACCAAAATATGATGGTCTTGTACTCCGGCACCACCTGCCCGTTCTCCCAGCGCTGCCGGCTGGTCCTGTTCGAAAAAGGCATGGACTTCGAAATCCGCGATGTCGACTTGTTCAACAAGCCGGAAGACATCGCCGTCATGAACCCGTATGGCCAGGTGCCTATTCTCGTCGAACGCGACCTGATTCTGTACGAATCGAACATCATCAACGAATACATCGACGAACGCTTCCCGCATCCGCAACTGATGCCGGCTGACCCGGTGCAACGCGCCCGCGCCCGTCTGTTCCTGCTGAACTTCGAAAAAGAGCTGTTTGTTCACGTCGGCACCCTGGAAAACGAAAAGGGCAAGGCGGCCGAGAAAGTGCACGAAAAAGCACGCCTCGCCATCCGCGACCGCCTGACGCAACTTGCACCGATTTTCGTCAAGAACAAATACATGCTCGGCGAAGAATTCTCGATGCTCGACGTCGCGATTGCGCCGTTGCTGTGGCGTCTGGATCACTACGGCATCGAACTGTCGAAAAACGCAGCGCCATTGATGAAGTATGCGGAACGCATCTTCAGCCGTCCGGCATACATCGAAGCACTGACCCCGTCAGAAAAGGTCATGCGCCGATAAGACGCAAGCACCGGCGGCTCCAGAGCCGCCGGCGTTATGCAAGGAACCACGATGCCAGAGACTTCGACAAAACCCTATTTGCTGCGCGCCTTGTACGAATGGTGCACGGATAACGGCTATACCCCGCATATCGCAGTGCGTGTGGACCAGCATACGCGGGTCCCGCGTGAATTCGTCCGTGACGGCGAAATCGTGCTGAACATCAGCTTTGACGCAACCAACCAGTTGCAGATGGGCAATGAAGCCATCGAATTCAGCGCGCGCTTCTCCGGCAAACCGCACAAGATTGAAGTGCCGATCGCCAATGTGCTTGCCATTTACGCCCGCGAAAACGGGCAGGGCATGGCCTTCCCGGTCGAGGAAGCACCGATGGACGGCGAAGAGGAAAGCGACATCGACGCCAGCGAAGCCATCCCGCTGGAATCCGTGCCGAGCTCGGAACTCATCACCGACGCCAGCCATGCGCAAACATCGACACCGGCTCAAGGTCCGGGTTCAGGTCCGGATGCGCCTAAAACCGGCAGACCGCACCTGAAAGTGATCAAATGAAGTAGAATGCCATCCGCGCCGGCTTAGCTCATCAGGTAGAGCAGTTGATTTGTAATCAGAAGGTGGCGGGTTCGAGTCCTGCAGCCGGCACCATTTAGTCTCACGGCATTGCCCAGAATAGGCCCGCCAAATGTCACACTCGGATGCATTGCGAACAAATCCGATTGCATAGCCAGGGCTGGGCGACCTTTGCCAAAATCGCCTTC
>JAMFSV010000178.1 GCA_026225455.1 Burkholderiales bacterium | reverse complement strand
TCGCGGGTTTGCGTTGCTGATCTGCCGACGCTACTAAAACATCACTTAAAACCTGGGCGAAATACGCTGCCGAAACAATGCCGCCTTCAGCCGGGACACTCGGCAAGGCCAGCATGCGGCCCGGGTTCTTGAACGGCATGGCCTGCCACAGCACGCTACGTTCCATCAGCTTGGCGACCGGTACCGGCAACGGTTTCAGGTAGATCAAAGCGGCCTCAGGCGCGCTCCCCAATGCCTCAAAACCCACCGTGGAAAAAGCTGCCGCATGGGACGTATCCGGCCAGGCGTTATGTAAGCCCAGCAGTGTCATGATTTCGCCGTATAAGCTATGCGTGCTATACACCCGCAAATGGGTTTCATCGACAAAACGCACCATATACAATGGCGCGATATGTGTCGCCGGCGCATCCATGAGTTGCCGACGTGCTTGCGCCACCGCCGCGTCCACCTGCGCCAGCGCGTTTGCGCCACTCGCCTCGCGGCCCAGGATCGCTGCCAGTTGTTGGGTTTCCGCGCGCGCGGCGAGATAAGGCACAGGGCTGGCACGGTAGCGTCCCAAAGTCAGCGTCGGGGCCACTTTCTCAAGCGACGCGCGCAGGGCTGCATGCGCGGGCGTGATGATGATCAACTCAGGTTTGAGTGCCCATAACAATTCCAGATTGGGCTGGAACATCAGGCCCAGATCCACCACTGCGGCGGGCAAAGTACACGCCGTGAAGTTACGGCGAAAACCCTGCACATTCGCCATGCCGACCGGCACTACGCCAAGCGACAACAACATTTCCGTCAAACCCCAGTCGAGCGACACCAGACGGCGCGGCAAGCCGGCGGCAAACTGGCCGGCAGCATGGCCCAGGCTGCCGCCGGCCAGCATCCCGGCGCCCAGTAGCCGGGTCAGCATGGTGCGCCGATTCATGGCATAAGCTCGGTGAGAATACTATCCAATACGTCGGTGTATGCATCGGTATCGCTCGCGGCTTGAAGACGCGCGGCCGCCACCACACCGGCCAGCGCTTCCAGCGTCGGCGCTGAAAATAATGCCGCCAGTTCGACCTCGATGCATAGATCTCGCGCAATGCGCCGCTGTACCTGCAGGCTCAGAATGGAATCGCCACCGAGTTCGAAGAAATTATCGACGCGGCCCACCTGCGGCACCCCCAGTACTTCAGACCAGATTTGCGCCAGTACAAGCTCAACCTCTCCCGACGGCGCTTGGTAAAGTTGTGGAGTCGGGAGGTCCTGCGCCGGTAGCGCATGGCGATCCACTTTGCCATTGGGCGTCAAGGGCAAAACGTCCAATACCACGATCGAGCTCGGCACCATATAGTCAGGCACCAATTGGCCCAGGCCGGCTTTCAATAGCGCTACGTCGAGCACCGCGCCGATCTGGGCTGTCACGTACCCCAGCAAGCGTGCTCCCGTCACGGTGTGGTGCACGGTAACCGCCGCGTCCCGCACCCCGGCCTGGGCCAGCAAGCCGGCTTCGATTTCACCCAGTTCGATACGAAAGCCGCGTATTTTCACTTGATGATCGAGCCGGCCCAGATAAGCCAACTCGCCTTCAGTGCGCCAGCGAACCTGGTCTCCGGTGCGATATAAACGCGCCCCCCCAGCCGCAAACGGATCCGGCACAAATCGCTCCGCGGTAAGGCCGGGGCGGTTCAGATAACCGCGTGCCAGCCCCGCTCCGCCCAGGTATAACTCGCCGGCCACACCGGCCGGCGCCAGGTTAAGGTTGGAATCGAGCACATAGGCCGTGCGGTCGCCCAGCGGCCGGCCTATCGGCGCATATGCCCCCTCCAGCGGCAGCGTGGCATTCCATGCGGTGGGAGCAATCACCGTCTCCGTCGGACCATAGGCGTTGATCACCCGGCAGGTACCGAGCTTATGGCAAGCAGTTTGAAGTGCGCCGGCAGCCCATGCTTCGCCACCGACGATGCACAGGCGCAAAGACATCTGCTGCCCATCCCAGGCCGGATCCGCCAGCACAGGGTTGATGTAGGACGGGGTCAGAAACATCACCGAGATCCGTTGCCGCTTGAGTTCCTCGATCAGCCGCCGGCTCGACCAGTTAACCGGGTCCGCGATAACGATAGCGCCGCCCGCCAGCAATGGCACAATCCAGCGTTCATGCGCGATATCGAAGTTGATTGAGGCAAACTGCAACTCGCGGTCGGCGGCAGTCATCTCATACCGCTCGGCGATAGTCTGGCAATGCATCGCCAGGGCGCCATGCGCCACCGCGACACC
>JAMFSV010000177.1 GCA_026225455.1 Burkholderiales bacterium | reverse complement strand
GTGCCCTGGCCGATTTCTCCCGCGTCTCGCTCAATGCCTGGCCTGAGTTGGCGGCCAGCCCATATGGGCGCAATACCCAGGCCGCCTGCGAATGGCTGGCGCTGGCCGGTCTGTCGCATCGGCGCCCGGCATTCGGCATCGAGTCGGTCACCGATACCGCTCACGGCCCGGTGGCGGTGACGGAAGAAATTGCCTACCAGACGCCTTTTTGTTCTTTACTGCATTTCAAGAAGAGCTTGGAAGTGGTGCAGCCCAGAGTGCTGATGATCGCGCCGATGTCCGGTCACTTCGCCACGCTGTTGCGCGGCACCGTGCGCACCATGCTGGCCGACCACGATGTCTATATTACCGATTGGCATAATCCGCGCGATATCTCACTCGAACATGGGCGCTTCGGCTTCGACGAATATGTGGCGCACGTGACCGCATGCATCGAAGCCATCGGACCGGGCGCGCATGTCATGGCGATTTGCCAGCCGACCGTGGCGGCGCTGGCCGCGGTGTCGTTGATGGCGGCTCACGATCACCCGGCGCAGCCCGGCAGCATGACTTTGATGGCCGGCCCGCTGGATACGCGAGTGAATCCCAGCAGTGTGAATCACCTGGCTAAAAGCAAACCGATCGAATGGTTTGAACAGAAATTGATCAGCGCCGTGCCGATGGGTTTTGCCGGCGCGCATCGACGTGTTTATCCGGGCTTTGTGCAGCTCGCGGCGTTTATGGCGATGAATGCCGAGCGTCACCGCGAGTCGCTGGGCGACATGGTCCGCGAGCGAGCCAAAGGCGACCCCGAAAAAGCCAAAGCAGTGCGGCTGTTTTATGAAGAATATTTTGCCACCATGGATTTGACGGCCGAGTTTTACCTGGAAACGGTCGTCACGATTTTCCAGAAACACGCTTTGCCGCTGGGGGAGTTGACTGTCTTCGGCGAACGGGTCGACCCGTCTTTGATCCGCCGTACCGCGCTATTGACCGTGGAAGGGGAAAAAGACGATATCTGTTCGGTAGGCCAGACCTTGGCCGCGCAGGATATGTGCAGCCGCTTGCGCCCGTATATGAAAACCCACCATGTCCAGACCGGGGTCGGTCACTACGGCGTATTTAACGGCCGGCGCTGGGAAAATCAGATTTATCCACGGGTGCGGGCCATGATTCACGAAAACGACGCCAGCGCGGTACCTGCCCAAGTGCGCTCGCGCCCAGCCAGCGGTTTGCACGAATATTTACTGGCAACGCGCTAAGCTCTGCTAATCAAACGGTGCCGCTTGATTAGCAGAGTTGATACGTTACCAAGTCGATGCTCCGCTACATCAATAAATCGCCGCATCATTAAGTATCAAGCTAAGCATCAAGCTTAAACATCAAGCCGATGTTTCGAGCAGTGTGCCGAGCGGGTTGATGGCCGACACCGCCGAGACTTGATCGGGGATATTCTGCGCCAGGGTTTGCACAAAACTTTGCAAGGTCGGAGAGGCCGAATTGGCAGCCGCAACCGCTTGGCTATTGACGGCCGATGCCGTATTCAGCAAATCTTCGAAATTAGCCTGCAAGGTCGCGATCGCGCTGCTCTCTGTGGCCTGCGCGGTATTGAGATTGGGGTTCGCCGCATTGGTTTCAGTGCCGTCGTCGATCTGTTGCAATACCGTGGCCAGATTGAACTGCGTACCGGTATAGCTAAGCTGCGCGTCGGTGGCGTTGCTTGCCGCGGCTTGGTTGGCGGCACTCTCGGTCGACGCGCTGGCGGCTTGGGTGCCTGAGGCCGCTTGATACAAGGCACCGATAAAATTCTGGGTTGCCTGCGTGCTTGCCTGGGTATTGACCGGCGTTGCTTCGCTGGCGAGCGAGGGTGTGGTGGCGCTTGAGGTGGTGCTGGTAGTGGTGCCGGTCGGGCTGGCCGCCGCAGCTAGCGGGTCGGTGGTCAGGCCGAATTCCGCCAAGGTCAGGTTAAGCGCGCTGACCAGCGGACTCGGGGGAGCCGGCTGCGGCACGGTTTGCACCGGTGTGCTGGACTCGGTAACGGTAGGCGCCGTGACAATCGTGTTGGCGCTCACCGCTGCCGGCAGTTTCAATTCCTGCAACTCGGCGAGGGTGGTGTAGGGGGCAATGCTGCTAACGGACATGATGGGCTCCTGATCGTAGGCCGGTCACGAGGCGGAGGTGCCTGGAATTAACCGTTGCCTTGATGCATAGCGCAAAAAACTTGGCGCTGAAACCCGAAGCGCCGGACGGCTAAGGCGGTTTGGGTAGCGAATCGGCTCGCCGACCTGCTTCAGGTCTATCGGGGCCAGAGCGGCCCTGAGAACTCAGAGGCATCCATACGGTGGGATACGTCAGCGGTGTCGAAGTTCAATCTATCTGCACCTTTCGAACGCTTGATCGCCTATCCATGGCTTATGCGTCAACCATGCTATTTTTAATATTAGTCGCTCATAATTAGTGCATATGCACAATTCGGCGTATATTTTAATTATTTACACTTATGCGGCGAAGCGGGAGTCTGCGTGAGACTTCCTTTGGGCGCGCGGCACCATCTCGACCCCGCCGCGTCACATACATACATCATTCAGGAGCACTGCTAATGAAAATTCTTGTCGTCGGAGCGGGTGCAGTCGGAGGCTACTTCGGAGGGCGGCTGGTGCAGGCCGGGCGCGATGTCACATTTTTGGTCCGTGCCAAACGCGCGGCTGAGTTAAAACTGAGCGGCCTGGTGCTCAAGAGCCCGCTCGGGAATGCCACGCTGTCAGATGTCAAAACGGTGCAGCAAGATCAATTGACGCAGCATTACGACCTGATCGTACTCAGTTGCAAGGCCTACGACCTGGAGCAGGCAATCGCATCATTTGCCCCCGCGGTCGGTCCGCAAACGCTGATCCTGCCCTTGCTTAACGGGATGCAGCATATGGACGTGTTGCAACAGCGCTTTGGTCCCGAGCATGTATTGGGCGGCGTTTGCCTGATCGCCGCCACGCTGGATAGCGAGCGCGCCATTGTGCATTTGAACGATCTTGCCGCGATTTCTTTCGGCATGCCGGGAAACAGCCATCAGGCCAGGGTCGAGGCGGTGAGCCAGGCGTTGCAGGGGGCGCAGTTCGGCGCCAACGGCAGCGATAATATTTTGCAATTGATGTGGGAAAAATGGGTATTTCTGGCGACCTTGGCCGGCAGTACCTGCCTGTTCAGAGCCGCGGTCGGCGATATTCTCCAGGCGCCGGACGGTGCGCAGTTGATTGCCGCCTTGCTCGATGAATGCCAGGCAATTGCGGCGTTAAACGGTTATCCGGTGGGTTCGGCTTTTACTGAACGCACCCGCAAAATGTTGTTTGCAGCCGGCTCGACCTTAACCGCATCCATGCTGCGCGACGTTGAAAACAACGCGCATACCGAAGCCGATCCGGTTTTGGGCGACCTGATACGGCGCGGCGGTGAGATGGCTCATGACGGTACCCGGCAATCCATGCTGCGCCTCGCCTATAACCACTTGAAGGCTTATGAAGCGCGTCGCGCGCGCGGATAAACCAGCCTTGGCCATGGCTTATTCTTTGAGCAGCGGCCAGGCTCTGGCCGCTGTTCCGGATCTCTGGTCCACCGCGATCCGACTTGACAGTGTGCGTACGCACATATAGACTGCCCAGTATGACAACCTCACCCATTCAAGACGAATGTAATTGTTTTGCCCTGCGGCAGGCCGCACGTTATGTGACGCAACTTTACGAGCGTCACATGGCTTCGCTCAACCTGACTGCGGCGCAATTCTCTATCTTGAGCAAGTTAAATCGCTTGCCGGGTTCGACCATGCTTGAATTGGCTGATTCCATGGTGATGGACCGCACCACGCTGGTTCGCGCACTCAAGCCTTTGCAGCGAGACGGCCTGATCATCACCGAAGCTTCCGAGAAAGACGCGCGGACTTTTGTTTTCAGTTTGTCCGACAGCGGTAAAACCAAGCTGGAGGCGGCTTATATTGCCTGGAAAGCGGCGCAAAACGAATTTGAAAACGGTTTTGGCCAGGATCGTGCAAAAGCCTTGCGGACCGAGTTGTTCAGTGTAAGTGCGGCTTAGGCCGCTTTTTTTTAATATTAATAGTGCATATACACATTTATACACATCTATGACAACTTCAACCACATTGCCTGCGCAATCCGGTGCCGCAACCGCCGAGCAGACGACTCGCATGCCCTGGATGCTGCTGGGCGTTCTTCTGGTGCTGGTGGCTTTGTCTATAGCCGGCGGTTACTGGTTGATGGTGGGGCGTTTTATCCAGTCCACCGACGATGCTTATGTGGGAGGCGACGTCACGGTGATTGCACCTAGGGTCAGCGGTTTCGTCACCGATCTGCTGGTGCGGGACAATCAGCACGTGAGCGCGAATCAGATCTTGCTGCGCCTGGACGCTCGCGACTACGACGCACGTCTGGCCCAGGCCGCGGCGCAAGTGGCCAGTGCACAGGCGGCGGTCGGCGAACTCAATGCCAAACAGTCATTGCAGGTTGCGCTGATCAGCGTGCAGGACGCCGAGTTGCATGGGGCCGGTGCCGAACTTACACGTACCCGTTCCGACCAGAACCGCTATCGGCAGTTGGTCAAGGATGACGCGGTTTCGAATCAATTGGTTGAACGCGCCGACGCGGACATGAGCAAAGCGCAGGCCGCGGTGGATCAAGGCAGCGCTTCGCTGCTGGCGGCCAAACGCCAATTGACGGTACTCGAAGCACAGACGGCCGATGCGCAGGCCCAGGTTGCCAAAGCCCAAGCCGAACAACGCACTGCGGCACTCAATGTGGAATACACCACAATACGCTCCCCGATCGACGGGTATATCGGCAATCGTACGGCACAAGTCGGCTTGCTGGCGGGGGTCGGCGCTTCTCTGTTGACCGTGGTGCCGTCCCAGGGGCTTTGGGTCGACGCTAATTTCAAGGAAGACCAGTTGAAGAAGATGCGTGTGGGCGATCGGGCGGAGGTGGCATTCGACGCCTTGGGCGAACCGCTGGAAGGTGTGGTCGAAAGTATCGCACCGGCCACCGGAGCCACCTTCAGCATCTTGCCGGCCGAAAACGCCACCGGCAATTTCACCAAGATCGTGCAGCGGGTGCCGGTGCGGATTCGCTTGACGGTCCCGGCTGCGGTGCAAGGCACTTTGCGCCCTGGGCTGTCGGCGGTCGTCAAAGTTCATCTGAACGCCGTTAGCGGCGACGGCGCTTGATCCGTAGCCGAAATCCGCAGTTCGAGACCCGATGATGAACCCAACCAGCAATGTGCCACCTTCAGAGCAGCCGATGAAGGCCAAAATCTTCGCCTTCGGGTTGATGTGCCTGGGCTTTTTTATGGCGACTCTGGACATCCAGATTGTCGCCTCGTCGTTACGCGATATCGGCGGCGGTTTATCCGCCAGTCAAGATGAATTATCGTGGATCCAGACTTCCTACTTGATTGCCGAAATTCTGGTGATCCCGATGTCGGGATGGCTGAGCCGGGTGTTTTCCACGCGCTGGTTATTTACCGCCTCGGCCATCGGTTTCACCATTACCAGCATGATGTGCGGTTTGGCGTGGAACATGAATTCGATGATCTTGTTCCGCGCTTTGCAAGGCGCGCTGGGCGCGGCGATGATCCCGACCGTATTCACCACGGCATTTATGCTGTTTCCCGGCAAACAGCGGGTTATCGCCTCCGCCAGCATCGGTGCCTTGGCCTCGCTGGCACCCACCATCGGGCCGGTCATCGGCGGCTGGATCACCTCGCAATGGTCCTGGCACTGGTTGTTTTTCCTCAACCTGGCGCCCGGTTTGGCGGTCTCCATTCTGGTGCCGAAGTACGTGCATGTCGATGAAGCCGACCCGTCGCTACTGAAGAAGGGCGACTACCTGGGTATCTTGCTGATGTCGGGTTTTCTCGGCTGCCTTGAGTATGTGCTGGAAGAAGGGCCGCGAAAAAATTGGTTTACCGACGACGTGATCCTGTCTTGCGCCTGGATCTCGGCGATTTGCGGTTTCTTGTTTTTGATCCATGCGTTTACCGCCAAAGAGCCGATTGTCGATTTGCGCGCGCTGGCTATCCGTAATTTTGCGATCGGCAGTCTGCTGTCTTTTATTACCGGCATCGGGATTTTTTGCACGGTTTTTCTGACGCCGCTATTTCTTTCTCGCGTGCGTAATCTGGATTCCTTGCAAATCGGGATTGCCCTGTTGTCGACCGGCATCTTTCAAATCATTGCGCTGGTGGTGTATTCCAATATGGCGCGCTTTTTCGATTTACGAAAGTTGATGGTATTCGGACTCCTATGTTTCGGTTTCGGTTGTTATCTGTATGTTCCGTTGACTAACGATTGGGGCTGGCAGCAGTTGTTATTGCCCCAAGCGTTGCGCGGTATCGGCCAGCAATTCTCGATCGCCCCTATTGTGACCATGGCTTTGGGTTCCTTGCCGCCGTCACGCCTCAAGTCGGCCAGCGGCTTGTTTAATTTGATGCGCAACCTGGGCGGTGCGATCGGGATTGCGGTGGTCAATACCATGCTGAACGATCGCTTGAATTTACATTATCTGCGGCTTGACGAGCAATTGACGACCGGCCGCCCGGCGGTCGAAGCCTTGCTCGCGGATCAAGCCGCGCATCTTGCGGCGGCCGGCGGTAACGCACTCAATGCGGCCCATGCCGGACTGGATTTATTACATACCCTGGTTTTGCGAGAAGCCTTGGTCCTGACCTTCTCCGATGCATTCCTGGCGGTCGCGGCTTGTTTTATCGTCGCTTTGGCGCTGCTGGCTTTCTCCACTCCCATGAACGCAGCAGCTCCGCCACCGGCGGACGCGCATTAATTTAGGCACAACATGAAAGCGATCATTCTTGAGCTTATGGCTTGCATGGCACTCACCGCGTGCGCGGTGCAACCGGCAAGCCACAGCACGCTACCCGATACGGTCCAGCAATTGGCGGTGCGGGATTGGAGTGTAACCGCACCTCCATCGTCCGCGACCCCGGCTTCAAGCCGGGATGCCGCAACCGATGCAACTCCCGAGACCGATGCGCAGAATTGGTGGCTGCAATTCAACGATCCGGTGATGCTCCAATTGGTGACCAACGTGCTGCAGCAGAATCTGGACGTCAAGGCGGCGGCAGAGCGTGTCAGGCAGGCCGAAGCCGTGAGCGTGATCCAGCATGCCGCGTTACTGCCTGAGTTGAATTTTGGTGCGACGGCGGCCGATGCGCGCCAGAATATACCGCCCCCGGTGGGCGACGTGCGGCAAGCCGGTTTTGCTCTCAATGCCAATTGGACGCCCGACGTGTTTGGCGGCCAGCGTTTGCAGGTGCTGGCGGCGCAGGCTCAACTGAGCGGCAGCGAACAGGCGCTCAATACGCTGCGTCTGGCGCTGGCGGCCAATGCCGCGTCGGCTTATATCGACCTGCGCTGGGCTCAGGCGGAACTAAAAATTCTGCAAGACAATGCCAAGATACGCAGCGACGCGCTGCGCTTGACCCAAAAGCGCCGCGAGTTCGGCTTGTCGACCAACCTCGATGTGGCGCGCGCGCAAAATCAGCTCAGTGAGTTGCAGGCCAGAGTGCCGGGCGTGCAATCCATTATTGAACATCAGCTAAGTTTGATTGCGATTTATGCGGGGCGCACGCCGGAAAGCGTCGACCAGTTATTGGCGACGCCCGGCGTTATCCCGGCACCGGCCGCAACCTTGCCCGGCATGCTGCCTTCGCAGGCTTTATTGCGCCGCCCGGACGTCAGCGAAGCCTATACCGTGGTCGAGTTGCGCGCGGCGCAAGTCGGGGTTGCACAAGCTGAGCGTTATCCGCAATTTTCCCTGAACTTGAGCGATGGTTTGTTGGCCGCATCCTATCTCGGCTTGCCGACCTTGACCGATAATCTGTTCAATGTGGCGTTAAACGCGACCAGTCCCATTTTTAATGCCGGGCGCATTACCGCGGACATCGCCGGCCGCGAGAGCGCGATGCGAGAATCCCAACTCAAGTTGCGGCAAACCCTGCTGCTCGCCCTGAAAGACATCGAAGACAGTCGCAGCGATCTGCTTAGCGCGTCGGCGCAACTGCAACAGCGCAACGATGCACTGGACGCTTCGGGGCAAGCTTTGCGTTTATCCAATGAGCTTTACAAAGGCGGTGCATCGAGTTTTCTCGACGTGCTTGCGGCCCAGGAAAGTTATTTGAGCGATGCCGATGCAGTGAACCAAGCCAAGCGCGAACGGGCCTTGTCGACGGTGGCGCTGTATCGGGCCTTGGGTGGAGGGTGGGGTGTGGCGGGGAAGGCCTAATATTGCTTGCGGTTTGCGTGGATCGAATCCCGGCTTGAACAGACCCGATCGCGGCCGGTGGTTTTAGCCATATAAAGCGCTTTATCCGCGTTTTGTATCAGTATTTCCGGGGTATGAATTTCACGCAGGGGGATTAATGCATCGACCCCCGCGCTGATGGTCAAAGTACCGTTCGGGCTACCGCGGTGCGGAATTTCGAGTTCGTGAATCGCATCGAGGATGCGTTGCGCCACGACCATGGCGCCGGCGAGGTCGGTTTCCGGCAGGATGATCGCCATTTCCTCGCCGCCATAGCGCGCAGCCAGATCTCCGGGGCGGCCGGGACTTTGGGTTTTGATGGCGCGGCTTACGTTGCGCAGGCAATCGTCACCCGCCGGGTGGCCGTAGATGTCGTTAAATTGCTTGAAGAAATCGATGTCGATCATCACCAGCGCGATGGGGTTGCCCTGACGCGTGGCACGGCTGAATTCGCGCGCCAAGGTGACATCGAAATGACGGCGATTGGCGAGCAAGGTCAGACCGTCCTGCATCGCCAGCTTTTCGAGTTTGCGGTTCAGTATTTCAAGCGCATCGCGCGCCTGGGTCAACTCGGCTTCGGCTTCCACTCTGAGTTTGATCTGCTGGATCAGGCGCCCGCCGAACAACGCCAATAACAAGGCCAGAAACAAGGTGCCGGCCAATTGCAAAATGGTGCTTCTGCGCCAATCCGCCAACAGGTCTTCTTTGGCAAAACCGGCGGCGACAAACAGAGGGTAGTTTTCCAGACTATGGTAGCTGGTCCAACGCGTCGTGCCGTCCTGC
>JAMFSV010000024.1 GCA_026225455.1 Burkholderiales bacterium | reverse complement strand
GTCGACGGCCTGATTGCAGGCATAGGCTCGGCGCCGGCCGAGTTTCACGCGGACCGCGTGCTCGACGCCGACGGCTTATGTGTCGCGCCGGGTCTGGTCGATTTATCCGCACGTTTGCATACGCGGCCGCCGGCCCCCGGCGATCAATCCAATGCGACACTTGAGTCGGAATTATCCGCGGCAGTCGCCGGCGGCGTGACCACGCTGGTGTGTCCGCCGGACACCGACCCGGTGCTCGATCGGCCCGCTCTGGTCGAGCAATTGAAATCCCGCGTGCGGCAGTTACACCAGGCTCAGGTGTATCCCTTGGGGGCCTTGACCCAGGGTCTCCAAGGCGCCGTTCCCAGCGAAATGCGGCAATTGACCGAGGCCGGTTGTATCGGCTTTTCGCAAGCCGACGTGCCGGTGGTCGATACCCAAGTGTTATGCCGCGCGCTGCACTATGCCGCGACCTATGGCTACCCGGTGTGGCTGCGTGCGCAAGACCCGTTTTTGTCGCGTGGCGGCGTGGCCGCCAGCGGTGCGGTGGCATCTCGACTGGGTTTGCCGGGAATTCCGGCCGCCGCCGAAACCATCGCGCTGCAGACTATTTTGGAGTTGGTGCGTCTCACGGGTGCCCGGGTCCATTTGCAGCATCTGTCATCGGCCGCGAGTATCGCGCTGGTGCGCGCGGCCAAGCGTGAAGGCTTGCCGCTCAGTTGCGATGTGACGTTCAACCATCTGCATTTGATCGATGCGGACATTGCCTATTTCGATTCTCAGTACCGCCTGGACCCGCCGTTGCGCACCCAGCGCGATCGCGATGCGATTCGCGCGGGCTTGCTTGACGGCACCGTCGACGCCATGTGTTCCGGCCATACACCGCTGACCGAGGAGCAGAAATTGCGGCCGTTCGGTACCGCGGTGCCTGGCGCCAGTGGGCTTGAACTGCTGTTATCGATGACCGTCAAATGGGCGCAGGAGGCGCGTGTGCCTTTGGCTCAGGCCTTGGCCTGCGTCACGCGCGCGCCGGCCGCGGTGCTGGGTTTGGCCGCAGGTCGGCTTGAATTGGGCGCGTCGGCCGATCTATGCGTGTTTGACCCCGAGTCGTACTGGACCATCGACGCCGATGCATGGCGTAGCCGAGGTCGCAATACGCCGTTTCATGGTTACGAGGTGCCGGGGCGCGTGCGTGCGACCCTGCTTGGAGGGCGGGTGGTGTTTGAGCAAGCATCGCTTTGAGCGCAATCGCTGAAATGGCGTTAGGCTAGTGTGGTTAAATTCATGTCTAAATCAGGCGCATTTAACCCGGTTGTGAATGTTGGTCGCTAAGGTTGGCCGTTAAAGTTGGCCATTAAAGTTGCTCATCAAACTTGACGCTCCATCCTGTTTTCTCACTTTTAAATTCGACTCGGCGATGAAGCACCCTCTACGCAAGGCCCGTTTGATTCTACATATTGTGCGCGGCATGGTGCTGGCCGCGCTGGTCTATCCACGCGTGCCGGTAGAGCGGCAGCAGGCCATGATACGCAACTGGTCGCAGCGCATGCTGGCCCTGTGCGGCATCACGCTGGTGGTGCATCAACACGGCGAGACGCTGGAGCGGGGCGCGATGCTGGTCGGCAACCATATCTCGTGGATCGATATTTACGTGATCGACGCGTGGCGCCCGACGCCGTTTGTGTCCAAGGCGGAGATCGCGAAGTGGCCGGTGATCGGCTGGCTGGCCAAAACCATAGGCACCGTTTTTATCCAGCGCGAAAAACGCAGCGATGCAAAAAAAATCATGCATCAACTTTCCGACATTCTCAGCTCGGGCGGAATGATCGCCTTATTTCCGGAAGGCACCACCAGCAACGGGCTGGCCGTGCAGCCGTTTCACGCCAATATGTTTCAAGCCTCGGTGCTGGCGGCCGCGCCGATCCAGCCGATTTGCCTGATGTACGAAGACGCGCAGGGGCGGCAGTCGCCCGCTGCCGACTATATTGGCGATACCACGCTGTTTGAGTCGGTCGACATGATCCTCTCGGCTTCGCCCTTGAGCGCGCATTTATACGTCGGGGCGCCACTCGCGGCCGGGCCCGACAGACGGCAACTGGCGGACCAGGCGCAGCAGGCGGTGAGCCATGCGTTGGGGTATTTGCAGTCGCGCACTACACCCTCGGCGGGC
>JAMFSV010000176.1 GCA_026225455.1 Burkholderiales bacterium | reverse complement strand
GTCCGAAATTGGCCGATCTCTGCCGCCGTCCTCAGCTATCGAGGTCTCACGGCATTTGTTGCGCCGCACAATACGAGATCAACTGCGAAATACGGATATCCATGTTTCCCGGCTTAATCAGGGCCATCGGCCGCGAAATTTCAGGCAGCTTTGGTCAGCGTAAAATCAACGTGCACCGCATCGTAGGGAAACAAAACACCTTCATCGGTACGCTCGATCACCCCGGCATTAATGAGACGGTGTATATCTCCGTGCACAGCCTTTACATCACGGTCAACGCGGCGTGCTACTTCGCGGATTGACATTGCACCCTGTCCCGTCATGGCATGCAAGATTTCCCAGCGTTTTTTCGTGAGTGTTTGCCACAATAGTTCGACCGAGGCAAACGAGATGTGGGCACCCTGCGCCTCGCCTTGAAAGGCCGCGAGAGCCCGGCGACTAACTGCCTCGCGCGAAGCCACCGAAAGGGTAACAGTTTTCATAAGGGCCTCCAGTGGTCGACGTCCTGCCAGAAATCCGCCAGGAGTTGCTCGGGTGTGCTGAAGCGATAAGGCGTCTCAATTTCACCTAGATGCTTATGATCGCCCTTTCCTGCTTCATTGTCATAACGGAGCACGCAAACACCCGTGACAACGTAGGCCAAGGTGTATTTAAAATCGTGGCGAGATCCGCGCACCGGCTGCGGCACCCGCCACACACGCAACTCGGCAAAAGCCGCGTCATGTAGCTGGTGGCGTTCCTCTAGCAACAGTTTGGCTTTCATGTTGGAAATTATACCAACACCCATGGTGTTGTCAATTACCCCAACAGCCTAGTAGACAGATCCCTTAAATCGGTGCTAAAGCGGAAGCCGTAGCGCGGTCAACCGCTAGTGGGCTGTTCAGCACATTCGTTCGACATCAAATCGCTCGTTTGGCCTTGCCCCAAGGACGCTTCCCGGGGAACGCGAAGCACCCTCACTCCAAATCCCGCACTTTATCGATCGCCTGTTCAATCCGGTCGACCGCAACAATACGCAGCCCTTCAATCGGCTGCTTGGGCGCGTTGGCCTTGGGAATCAGCGCCACCGAGAAGCCCAGTTTGGCGGCTTCCTTGAGCCGTTCCTGGCCGCGCGGACAAGGGCGGATTTCACCCGCCAATCCGACCTCGCCAAAGGTGATCAAACCCTTGGGCAAGGCCTTGTTGCGCATCGATGAATGAATCGCCAACAGAATTGCCAAGTCGGCAGCCGGCTCGGTAATTTTCACCCCGCCCACCGCATTCAAAAACACGTCCTGGTCGAAACAGGCAATCCCGGCGTGGCGATGCAATACCGCCAGCAGCAGCGCCAGCCGGTTTTGCTCCAACCCCACCGCCAGGCGGCGCGGATTGGGCACGTGCGCGGTATCGACCAAGGCTTGGATTTCGACCAGCAGCGGGCGTGTACCTTCCTGGGTGACGAGCACACAGGAGCCCGGCACGGGCTGTTCGTGTTGCGACAGAAATAGCGCCGAAGGATTGGACACCCCGCGCAGGCCTTTTTCGGTCATGGCAAACACGCCCAATTCATTGACCGCGCCAAAGCGATTCTTGAACGCTCTGACCAGGCGGAATGCTGCATGTGTGTCGCCCTCAAAGTACAGCACCGTGTCGACGATATGTTCGAGCACACGCGGCCCGGCCAGATTGCCTTCTTTGGTGACATGGCCGACCATGATGATCGCCACCCCGGTCTGTTTCGCCAGCCGGGTCAATTGCGCGGCACACTCGCGCACCTGGGCCACCGACCCGGGTGCCGAACTGAGAGCGTCGGAATAAACCGTCTGGATCGAATCGATCACGGCGACTTCAGGGCGCTCGGTCTCGATCGCGGCCTGGATCTTTTCCAGTTGAATTTCGGCCAGCAGACGCAAATCGGCGATCGCCGCGCCCGGCTCCAGCAGGCCGAGCCGCTGGGCGCGCAAGGCGATCTGCGCCCCGGACTCTTCGCCGCTGACGTATAAGGCCGGCCGGTCTCGGGCGATTTCCGCCAGCGACTGCAGCAGCAGGGTCGATTTGCCGATCCCGGGGTCGCCGCCGATCAGCACCACGCCGCCCGCCACCAAGCCGCCGCCCAGCACACGGTCGAATTCGCTGATGCCGGTGGAAAAACGCGGTACATCGGCGGCTTCAATTTGCGCCAGCCGTTGCACCGGCGAGGTTTTGGCCAACGATTGATAACGATGCGCGCCCGCCGTCTGCTCGACGGTTTCCTGCAAGGTATTCCAGGCTTGGCAGGCGGGACACTGACCGGCCCATTTGGGCGATTGCGCACCACATTCGCTACAGGTGTAGACGGTCTTGGCCTTTAGCACAGCAGATTTCGCCACCGTCAGTCCGCCCGCATCGGGACACGCTGTGTCACCGCGCACATCAGCTCGTAACCCACCGTACCGCTGGCTTGCGCCACCTCGTCAATCGGCAAGGACGGTCCCCAAAGTTCGACGGGGGCGCCGATACCCGCCTGCGGGCAAGGCGTCAGGTCCACCGTAATCATATCCATCGAAACCCGCCCGACGGTCCGGGTGCGTACGCCATCGACCAGCACCGGCGTACCGGTAGGCGAGAGCCGCGGATACCCGTCGGCATAACCGCAAGCGACCACGCCGATCCGCAGCGGGGTGTCGGCGGCGAAGACCGAGCCATAACCGATGGTTTCCCCGGCGTTGAGCTGCTGCACCCCGATCAGTTCGGAGCGCAGGGTCATGGTGGCTTGCAAGCCGCGGCCCTGGAGCGCCGCACTGTCACCGCTGGGCGAGGCGCCGTAGAGCATGATGCCGGGCCGGACCCAGTCGAAATGCGCTTGCGGGTGCCACAGCACCGCCGCCGAATTCGACAGGCTGCGCGCCCCGGCGATGCCTTCCGCGCCCTGCTCGAAGGCGTCCAGTTGATGCGCGATACCGCGCTCGCCGTCCGCATCCGAAAAATGGGTCATCAAGGTAATTTGACCGATACCCGAGCAGGCACGAGCACGCTCCCAGGCGGCCCGGTAGCGCTGCGGCAAATATCCCAGGCGGTTCATGCCGCTATTCATTTTAAGTTGAATATTCAAGGGCTTGCCCAATCTCGCCGTCTCGATCATGCGCAATTGCTCGTCGCAATGGACGGCGGTGGTCAGGCTATAACGGTCGACCAATTCAAGATCGGCCGGCTTGAAAAATCCTTCCAGCAGCAAAATCGGGCCGGCCCAGCCGTATTCCCTGAGCCTGACCGCCTCATCAAGGTCGATCAGGCCAAAACCGTCGGTCTCGCGCAGGCCGGGGAAAGCACGCGCCAGCCCATGCCCATAGGCATTGGCCTTGACCACGGACCACACTTTTGAGTGCGGTGCACAACGGCGTACGACGGACAGATTATTCGCGAGCGCGGTAGTATGAACGGTAGCGGAAATTGGACGGGGCATGGCGCAGCTTGAGGATGGTTACGGTAAAACCCGAGTACGCCCGCGGCACATCATTAAAAACGGGATCACGGACTTTTCCTGACAGAGGGTTATAGTAAGGCCTGAATCGCATCTGATGCTGCAGTGAGGGCGAGATCAAGGACTTTGTGTATTTTCATGTTATAAAGCCGGGCGCACAACCCATTTCAGCAAAAGGGGCACCCCGCCTCAGCACCGGGGCCCATCGATCCAGGCAAGGACAGCACGGCAACAGATGAAAAAAGGTTTTTATACAATTATGGCCGCGCAGTTTTTTTCGTCGCTGGCCGACAGTGCTTTGCTGATTGCTGCAATCGCCTTGCTGAAGGATTTGCATGCGCCGCAGTGGATGACGCCGCTGCTCAAATTGTTTTTCGCGCTCTCGTATGTGGTGTTGGCGGCCTTTGTCGGTGCCTTTGCCGATTCGCGCCCGAAAGGCAATGTGATGTTCCTCACCAACACCATCAAGATTCTCGGCTGCCTGACCATGCTGATCGGTGCCCATCCCCTGCTGGCCTATGGCATTGTCGGCTTCGGCGCCGCGGCCTACTCGCCCGCCAAGTACGGCATCCTGACCGAATTGCTGCCGCCCGACCGGCTGGTCGCGGCCAACGGCTGGATCGAAGGCACCACGGTGGCTTCCATCATTCTCGGCACAGTCATGGGCGGTGCCTTGATCGCCCCGCACATCGCGCGCTACACCATGTATTACGACATGCCGTTTGTGCACTCGCCGGCGGAAGCGGCGATGGTGGTGATCATGGCGGTATATGTGATTGCCGCCCTGTTCAACCTCCGTATCCCCGAAACGGGAGCACGCTACCCGGTGCAACAACACAAACCGGTGCGCCTGATTACCGATTTCGCCGATTGTTTCAACGCCTTGTGGAACGACAAATTAGGGCAGATCTCGCTGGCCGTGACCACGCTATTCTGGGGAGCCGGCGCCACTTTGCAGTTTATCGTCCTGAAATGGGCCGAGTCGTCGTTGGGCATGAATTTGTCGGAAGCCGCAAGACTGACCGCGGTGGTCGCCGTCGGCGTTGCCATCGGCGCCATGGTGGCGGCCTCGAAAGTCCCGCTGAAACGTTCGCTTAGCGTATTGCCGGTAGGCATCATGATGGGTTTCAGCGTGACCGGCATGGCCTTCTACAACCGTGCCTTGTTTCCGGACCGGTGGGGCCTGACCATGGGCCATATGCATATGCCGGCTTACTTGATCGTCGCTTATCTGTTCCTGATGTTTGTCGGCGCGCTATCGGGGTTTTTTGTGGTGCCGATGAATGCGTTATTGCAGCATCGCGGCCACGTGCTGCTTTCGGCGGGTCATTCGATCGCCGTGCAGAATTTCAACGAAAACCTGTCGGTGCTGGTCATGCTGTGCCTATACACCGTGTTGATCTGGCTCAACGTCCCGGTTGAATTGGTGATTGTGCTGTTCGGCACTTTTGTGTGCCTGATGATGTGGCTGGTCATGTTGAAACACCAGGCCAATCAGCGTGTCTTCGATTCGGTCGCCCTGATCGGCGAAGCCAAGCACTGAGCGGGCATGCGCCGGCTTCGACCACCGCCTTACCCGCCTGCACGCCACCCAGCGCCATGACTGTTTCCGCCACGGCAAGCCGGCCGATCCCCAATGTCCTGACCATCGCGGGTTCGGATTCCGGCGGCGGCGCAGGCATTCAAGCCGATCTCAAGACCTTCTCGGCCCTCGGCGTCTATGGCGCCAGCGTGATTACTGCGCTGACGGCGCAAAATACCCGGGGCGTGGTCGCCATCCAGATACCTGACGCCGCGTTTGTCACGGCCCAACTCGATGCGGTGTTCGGCGATATCCGTATCGATGCCGTCAAAATCGGCATGCTGGGTAACGCCGCGATAGTGCGCGCGGTGGCGCAGGCACTCAGGCGCTACCAACCGGCCAGCATCGTCCTCGATACGGTGATGATTGCCAAAAGCGGCCATGCTTTGCTGGCCGCCGATGCGGTAACCGCGCTGCGCGACGAATTGCTGCCGCTGGCGCATCTGCTTACGCCGAATTTACCGGAAGCCGCAGCCCTGCTGAATCAAGCGGAAGCCGCCGATGAGGCCGAGATGATGCGGCAAGGCATGGCGTTGCGCGAACTGGGTCCGCCAGCGGTGCTGATGAAAGGCGGTCATCTGGGCGGGGCGCAAAGCCCCGACTGGCTGATCGAAGCCGGCGGCACCAGCCGGCTCGGCGGCCCGCGCCTGGCGGTGACCAACACCCATGGCACCGGTTGCACACTGTCGGCCGCGATCGCCGCTCTGATGCCGCAGCGCGATACCCTTGCAGGCGCCGTCAACGATGCCAAAAACTACCTCACCGAGGCCTTGCGCCACAGCACCCGGCTCTCGGTCGGTCAAGGCATCGGTCCGGTGCATCATTTCCATCGCTGGTGGTAAAACTGGATTGTGCGGCACCAGTCCGTATCTGGCGGTTTTACGCCTGACTCGCTTTGCCGGGTTGCCGGCTGGCGGCATACACTCTTGCCCGCGCAAACCAGTCTTCATCGACCACAAAACCGCGAGTACATTCGACCCACATGTCGCCGCGCCGCTTGAGGCCCGCAATCAGCCAGGGACCGGCTGGCTTGGGGTTCGATTTTGTCTCCGGCGCGCCAGGTGAATCGGCTCGTAAATTGACTGCTGAAGAGGCAGTGGCCCCGGCAAACGGCGGAATCGGCGCTGTCATATTCGGCTCCAACTCGGCTTGCGCCGCGATTGCACCGGCGGCCGGGCTGAAATGTGCCTCCAGCCGTGCCAGCATCGCTGCGCTGTCGAGCAGGGGCTCTCCCAGCGGAGTGCCGCCCAGCGGGGTGCCGCCCAGCGAGTTCACCTCAAGGGGTGCCGGCGCCTCGAAACGGCGCTGCGCCATCCATTCCAGCCGGGGCAACACCACCCAGGCCTGTGCCCCCAGCGTGGGCTGCCAGCGCTGCCAGTCGCTGACGCTGGCCCACCAGCCGCGCATATGCTGCGGATTAAGCAAGGCGGAAATACGGCAGGCCGACTGGCGCCGCGGCGCCAACGGGTAAAACAACCAACCGCACAGAAACAGTTCGGCCTGCCACGGGCCACCCGCGACCAAAGCCCGGAATTCGGGGCGCGCCGACAGGGGTAATTGGTGCTCGATCATGCGGGCCAGCTTCAGATCGAAGCGATCAGCCAGATTCGGGCCGACATAGCACGCCAGGCTAGCGTAAGCGCCGGGGCGAGCGGCACCGTCGTCGCCCGTTCCGGGGACCTGTGGCGACGCCGACGGGTCCGGCTCATCGACGTAGAGATAACATTTGACCGCCAATTCCCAGTGTAGCCGCCGGCCATCGTGGGTTTCCAGCAGGAAGTCGCATTCGCCCAGGGTTTGGTTGGCGCGTCGCAGCGGCAAATTGGCGGCAATCAGGCGCCCTACCGTCCCCTCGCTTAGAAAAAATGCCAGCAATTGCTCGGCATAATGCCCCAGGCGTTTTTGCGGAGATGCGGCAAGCCATGCGTGCAGCGGCGCCGGCTGCGCCTCGGTAGCATATAACCAGTCGACGATGCGCGACTCTTGCTCGGGCGTAATCTCGTGCATGGCCTGCGGGATATTGGCCGCGCCGGGATTGAGCAAACCGGGCGAACTCAATAACCACAGTAAATCGCGCACTGCCGCGTCGCCGAAGCAGTCCAGCAGCGCGGCATATAACGGGCTTAGCCGCTGAGTTTGTCGAAGGTCGCTTTGGCCAGGCATAGGTCGGTCCAGGCCTTGGCTTTGTCAGGCAAACTGCGCAACAAATAGGCGGGATGGTAGGTCACAATCACCGGGACGTTTTCGTATTCGTGCAAGCGGCCGCGCAAGGAGGCGATACTGGCGGTCGTTTTGAGCAGGCTTTGCGCCGCAAAACGTCCCATGGCGACGATCAGTTTCGGTTGGACCAAGGCAACCTGCCGCTGCAAATACGGTGCGCAACGCTCGACCTCCACCGGCTCGGGATTACGATTGCCAGGCGGGCGGCATTTCAGCACATTGGCGATAAATACATTGCGGTCGCGCTGCAAAGCCAGTGCCTGCAACATATTGTCCAGCAGCTTGCCGGCCTGACCGACAAACGGTTCACCTTGTTTATCCTCGTTCTCGCCCGGGGCTTCGCCGATCAACATCCAATTGGCGTTACGGTCGCCGACCCCAAATACCGTCTGGGTACGTTTTTCGCATAAAGTGCACAAGGTGCATTGGGATACGCGCTGTTCCAGTGCGTCCCATCCCAGGGCCGCTATCGGCTCACCCGATTCATCCGCCTGGCCCAGTGCGCGCACCAGCGGTGCTGCGGCTGCGACTGGACGCGGCAGCTCTCGAGCGGGCGCCGCCCGCACCGAGGCCACCGGTTCCGTCACGCCGGCTGCCGGCTGCGGCTGCGCCGAGGCGGCCGTGCGGCTGACCCAGAGCGGCCCGATGCCGAGTTCTTCCAATAGCGGGTCATGCCACGACATGCAAGGTCTCCGGTTTAATCCCTGTTAAATCGTTCAAGCGCATCACCAGCGCGTCTTCGCGGCGTCCATCCGGCGCCGGGTAGTAATTTTTACGCCGGCCGATCACGCTGAAGCCGTAGCGCTGATACAAAGCAATGGCCGGCAGATTCGATGGCCGTACTTCGAGCAACATCGTGGCAAAACCGCTGGCGCGCGCCGCGGCTATCGATGCTGCCAGTAGCGCCGCGCCTAGACCCTGACGCTGATCGGCGCGCGCGACGCACAAATTGAGCAGGTGGACTTCATCGATAACCGGCATCAACATGCTATAAGCCAACAGCCGACCCTGAATTTCGCGCAGGCATAAACCGGTATAACCGCTGCCCAGGGAGTCGACAAAATTGCCGCGGCTCCAGGGAAAGGGATAAGCCTCGTGCTCAATCGCCGCCACCTCGTCAAGATCGGCCAGCGTCATCAGCACCGGCTCGGCAAGATGGAGTATGCCGGGCGGCGGCGAGAGCGCAAGGTCGACGCGGGTAGTTTGCCCCATGCCAGCTGCATCCTCGGCAGGTTTCTGGTTCAGCGCCGTCATCACGTAGGCGCAGCTTGCAACGACGGCATCACCGGCGTTACCGGCGCAGCATCCAGCAGCCGCTGAGCCTTCGCCGCTTCGCGCTCGGCGGTAGTTTGGGCGACTTTATCGCGCACGTAAAGCGGCGCGGCCTGTTCCGCCGGCAGCGCCAGGCCGGCACGCCATGCGCGCCATCCCAGGAGCGCCACGGGCAGGGCATGAGGCAGCGCAAGCTCCGCCAGCGTGCGGGCTTGCGCGGCCACACTTAAACGCGGCCCAAAAGCCGCCGCGGCATTACCTGCCAGCGTGAAAGCTTGCGGCATGGACGACAGCCGCGACGCCACCTGGGCTTCAACCGCCTGCGGCGCGTCCAGCGATTCGCTTTGCAGTACCCGCCACCCCAGCGCCGTCTCGGCGTCTGCCGCAAACAAGGCCCAATACACCTGGTCCATACGCGCATCGAGCGCGGCCAGTACACAGGCCGCATCAGGATCGGCCGCATGTGCCGCTTCGGCACATGCCATCAGCGTGCCCACCGCCACCACCGGAATCTGCAATGCAAAGGCCAGACCCTGCGCCACGCCCGTTGCGGTACGCAAACCGGTGAATGACCCCGGCCCCGCACCAAACGCGATCGCGGAACAAGCCGACAGCGCCAAACCGGCTTGCTTGAACAGGGCCTGCACGGCGGGCAGCAACAAGGTGCTGGAAACGGCGCCCGTGTGTTCGTGGCGGCAAAACACCCTCACCCCGGCCGGCAAATCCGGCGGCAAGCCCTCGGCGGCAGGTCTGAGCGAGGGCAAGCACACAAGCTCGGCCGGAACGATAAGCAGTGCGACCGAACAGTATTCGGTGGAGGTTTCAAGTGCGAGAATCACCGTCGGCGCGTGCGCTACGGTCGAGGACGCCACCGCGGTGGGATCTTCGACGGGCGCTAAAGAGGGCTGGATAACGTTCATACCGCTATTGTAATGCCCAGCGACGCTCTGTTAGCACCCCTGCAACGGCTTTTACCCGAAAGGCCGGATACCGGAGAACAGCGTAAGCCCGACGCTGCCCGCACCGCCCCAAGCCAGCCCAGGCTTCTTGGAGACCCAAGCCGCCGTGGCAAACAGGCGTAAAATCAGGAGGAATCCTACATCCTGTTACAAGCTAAACTGAGATAGCCCTTGCCGCAGCGCAACAAAGTAGGCTATGATCCCGCTGCTGTCTGGAAAACGTTTCCAGCTGCAGTTTAGCGTTTTGCTCCAATCCAGTTTAGACACTGTCCCCTTCTGCTCCAGCCCTTCGCGCACTGTGCGCAATATCGAATTCACGAATTCCGAATTCGCTAAGGCAAGGCTGGCCACAGCGCCGATATTCTCCGGCCTGCTTGCATCCGATACAGTCTCTAACGAAGATCCGCACATTAATTCGTTGCGGATTGCCGCCCGCTTTTCGTTTGACTTTGCGTTTTGCTTGGTTAAATCCGACGACTTGGGTATGCCGATTGGCGCCGACCGCCTCTTTTCTCCTATCCAAGGACCGTTTCATGACTTCGAGCAATCCGTTGGCAGCATTGGCACAAAACATTCTTTCCGGTGACGACATCGCAGTACCCGCGGCGCAAACCGCAGTACAAACAGTACAAACGTTAACGAGTGCGCTGGCTGGCGAAGCGGCTGTTGCAACCACCGGCCCGACTTTCGCCGAACTCGGCCTGTCGGCAGATATCGTTTCCGCTTTGGTCGCTACCGGCTACAGCACCCCGACCCCGGTTCAGCAGCGCGCCATTCCGGCAGCACTCGCCGGCCGCGATTTGCTGGTATCGAGCCCGACCGGCTCCGGCAAGACCGCAGCATTCATGCTGCCGGCTATCGAACGTTTCGCACAACTGCAAAAACAAAACGCCGCGGCTGCTTCGAGCGCCGGTGCACCGCGTGATGCAGGTGGCGATCGCCGCCGTCCGTCGTTCCAGGTTGCACGTCCGACCATGCTGGTTCTGACGCCGACTCGCGAACTCGCACTGCAAGTGACCACCGCGTCGGAAACCTACGGCAAGCATTTGCGCCGTCTGCGCACCGTCAGCATTCTCGGCGGCGTACCTTATCGTCAGCAATTGACCTTGCTGGCTAAAAACCCGGAAATTCTGGTGGCGACCCCCGGCCGTCTGCTGGACCACCTGGAACGCGGCAAGATCGACCTGTCGCAACTGTCGATGCTGGTTCTGGACGAAGCCGACCGCATGCTGGACATGGGCTTTATCGACGATATCGAAACCATCGTCAAAGCCACCCCGGCAAGCCGTCAGACCCTGTTGTTCTCGGCCACCATTGACGGCAAGATCAGCTCCTTGACGCAACGCCTGCTGCGCAACCCGGAACGCATCGAAATCATGCAGCGTCCGGAACAGCGTGCCAACATTACTCAATCGATGCACTGGGTCGATGACCGCTCGCATAAAGACCGTCTGTTGACGCATCTGTTGTCGGATCAGGCTCTGGACCAGGCAATTGTATTTACCGCGACCAAAAGCGATGCCGACCAACTGGCCGCACGCCTGTCGGACGCCGGTTTCGCTACCGCTCCCTTGCACGGCGATTTGCCCCAAGGCGCGCGTAACCGTACCATCCGCGATCTGCGCGAACGTAAAGTCCGCATCCTGGTAGCAACCGACGTGGCAGCACGCGGGATCGATATCCCGGGCATCACGCACGTGTTCAACTACGATTTGCCGAAGTTCGCTGAAGACTACGTCCACCGCATCGGCCGTACCGGCCGTGCCGGCCGCACCGGTTCGGCAATCAGCCTGGTACACCATGCTGAAGGCCAAGCCGTGAAGCGCATTGAACATTTCACCCACCAACCGTTGCCGGTTGCTGTGGTTGCAGGGTTCGAACCGCGCCGCACCCCGGCTCCGGGTTCGGCTCGCACCACCGCACGTCCGCGTACCGGTGCAGGTGGCAAGAGCTACGGTAACAAGCCGGCAGGCGCTGGTGCAGGTGCACCGCGCGGTAGCTGGGGCAAACCGGGTTCGGGCGCATCGCGCGACGGTTATGCCGCGCGCCGTGGTACCGGTGACTCGGCTCGCAGCCCGCGCCGTGGTGACTAAGCCGCACTCGATGTAGATTAAAAAAAATGCCCCTCGGGGCATTTTTTTTGTCTGGTCGAACAACGAAGGGCAATGGGCTTGCGCCCACCGGCCCCGCCTCAGAACGTTTCCCAATCGGAATCGGCAGTGGCTGCCACCGGTTTGGCACTGATCTTGCGCTCCACCGCGGCGCGCGGTGCGGGGTCGCTCTTGCGTGCGACCGGACGGGCTGCGGCCGGCCGTGCCGCCACCGCCGGACGTTTGAGCGCGGCCAGGTTGGGACGGCGCAACGCGGTATCGCCACGCACCATGGCTGGCGCTGCGGCGGCCGGAGCCGAATCGTCGGTGCGGAACGTCGACACCGCGGCCTTCAATTGCCGCGCCTGCTCTTCCAGCGATTGGGCCGCAGCGGACGCCTGCTCGACCAGCGCCGCATTTTGCTGCGTCACTTCGTCCATCTGCGCCACCGCCAGGTTGACCTGATCGATACCGGTACTTTGTTCGGCGGCAGCGCCGGCAATTTCCTTGACGATGCCGGTCACACGGGCAATCGCATCCTGCGCCTCCTGCATCGTGCTACCGGCCTTTTCGACCAATTGCGAGCCGGCGCCGACCTTGTTGACCGAAGTCTGGATCAACTCGCGGATTTCTTTGGCCGCCGTGGCACTGCGCTGCGCGAGGGTGCGCACTTCGCTGGCCACCACCGCAAAACCGCGCCCCTGTTCGCCCGCGCGCGCGGCTTCCACCGCGGCATTCAAGGCCAGGATATTGGTCTGGAAGGCGATTCCTTCGATCACCGAAATAATATCGACCATCTTATTCGACTCGCCCGAGATATCGCGCATGGTGGTCACCACCTCACCGACCATGTCGCCGCCCCGGTTGGTGATATCCGCTGCCGCCGTAGCCAGCGTGCTGGCCTGCTTGGCATTTTCGGCCGTTTGACGCACCGTCGCGGTAATCTCCTCCATACTCGACGCGGTTTCTTCCAGCGATGCGGCCTGTTGCTCGGTGCGCTGCGATAAATCGGTGTTGCCTTGCGCAATTTCCTGCGCCGCCGTGGCCACGTTGTCCGCCGAGGTCTTGATATGACCGATGGTGCTGGTCAATGATTCGCGCATGCGTTTCATGGCATAAATCAAACTGATCTGATCGCGCGGATCGGTATCGATGCGCACCGTCAGGTCGCCGCCCGAAATACGTGTGGCCACATCAGCCGCATACGCCGGATCGCCGCCGATAATGCGCTGGATACTGCGATTGGAATACGTCACGACCACAATCAGTATCACGGCAAAGATCAGCAAGATGCCGCTCGACCAAATCAAGGAAACCAGGAAAGCCGAATCGATATCGTCGACATAAGCGCCCGTGGTCATAATCCAGTCCCACGGCTGGAATCTGGAAACAAAGGAAATTTTCGGCGCCGGCGCGGTACCGCCCACATGCGGCCAGACATAACGAATAAAACCGCCTTGAGCAGTTTTACCGACTGCGGTAATTTCGTCGTATATAGCTGTGCCGTCGGCATCCTTGAAACCCACCATGCTGCGTCCGTTCATCTCGGGCTTGATCGGGTGCATCACGGTAATTTCATCGGAATTGGTAATCGAGAAATAACCATCCTTGCCATAACGCATGCCTTTGAGGCGCTCAATCGCCTGTTTTTGCGCATCGTCCTTGGTCATCGCACCGCTTTGGGCGAGTGCGTCATATTCCTTGATCATGCTCATCGCCACGTCGGTGACATGCATCAAGTCGTTCTTGCGTTCCTCGATGCGTAACTCGCGCGACTGATAGGCATTGAACACGGAGATGGCCAACAATGCGATCAGACTGATCACCAGCGGTAGCCAGAGCTTTTGGGTAAAGCTGAGCTTATTCATTTAATTATCCTGGGTAGTCTGAGGGATCGCGCACAAGGATTTCGAGCGCCCGATGCGGCATCCTTAAGCGTTTGCTCAAGGTGGTGCCAGTATCACTCATGAGTATGGATGAATCCAGGATAAATCTTATTAGCGTTTATGCTGGTGGCAGATGATAAGGCGAGGCTGTAGCGGAAACACCGATTTCCCCAGGTCCAGGCTTTACCGGCAATTAGCCGCAACCGGCGCGACTCATCCGAGACCGAGATCCCCCTGCCGACTTCTCCCAGCGAAACAGGGTCGCGCAAAAGTGATATCGATCGATCCGATAGCGGCGTGCGCTCAATGAACTGGGTGCTTGAGTTATTTATTTAGTCATTTACTTAGTCGCTTATCTGACCGGCCGGATCCTTGACGCACCTCATCGTCGACCGGAAAAGCCCGATCGGCATGAACCGAACCCCTTCATATTTCATAATGCGGAAAGTTATTTTGTGTCGCAAAATTACTGCTGCATGGCACAAAATATTGCGTTGCGGATGAGGAAAAGCCGTTTCGCATAATGGAATATTAAAATAAATATTTGATTAATATAGTATTTTTATTTTAAAAAAACAGTTTTCAGCGCTATCTCTAACACTTCGTTTTACCTAGACTCTTATATAAGAGTTCGCAAGTGAGGTCGCCTTCAGTGCCGCGCTTCCGGACAGCAGCCAGGTCATTCAATTGTTTGCCCCATTTTTGTTTACTCAGGAGATAGCCATGACGCGTCAACAGCAAATCCAGGAACTGCAAAAGCAATGGAACGAAGATGCCCGCTGGGCCGGTATCACCCGCACCTATTCGGCGGAAGACGTGGTCCGTTTGCGCGGCGCGGTTCAAGTTGAGCACACCCTGGCCAAACGTGGCGCGCAACGCCTGTGGCAACAACTGAAAAACGAACCCTTCGTCAATGCGCTCGGCGCGCTGACGGGCAACCAGGCCATGCAACAGGTCAAGGCCGGCCTGAAAGCAATCTACTTGTCCGGCTGGCAAGTTGCAGGCGACGCCAACAACGCCGGTGAAATGTATCCGGACCAATCGCTGTATCCGGCGAATTCGGTGCCGCAAGTGGTGAAACGCATCAACAACACCTTGACCCGTGCCGACCAGATCCAATGGTCGGAAGGGAAAAATCCGGGCGATGAAGGTTATCTCGACTATTTCGCCCCGATCGTGGCCGACGCGGAAGCCGGTTTCGGCGGCGTGCTGAATGCCTTCGAATTAATGAAGTCGATGATTGAAGCCGGAGCGGCCGGAGTGCACTTCGAAGATCAATTGGCGTCGGTCAAAAAATGCGGCCATATGGGCGGCAAAGTTCTGGTGCCGACCCGTGAACAAGTTGCCAAGCTGACTGCGGCGCGCCTCGCCGCCGACGTGTCGGGTACGCCGACACTGCTGATCGCCCGCACCGACGCGGAAGCCGCCGACCTGATCACCTCGGATATCGACGACAACGACAAGGCTTTCTTGACCGGGGAACGTACCATTGAAGGTTTTTACCGTACCCGTCCGGGCATCGAACAAGCGATTTCGCGCGGCCTGGCCTACGCTCCGTATGCCGATTTGATCTGGTGCGAAACCGGTAAACCCGACCTGGAATACGCCAAGAAGTTTGCCGAAAGCATTCATAAGCAATTCCCGGGCAAGATGCTTTCGTATAACTGCTCGCCGTCATTCAACTGGAAGAAGAACCTCGACGATGCAACCATTGCGAAATTCCAGAAAGAGCTGGGCGCCATGGGCTACAAGTTCCAGTTCATTACGCTGGCGGGTTTCCACAGCTTGAACTACTCGATGTTCAATCTGGCGTATGGTTATGCCCGCAACCAGATGAGCGCTTTCGTCGAATTGCAACAAGCCGAATTTGCCGCAGCCGAACGTGGTTTTACCGCGATCAAGCATCAGCGCGAAGTCGGCACCGGCTACTTCGATGCCGTCACGCAAACGGTGGAGCGCGACGCCTCGACCACCGCCTTGCACGGCTCGACCGAAGACGAACAATTCTTCGAACAGAAAGTGGCGTAAAGAAAGCGGCCGGAGGTAAGCCGCACCTTCCCGAGTTTGCCCAGGCGCCAGCCCATCAGGCGGCGCTTGGAACCACAGCCCGCCCGGCTATCTCCGGGCGGGCTGTTTTATTTGCCGACTACTTCGATACCTGGCTGTCGGCAGCCCCCGGCAGCAACTCGCATTGCGCTACGCCCCAGTAACCCGGGTTGCCGTAGGTATGTTTTAAATAATCCAGGAATAACCTGACGCGCAACGGTAAATGCCGCCGTTGGGGAAAGACGGCATGAATCCCGATCGCAGGCGCAGCATACGCGTCCAAAACGGTCTGCAAGCGGCCGGCCGCGACATCGGCACCCACTTCCCACCAGGAACGCCAGGCGAGACCTTGGCCCGCCAGGCACCACTCATGCAGTACCGCGCCATCGGAGCAGGCCATGGTGCCCGCCACCCGGACCGACACCAGCCGGCCGTCGCTGTGAAAGGTCCAACCGCGCTGTTGACTCGCACCCGCGCTGAATACCAGGCAATCATGATGAATCAAGTCATCCAGCGACTCGGGCCGGCCCCGTGCCGCGAGATACGCGGGTGCCGCGACGCAGACACGCCGCGTCTCGCCTAAACGCAAGGAAACCATGCTGGAGTCGGGCAATTCGCCCAGGCGCACGGCGCAATCGAAACCCTCGTTGACCAAGTCGACGATGCGGTCGGTCAGATCCAGCGTCACCGAGACCTCGCGGTGCATCCCGGTAAATGCGGGCACCAGCGGTGCGACGTGACGGCGACCGAAACCGGCCGGCGCGGACACCCGCAAATGGCCGCTGGCCTTCACCCCACCCGCCGACACGCTGGCCTCGGCGCTTTGCACGTCGTGGATAATGCGCTGGCAGTCCTCCAGAAATGCCGAGCCTTCGAAGGTCAATGAAATTTTTCGGGTGGTGCGCAGCAACAGCTTGACCCCAAGACGCTCTTCCAGCGCATCGAGCCTGCGTCCTATCATCGCCGGAGCCACGCCCTCGGCCAATGCGGCGGCCGACAAGCTGCCGCGTCCGACGACCGCGACAAATGTCTCGAGCTGCTTCAAGCGGTCCATAAGCAGTCCATAAACAGCCTCGTCGATTAATTAGAAACAAAACAGGCTATGCCGACAGTGCCATTTTACCCAGCCGATGAGCCACCCAGTCGCCGCCGGCAATCATCGGACGCCCGGCCACGGCACTCAACGTCACCGGATAGAACAGGCAGTCGAATACCTGCGGCTGCCCGGCAAGGTGCACTTCGACCTGGGCTTGCTGCCGAATAAACAAGCCTTCCTTGCCGGGATAAATGTCTTCGATTTCGTCAAGCACCGGCACCAGCGCCGGTTCAATTTGATAAACCTCGCCGAGCACCTCGACCCCGTCGCTTTCCAATCGCAAACCCGGATAGTTGCCAAAATCGTAGAGCCTGCCCCACAGGCTTGCACGGCCGAGTAAAACGGGGGCTGCGATGCCATGACGGGCCGCGGCGTGGAAAATATCGTTGGCTTCGCCTTGGCGCAGCGTGCCGTATACGAATGCAGTGATCATGCGCGTTTCGCTATCGGGTTGAGGGAGGCTTGCATAAGGTCGGCGGGCAGGCTAAAAGCAGGCGGCCGCCAGTCAGGATGATAGCGCGCCGAGGCCACGATCAGGTTGTGGCAAGGCTTGAAAAATCAGGAGATGGGGCATTCCATGCGCAAAATGGGCCCGAGATGGCGTTCTTCGCCCACCGTACGAAAACCGACCCGCCGGTAAAGCACTGCAGCCGGATTGTCCGAAAAAACCCTGAGGCGCAACATGCTTAAACCGCGGGTGCGCCCCATGTCGCGTGCCCGGCCCAGCAGGAAAGCACCGGCACCGAGATTGCGATGGGTCGATACGATATGAATATCGCGCACATGCAAGGCCTCGCCTTCGACATCGATGCGCAGCACGCCTATCGGAATATCGGCCCACTCGACGATATAGTTCTCCGAAATATCCCAACTGGCACGAAATAGGTCATTGCGCCAGACCAGCCCATGCTTGCGGTAATAACCCAGCATATTCGAACGTGTCAGCGATAGCCCAAACTCGTATTCGTCCGTTCGGGCGGCACGCAAGGTGAATTGGGCGGGATCGATGACCGGATTGAACATAGCGCTTCGCCAAGGTCCTGATAGTGGTGCTTACCTTAACCCGGCAAGCCCCTGCTTGGCAACCGCCGCCAGCCGGCGGCGCGGATCCGGCTAATTTCGCAGTGCCATTGCCACATATTTGTAGCGGTCGTTACCCGGCATGGTGATCAGCGCACTCAGGCTGGCAGGGTCCAAGCTGAGATCGACCGAATGCGAGTCGAGCTGCGTCAACACATCGAGTAAATAGGTGGCGTTGAAGCTGATCTCCAGTGCCGCGCCGTCATATTCGATATCGAGTCCCTCTTCGGCTTCGTCGCGTTCGGCATTATTCGAAATCAGAGTCATTTGCCCCGCTTCGAGCAAAAAACGCACACTCCTGAATTTTTCCGCCGAGAGGATCGCCGCGCGCTGCAAGGCCTTGAGCCACGGTTCGCGGGCGACTGTCAGGCAATGCGGATGATGCCGGGGAATGGCGCGCTGTGCGTCGGGAAAGCGGCCATCGATCAATTTGGAACGCAGCTCGATGGCGCCAAACGAAAAACGGATCTGATCGCGCGCCATGTCGATCTGTAGCGCCTCTTCACTGTCGTCGAGCAAACGCAATAATTCCAGCACCGTCTTGCGCGGCACAATCACTTCCAGCGGCGCGCCGGCGTCCTCCGTCGCGAGCGAGGCCCAGGCGAGACGATGACCGTCCAGCGCCACAACACTGAGTTGCGAGTCTTCGACGCGCAGTTGCAGACCGTTCATAAAATGACGAATATCCTGCTGCGCCATGGCGAAGTGGACCCGCCGCAACATTTGCCTGAAATCCTTCTGCGGCAAGCTTAAGTGCATTTCGCTCGGCGCCCCCGCTGGCAGCAGGGGAAACCCATCGGCGCCCAAGGTCTGCAGCGAGAAACGGCTTTTGCCGCAACGCAAGGTCAGTTGCCCGGCAGTACGCGACAACTCGATTTCGCCGGCAGGGATGGCGCGCAAAATCTCCAGCAACTTACGCGCCGGCACAGTAAGCGCCAGCTCATCGGCAATCTTGTCGGCACCGGCGTTCAAGCGTCCGGATTGGGTGATTTGCAATTGCAGGTCCGTCGCCATCACCGAGATCTCGTGCCCGCTCAACTTCAGCAGCACATGGTTCAAAATCGGCAAGGTGTTACGCCGCTCGACAACGCCGCTCACGGCTTGCAATGGGCGCAGCAAAGTGTCGCTATGCAGCTTGATCGGTTTCATCGGGATCCTATGGCTCAAACGTTATTCCAGGGGCTGACAACCGGGGCGCGAACAGGTCCTAGAACAAGGCAGGTTGCTGCCCCGACACCACCGGCATCACGTTAAGCTCATCGAAACGCTGACGCGCCTTCGCCAGATCGTGCAGCACTTGCCGCTGCAGCCAAATTTCGGCACTGCTGCCAAAGGCTTTTTCAAGTCGCAACGCCATCTCAGGTGAAATGCCTGCCCGAGCGCTCAATAGATTGGTCAGCGCCTGCCGGCTCACGCCCAGCACATGCGCGCCCTCGGTGACGCTCAAGTGGAAGCGCTCAAGGCAGTTCTGGCGCACAAGTACGCCTGGATGAATAAATTCTGTATCGGTCATGGGACTGAACCATAACGTCAATTTGCCACCTCGTCAATTGACAATAGGCGCTTGTCATATTGCGTGATGTCGATGCGGCGGATGATTCAGTTGACGCTATTGCTTGGGCTGAAGAGCCGGCGCGGGGTGGGCGCATCGAGACGGCAAATGGCGCCGGAAAAATCTCATGTGGGGATACGGCGCGGGGCACCAGCGGGCGGCGGCCAAGATTTACCGGCGTCAAGCCGGATCGGGAATAGACAAAAACACCATAAGGCCCAGCGCTGGCCTTATGGTGCTGCACCGGCTGAATTGAGCTCGATCCGTGCCTTAGAATTTAACCCGCAAACCGATGCGCGTCACCGCCTGGCGACCATTCGACGACGGGGTTAAACCGTTAATCGAAGCCACCGCGGCTTGGCCCGTGGAATCGGTGCCGCTCGCCACCTGATAAGACGCGAGGGCATATACGTCAGTCCGCTTGGACAGCGCGTAATCGACCGATGCGGCAAATTGGTTGTAGCGGGCACCGCCGGCGGCAGCACCCTTGGCGGTGGTAACGGTATTGCTCTTGGTAAAGCTGTAGTCCACGCCAGCCGAAAGTGCCGGCGTAAGATGATAGGTGGCGGTGGCTTCGACGGTATTGAAGGTTGCCGTGCCGACCGGGGTCGCGGCGGACAAGGTGACGCCGCTCTGTCCGCTGTCGAGGTTTTGGAATTGGGTATTCGCGTAAACCAAGCCCAACACCACCGGACCCACCGTATAAGCACCCGCGGCCGAAATCACCTGATACGAATTGGCCGACATATAACCGCTGTAAACCGGGCTGGTAATACTGGTTCCGCCCGCCGCCGGGGCGCCGATGCCGCTTGAAAGCGCGCTATTGCTGAAGAACGAGGTGTTCGGATCTTTCACATGCAAATAGGCCGTTGCCAGGTTAACCGGGCCATTGCCATAATGCGCGCCCAGGGAATAAATCTGGTTACGGCTGAACTGGCCGGCCACACCGCCGAAACTGTACAAACCGCCGAAGGTCAGGCCGTTATAGTTGGCGCTGGTGTATTTGACCGCATTGTTCACCCGCTGCGCGTTATTGCTGTTGTCGAGGTCGGCCGGGTGCGCG
>JAMFSV010000175.1 GCA_026225455.1 Burkholderiales bacterium | reverse complement strand
GCCTGATCGATGCGGGTATTACGTTGGACGATATCTCCATTGCTTTGGGCTGTTCCACCTTTGAGTTCGACGCCGCCTGCCAGTGCGAGGGCCGGGTGCCGGTAGCGTTGCCGGCGATCCGGCCCGCTGCGCTTGCCGTTGCTTTCGGCCTGGCTTTACGCAGTGTGTTGCAGTGAAGACGATGCGTTTCAGTATGTGTCACCGCGGGTTTCACCGCGCATGCCGTTACCTCGGGCGCTGCGTCAGGCGCTGCATCAAGCGCCGAGACCCCCGCTTTGCACTCCTGCTCGAAGACAGTATCAATTTACTGCCGTACCGGGGTCTGCGCGCTGCGCGGCGGCGCGGCCGATACCTGATCCAGCTTTTACTCGCGGCATGCCTGGGATTGGCGGGAGCGCTCGGCGCCGGTTATTGGCAGCAAACCCATGTTGCACGGGTCGATGCATATAACGCTCAGCTCGAACAAAGTTTGCATCAATTGGAACCTGCGCTTGCCGAGAATGCTCGGCTTGAGCACGCCATCGCGGCTTATACGCATCGCGCCGCCCTGATCGCGAGTCTTGCCGTGGCGCGAGATAACCTGTTTCACCTGCTGGCGGCGCTGGGACGTGACCCGGCGGCGGGTTTGAGCCTGGACGAAATTCGTTACAGTGACGGCCGTGCGACTTTGACCGGCATGGTGCCGGATCAGCGGGTGCTGACGGCCTGGGCCGGGCGGTTGGAGCAGGCGGTGGGGCTGGCCGAGGTCGACATTATCGACCTCCAGAATGCGAGCCGGCAGGACCCGTCGCGGCGCAACCATGGCCTCGCCGGTCGCACTCAGCCGGTGGCGTTTTCGGTGCGTGTTGCTGTCGGTGAGGGGGACCCGCCAAGTGCTCTGGCGGTATCCCGCCCGACCGCGTTCGTCCCAGTCCGGGGCGGGCTGCGCTTGGCCGCCCGTGGGGTAAGGCCTGCGGTGCAACGTCCACCGCAGGTCAAACTGCCGTCAGCGCAGGCTGTCATGCCCGGTGCCGCACCATGAATCCGATCATGCGTCGATGTCGCTTGCAGCAATTACCGTTACTGGCGACAGCGCTGGCTGAGGCGGCGCGCGACTACCGCAACGGTTTTTTCCAACCGCTGGAGCGTTGGCTTTTTGCCCAGCGTGCATTGGGCATACTGCTCACAATAAGTGCCGCGTGGTACGGCGCCGCTCGCCTGGGCGCGGTGGTCGACGGTTTGGGTAGCGAGGCGCGGCAACAGACACTCGCTCAGCTTCAGCGCAATGTCGACACGGCGCAGCAGCAAGCCGGGCGTTTGCCGGTGCTGCGCGACCGGGCTCTTGCTTTGGGCGCCGGGGATGCTCCGGATCCGGTTCCCGATACCGCTGCCTTGTTGCACATCGTATCCGCCGCCGTCGATCAAAGTGGTGTCTTGCTGACCTTGTTCGAGCCCGGTCAGGTAAGCCAGGAGGCGGTGCCGATGGCCAACGGGCAGAACCCGCCGCGCAACCGGAGCAAACCCGGCAGAACGGCGGGCTCGGGTGAGCCGGATAAGCGCGATAGCGAAAACCGTGAGGCGGTCGAGGAAATTGCGCTGCACCTGAAAGCATCCGGTACCTATGCGCGCATTGTGCGCTTTGTCGAGGCGCTGTCTGCTTTATCGCAACCGGTTATTGTGCTCGAAGCCCATATTGTACGAAGCGGCGACGATCAAGAAATTCTAGATGCGATGGTGCGTGTCATGGGTCAGCCGGAACCCACACATAGCGACGCTGAACTCAATGACCAGATACTGAGCGCGCGCAGTGCCTGGTCCGATCTCAGCGATCCGTTTGCTGCCGCCGGCGATCGCGCGCCGCAAGCGGGAAGCGGCGATGCGCTCTCCGTGATCGCGACCGATCAACTCGCGGGCAGCTTTCAGTTGGGGTTGCGCCGCGCCGTGTTGCTGCGCCGAGCCGACGGTTGGCAACTGGTGCCGCTGGCGGCACATAGTCCCCTGCCGGACGTGATCATCGGTGCGCAGAGGGCCGACAGCACAAGCTCCGCCCGAACCGGTCGGTCAAACGCAAGGGGGCTGCAATGACACGCGTCAACCCACCCACCGCGTCGGGTCCAAGCCCGGGCCCGAGCCGCCGTTTGGTCTGCTGCATGCAGCCCACAGTGCTCTTCCTCTGTTTGCTCATGACTCAGATTAAGCCAGGGATGGCGCAGACCGCGGCGCTGCTGCCGCTCGACACGAGGCCGGACGATGCCGCCGGTTTGCCCGGCACCCATCCGGCATTTTTGCCCGACAGTCCGCTTGTGCCGGGTGACGATGCCGAGGACACGAAAGCCGCGGTGGGGCAGCAAGGTGTGCGGCCGGGAGCGGCATCGACACCGTTACTTTCTTTACCTCCTTTGCCTGACCCGGTGGGCGACGGTTCGATGCGGTTGTTGCCGGAGCCGCAACCGCAATCGTTCGGGAGATTCTCTGCTCTGGGGGCGCCGGTCGCCACGGCGGCAACTCAAAACAGGCCTAGGCCCTGGTCCAGGTCATTACCCGCCCCCGAGGCACCCATCACCTTGGCCTTAAGCCAGGTGGATCTGGCGGCGGCGCTTCAGGCATTTGCCGAATTCACCGGCTTGAATATTGTCGCCAGCGATAAAGTTCGCGGCCGGGTCAGCTTGAGCTTGAACCAGGTGCCCTGGCGTCGCGCTTTTGATACGCTGTTGGAGGTCAATGGGCTGGCAATGCAGCAACATGGCAATGTGATCTGGATTGCCCCCGCCAGCGAAATTGCTGCGCGGGAGAAACAGCGCTTTGAGGCCGACGCCCGCATCAGCGAGCTTGAGCCGTTGGCGAGCCGCATCTTTGTGTTGCAATACCAGCGTGCCGAGGACATTCGCAAATTGCTGGGCGGCAGCGGTAATCAGCGGGTGTTGTCCAAGCGGGGCACAGCGATGGCGGACCCGCGTACCGACCATTTGTTTGTGACTGATTTACCCGGACGGTTGGCTCAGGTCGCGGCGCTGATCAAATCCATTGATCAGCCGGCCAGGCAGGTCTTGATTGAATCAAGGATTGTCGAAGCCGATGAAAGTTTCAGCCGCAATCTCGGCGCGCGTCTGGCGTTGGCGGGCGGCGACCCCGCCACCGCCGCGACGTCTCCGCGCGGCATACAAGGCAACGCCACGGGCACGATTTACGATCTGTCCGCCGGCGGCATTGGGGGTTATGCGGCGGCCACCTTGGGCACCACACTCTTTAGCGCCGGCGATAGCCGGAAATTGGTGCTCGAGTTGAGCGCCCTGGAAGCGCAAGGGCATGGGCGGATTGTTTCCAGCCCGCGTGTGGTGACGGCCGACCGGGTGCGCGCCTTGATCGAGCAAGGCACCGAATTGCCGTATCAGGCGAAAGTCGATCGGGGCATGTCCGCCGTGCAGTTTCGTCGTGCCGCGCTGAAACTCGAAGTGATTCCTCACATCACGCCGGATCACCATGTCATGCTGAGTGTCGACGTCACCAAAGACAGCGTGGGCGCGGAAACCACCGCGGGCCCCGCAATCGATACCAAGCATGTGCAAACCCAGGTCGAGGTCGAAAACGGTGGAACGGTGGCCATCGGCGGAATTTATCTCCAGGATGAGCGCCGCGATACCAGCGGGGTGCCCTGGCTCTCCCACGTGCCGATAATCGGTTTTTTATTCCGCGAGCGCGCCGTCAGCCATAGCAAAAGCGAATTGATGGTTTTCATTACGCCGACTGAAGTCAACCCGGATGCGGGCGTGAAGGTGGATGCCAATCTCGGGATCAATGCCGCGACCAGCATCGGCAGTGGTGCCGGCTCGCTTATGCCGCTTATGTCACTTATGCCGCTTAAGTCTCCAAAGCCACCCGATCTGTCCGCGGCGGCCGAACCGCCTGCGTCCGATAACGCCGCGCTGGGCGTCGGTCAGGTCGACCCGCCGCCGGAGAGGCCCGAGAACAGCCCCAAAATCTTAGAATCGGCCAAACCCGTGCCGCACAAGCCTTAGAATCGAAAAATAGTCGGAATTTGGTGCTTCCCGGGCACACGGCGGCGCGTGCCGATCTCGACAAATCACTGTGGAACGCTTTAAGCTGCAAGCCTTGGCGGCCAGAAATCATTATTGAGGTAAATTTGCAAGATTCGAAGGCTCATGCCAACGTTTTTCTGATCGGGCTCATGGGGGCCGGTAAAACCACTGTCGGGCGCGCGGTAGCGCGGCGCCTGAGTCGGCCCTTTTTCGATTCAGATCACGAAATCGTCGCGCGCACGGGCGTGCATATTCCGATCATTTTTGAGGTCGAAGGCGAGGAAGGCTTTCGTGGGCGCGAGTCGTCCGTGATTGATGAATTGAGCCAACGCTCCGGTATCGTGATGGCCACGGGCGGAGGGGCCGTGCTGCGGCCGGAAAACCGCGATTGGCTGAAATCACGCGGTTTGGTGATCTATCTGCGCGCGAATCCGCACGAATTGTGGTTGCGGACCCGGCGTGACAAAAATCGCCCGCTGTTGCAAACCGAGGACCCGCGCGCCCGGCTGGAAGCGCTTTATCACGAGCGTGACCCACTCTATCGGGAATGTGCCCACGTGGTGGTGGATACCGGCCGGCCTTCGATCAATAGCCTGGTCAACACGGTGTTGATGCATCTCGAACGCGCAGCCATCGGTAGCGATTGCGCGTCGTGATGCAGCCGCGCCATGGATCTGATGGCGGTTCAGTCACACCATGGCGTAGCCTGCCGGATGCGGCGGCGGCACGCTCATGATCATTACGCTTTCTCTTGCCGATTCCGCCATTCATTCCGCGCTCAGTCATAATACGACCATGATTACTGTAAATGTCGATTTAGGCGACCGCGCCTACCCCATCCACATCGGCCCCGGCCTGATTGACGATACGGCCTGTTTTGCGCCGCATATCACCGGCTCGTCGATTGCGATTGTCACCAATACGACGGTTGAGCCGCTATACGGCGAGCGTTTGCGCCGGGCGCTGGCTCCGCTGGGGAAAAAAATCAGCACCGTGGTGTTGCCCGACGGCGAGTCGCATAAGCAATGGGAAACACTTAATCTGATTTTCGACCATTTGCTGCTGCAGCATGCGGATCGGAAAACCACGCTGATTGCCTTGGGCGGCGGGGTGGTGGGCGACATGACGGGGTTTGCCGCCGCCTGTTATATGCGCGGTGTGCCGTTTATCCAGGTGCCGACGACTTTGCTGGCGCAGGTTGATTCTTCGGTAGGGGGCAAGACCGGCATCAACCATCCGCACGGCAAAAATATGATCGGCGCTTTCTACCAGCCGCAAGCGGTGATTGCCGATACCGCGACCCTGCGTACCTTGCCGCCGCGTGAGCTGGCGGCCGGACTGGCCGAAGTGATCAAACACGGCCTGATCGCCGACGCCGGATTTTTCGCCTGGATTGAAGCCAATATTGCGGCATTAAATCAATGTGACGATGCCGCGATTATCCACGCGGTCCGTGTCTCCTGCGAGATCAAGTCGCGTGTGGTGGCCGCCGATGAGCGCGAAGGCGGCGTGCGGGCCATCCTGAATTTCGGCCATACCTTCGGTCATGCGATCGAGGCCGGGCTTGGCTACGGCGAGTGGTTACACGGCGAGGCAGTCGGGTGCGGGATGCTGATGGCCGCCGATTTGTCGCAGCGCTTAGGGTTGCTCGACGCCGCCGCGCGCGAGCGGATTGTGCGTGTGGTGGCCGCGGCCCATTTGCCGCTGCGGGCGCCGGAGCTGGGTGAGGCACGTTATATCGACTTGATGAGCGTGGATAAAAAAGCCGAAGCCGGCGCAGTCAAATTCATTTTGCTCGACGGTGTGGGGCACGCGCGGATCACCGGGGTGGACGATGCCCAAGTGCGTGCGACCTTGGCTGCTTCGACGCAACACTGAGCGCCGGCGGTTGGTACCGCTGCGCTGCTTTCGCTACCTGACGCAGGAATCTTGAGTGAGCAATCTTGAGTGAATAAGGTCTTCGATAGTCAAAGTCCGACTGAGCTTGAGGCGCATCTGGCCCCGTACGCCGCTCGCTCGGCCCACTCGCGTGGCCGGCGCTATGCTGAACCCGCCCCGAGCGCGCGCACCGAGTTCCAGCGCGATCGCGACCGGATCGTTCATTCGACGGCTTTTCGCCGGCTTGAATATAAAACCCAGGTGTTCGTCAATCACGAAGGCGATCTGTTCCGCACGCGTCTGACACACACACTGGAAGTGGCGCAGATTGCGCGTTCGGTGGCGCGTAACCTGCGAGCCAATGAAGACCTGGTTGAAGCGATCTCGCTGGCGCATGATCTGGGGCATACGCCGTTTGGTCATGCCGGACAAGATGCGCTCAACAACTGCATGCGGGACCATGGCGGGTTTGAACACAATTTGCAGAGTCTGGCGGTGGTGGATGAACTGGAAGAGCACTACGGCGGTTTTAATGGCTTGAATCTCTGCTTTGAAACCCGCGAAGGCATCCTGAAACATTGCTCGCGTGAAAATGCCGCGCGCCTGGGTGATGTCGGCGAACGTTTCCTGAGCGGCAAGCAGCCGACGATAGAGGCGCAGATCGCCAATCTTGCCGACGAAATTGCCTACAACAATCACGACATCGACGATGGTTTGCGTTCGGGCTTGTTGCACATCGATCAGTTGGCCGAGGTCGAACTGTGGCGTATTCATTATGCGCAAGCGGTCGATACTTACCGTCAACTCGACGGCCGGCGCATGATTCATGAAACCATCCGCCGTATTATCAACACCCTGATTGTCGATCTGATCGAAACCACGCGCCGCAATTTGAGGCTGGCTGAGCCCGTCAGCCCGGACGAAGTGCGCGATGCTCCGTTGCTGGTGGCGCACAGCGATGAGGTGGCGGCACAAGCGGTGCAACTGAAGCGCTTCCTGTTCAAGAACCTGTATCGGCATTATCGCGTCATGCGCATGACCAGCAAGGCGCACCGGGTCATAACCGGTCTTTTCGAAACATTTTCGCAAGACCATCGGCTATTGCCGCCGGATCATCAAGCATCTGACGCGGCGGTCCAAACCCGCTTGATCGCTCACTATATCGCAGGCATGACCGACCGGTATGCGCTCAAGGAGTACCGGCGCCTGTTCGTGATGGACGACGATTGAATCATGGCCTGACCCGCACCACGGCGTGCGGGCGGCCAACCCAAGACCATTCCGCATCCACTACGCTATGAAACCGACGCACCGACCCGCCTGGCCCTATCCCCGCGTGATTGCCCATCGCGGCGGCGGCGCGCTGGCCCCTGAAAACACCTTGGCGGCATTGGACAAGGGCGCGCAATTCGGCATGACCATGGTTGAATTCGACGCCAAGCTGTCGCATGACGGCCGGCCGTTTCTGCTGCATGACGACCGGGTCGAGCGGACCAGCAACGGCCACGGCGCTGCCGCCGCGATGACCTACGCCGAACTTGCGGCACTCGACGCCGGTACTTGGTTCGATCCGGTTTTTGCCGGCGAGACCATGCCGACGCTGGAAGCCGTGGCGCACCGCTGCCGGGTTTTGGGTCTGGCCGCCAATGTCGAGCTTAAACCTTGCCCCGGCACGGACTCGGCCACCGGTTTGCGGGTGGCACGCGAGACGGCGCATCTCTGGGCCGAGGTTCAGCCACCGCCGCTGTTATCGTCGTTCTCGGTCGAGGCCCTGGAGGCGGCACGGATTGCCGCGCCGGATCTGCCGCGTGGTTTATTGCTCGACGACATCCCCGAAAATTGGCTGGAGCAGGCACGGCGGCTGGAATGTGTGTCGCTGCATGCGAATCATCGTAAGCTGAGCCCCGCTTTGGTCACGGAGATCCTTGCCGCTGGTTTGTGGCTGATGGTGTACACCGTGAATCAACCCGAGCGCGCGCTGGAGTTGAAGCAGTGGGGCGTGGACGCGATCTGCACCGATCGCATCGACTTGATCGGGCCGCATTTTCTCGATTGAGCGACGGTGCCGGCCGATCAAGGATCAGACTTCGGCGTGACCACTCGCCGAGCTTAAGCCGTCCGCCCGGCACATTTTTGCCGCAGCTCGACGAAAAAGCCGCCGGGCTTTGCAGCGCGGCGGCTTGAGTCAAGCTCCACAACAACGATGCAAGCGCCAAGCCTAAGCTCGGCGCCTGAACTCAGAAGTTGTAACCGACTTTCAGGTAGGTGACGATCGGGTTGAGCTTGATATGTGCGGTAGATTGCACATTAGCCCCTGCCACCGGGGTGTTAAAGACGGCGGTGGTTTTCAACGGGATGTACGAAACCGACAAACCGGCACTCCAATGTTTGTCGAATTGGAAGGTCAAACCGCCGTTGTACACCGGAGCCCACGAGCTTCTGACCGAGCTGACGGTGGTTGGGCCGACAAAGGCTGCCGGCACCGGGCCGCCTGCAACTGCCGACGCCAGGCTGACGCCAAGGTTCGGGTTGGTGACCGTACCGCCGGTGTACCAGACGCGGGTGACACCTAAACCAAGGTAGGGACGCAGCTTCTGTTGCGCCGGGCCGAAGTAGTATTTAAGCAACAGAGTGGGGCTCCATTGTCTTACCGTTCCCAGCTGACCGAGGCCCGACAATGAGCCGGTACCGTCCAAGTCGAACTTGGGCGGAATGCCGAATACGAATTCAGGAGCAATATGATCGGTAACGAAATACGTGGCCGAAATGCCAAGGGTATCGGCGCCCGATACGTTTGCGCCCGTGCCTTGCAGGCTTTCGTTAACCGGGAAACCGCCGATGCTATTGATGAGCAGCGGATCGCTGCTGGATTGCGGTGCCAGGTGAATCCAGCCCGATTCCAATATAACGCTACCAGCCGACTGTGCGTGGGCGCCAGTGGCGCAAGCAAAAACTGCGGCGGCTGCAAACAACTGCTTTAATTTCATATTGTCTCCTTCGTAATTATTGTTTTCATTATGACGAGAAGCACTGAGACTGAACAGTATGCGATTTAGAGCAATTTGCCTAAAGGCCCCGCTGCGACTGGCTTTGCGCCTGTGTGTTGGGTCTCGAAGAGAAACGCCGTGGGGGGCTGCGGGTATACTCCAAATGCATTAAATGAAAAGTACGGCTTAACAATTTTTAAGCAATTTTATTGCTTCGAATTAGTGGCGCTAACGTCAGTCGAGTCAATCGGATAAATCCGAATTCGGTATCTGTTTTGTCCTCTCTGGTTTAAGTCGAGGCAGACTTAAATATGGCATTTCTGTCATGTTGGCTAAACATCGCTCGCAATGCTCGCCCGCATCGATGAGTGGCAACCTGCTCCGAGTCGCGCAATCGAGCGCTGTTTGAGCCCGCGCATCGGACGCCCAAGCTCGGCGGACCCGGGGTTACCGGGCGCGCAGATGAAGCCGGCCGCAGATTGATCGAACTTCTGCGGGTTCTGACGGACAAACTGAGGCATGGGAAGTGTCTCAGATCCTTTGGGCTCCCCGGAATGATGGAATTGATGCTGAAGCACGCGCATCGCTAAAGCCTTTCGGGCTTTTTCGCCCTAAGGCGGCGCTCCGGTAATTCAGGGTCACGATTTCATGATTTTTGAGATCCCTGGCTGCACCGATCTGACCGCTCAACCGTGAGGCCGGTCATCTCAGCCCGCCAGCCTTGCCGCGACTAGCGTTACCGCTGGAAGCACGCTTTGAAGACAAGGGGAACTTTGGTCACGCGGGTATACTCGAACCGCGATACACGGAAAATACAGTATGGCTCGCCTAGCACGACTTTATGTACCGGATCAGCCGCAGCACGTGATTCTGCGCGGTCTCGCCCAACAAACTGCCTTCAGCGATGAGGCCGATTACGCTTTATTTATCGACACGCTCAGGTTGGCTGCGCGCGATTATCACCTTGCGGTCCATTCCTATGTGCTGATGCCCGACAGCGTGCACCTGCTGGTTACACCGCGCGATGAAACCAGTTTGCCCAAGACCATGCAAGCGGTCGGGCGACGTTACGTTGCTTATTTCAATCGCCGGCATGGGCGGCGCGGCACCTTGTGGGAAGGCCGTTATCGGGCCACGGTGATCGAAGGGGCGCATTATTTCCTGATCTGCAGCAGGCTGGTTGAACTGAGTCCAGTGCGTCATCACTTGGTCAGTGCGCCTGAGCAGCATCGCTGGTCCAGTTATGCCCACCATATCGGCCTGACGCTGGATCCGCTCGTCACCGATCATCCTCTCTATTGGGCTCTGGGCAATACGCCCTTCGAGCGCCAGCACGCTTATAAAGAACTCTGCGAACAGCCGCTCGACCTGCGTACCATCGACGAATTGCAACAAGCGACGCTGAAGGGCTGGGTGCTGGGTAGCGAAACATATCGCGCCTGGGCGGCCCGCGAAGCGAATCGCCGCATCTCGCCGTTGCAGCGCGGCCGGCCGCGCAAGATCAAAGAAGCGGCCTAGG
>JAMFSV010000174.1 GCA_026225455.1 Burkholderiales bacterium | reverse complement strand
GTTGTTTGAGTACTGGTCGCACGAAGCCTGTTTTGTGCCGATCGAGGACTTCGGTTTGCTGCGGCATCGCATGCTCGACCCGGCCGGCATGGGCTGGAAATATCCAGTGAAATGGCATGCCGAGTACGCCGATGAGATCGAGCAAATACTGCTGCGCATCCGTGACAGCGGTCCGGTCCGTTCCGCGGATTTTGCCCGCACCGGCGGCAGCGGTAGCGGCTGGTGGGATTGGAAACCGGAAAAGCGCCATCTCGAAGTGCTGCTGACGACCGGGCAACTGATGATTGCCGAGCGGCAAAATTTTCAGCGTGTGTATGATTTGACCGAACGTGTCTTGCCGAGTTGGCAAGATGCACGCGATCTGCCGACCCCGGCCGCCGCCCAGCAGGAATTGTTGCGTCGCAGTTGCCAGGCTTTGGGTGTGGTGCGGGCCGATTGGGTTGCCGATTATTACCGTTTGCGCAAAGGACGTTACGCGCCGGCGGTACATGCATTGGCCGATGCCGGCGAATTGATACCGGTGCGGGTCGAAGGCTGGTCGGACGACGTTTTTGTGCATCGCGATCTATCCGATCAACTGGCGGATGCCGTCAGCGGTCAAAGCAAAAGCAGCGTGACCACGGTGCTGTCGCCATTCGATCCGGTGGTGTGGGATCGCAAACGCGCCTCGGCCCTGTTCGATTTCGACTATACGATCGAGTGTTATACGCCTGCTGCCAAACGCAAGTATGGCTATTTTGTGCTGCCGATACTGAGCCGTGGCCGCCTGATCGGGCGGCTCGATGCCAAAGCGCATCGGGCGCAAGGCGTGTTTGAAGTCAAAGCACTCTATTTGGAGCCCGGCGTGCGTGCCGGAGCGGGGCTAATTGCCGATCTGCGCCGCGCCTTGCAACGTTGCGCGCAGTGGCATGGCACCGCGCAAGTGGTGGTGACCGCGGCGCCGGCCGGATTGGCGCAGGCCCTGAGTGCAGCCGGCGATTAAAAGAAAACGGCAAGCAGCAGAAAATAAGCAAAAGAAAGCGGCTGGCCGAGTGCTGTTTTATTGCATATATTGCACGTCGCGCTCGCGCACCTGAATCACCAAACCGACGTCGCCCAGCGCTTCGGCCAAGCGCCAGACGGTTTTGGTTACGCCGCTGAGCGCGGGTACTTCCAACCATTCGCCGAGCAGTACCACGGTCTCTTTGAATCTGCCGCGCTGCAGTAAAGCGATCGATTGCAGTATCGTCGCCTCATCTTTGGCGAGCGCCGGGCAGCAGCGGCAACGCATATCGAGCGGACGGGGCGACACGTAAAGCAGCGAGCGCAGCAAGGCGTCCAATGCCTCCATACCTTCTACGCCGACCCCGGCACCCAGCAATGCCTCACGCCAATCGAGCTCGCCCTGGACCGCGCCGCATTGAGGGCGCAGCCAGGCGCGCAAGGCTGCCAGCACGATGAGTTCCGGGCCGTTGTGGCGGTAAAGCAAGGCTTCGTCAAATGGGTCGACGTCGCGGGTTTGCTGGTGATCGGCATACATGGCAACTCCTGAGCGTATTAGTTAGCGTAACGACATCGTGCCAAATTTCACTCTTAAATGCAAATGATTCTCATTTGCATAAAGATCATCCACTCAATTTATGCTGCAACTGAATCTCGCTGCGGTGTGCTATCGGTGGTTGGCGCGTAGTGATGGACGAGGCGATGCCGGTCGCGATATGCGTCGCGATGTTGCTGGTTGCTGACGGCGTTGGGCGATTTCTCGACGGCATGAAAAATGCGGGCGCGGCATGGCGATGTCATGCGCCAGGCAATTTAAAAAAATTGCCGCCGCCTTGAACAAGATTCATCGCCGGTGACGCGCGGTAATACTTGTCTTGCAGTGGTGAACCACCGACGCAAGTTCAGCCGGGCACCGATACGCATCGTCTTGCACCGGCGATCTGCGACTTAAGTTATCCGCTTCAGCGCCGCGACTGTGGCGCGCAGTTGTGTCGATAAGTTACACGGCGTCGGTGCGCTGTATGCCGATTGCGTTTCGCCCTGCGTTCTTTATACATTTTTAACCAGGGTGTCGCGCATCTTTATGGTGCCATTTGGTTCGATTCGACCGGGCACGGCCGCGGTCGCAGTCGATTTGTGGCGCAGTGGCGGCACGAGGCTGGCAAATCAGCTCGCCGATGCCGGAAAAATGGTGAAAACGGATTTTCACCATTCAAGCCAAAGGCACAATATGTTGTGTATCTGACGTTAATCGACTACCATAAATGGTGTTATCTCACCGCTGATCTTGGGGTAAGCAGCGCGCCGGCGGTAGAGTGCCATGCAGGCATTGCGTGTCCGGCATGTTGCGCTTGCGCAAGCGCTTTGGGGGCGAAAGTAGCGGGTACAAATCGACCCGCAAGATGCTTTGCAACATCGGGCGCGCAGCAGCGTTTTTTGCGTCCGAGCAGGAGCCTGAATTTTGAGTGACGCAGCTCATCGCGTTCAAGATCGAATTCGATGGGTCGCGGAGTGAAACAAAAGATACAAAATTATTGCTGTGCAGTGCAACCTTGCCGACATTTCGGCGTCAGAAATAAGAGCGCGGGTGGTACTGCAAAGCATGCATCAAGAAGCTTTTTTTGCCGCTGTCGAATGTCTCGCGCGACGCAGTTGGTTGCGGTGTATTTGGCGCAATGTTGCGACGAGTGTTGTATGAACGTTGCAATGCACAGGGCAAATAGAGATTTTTCGCGTGTTCACTCTTTTGTAGTGAGTGAAAAGATGGTACAAACCGATTTGAAATGAAGGTGAAAAATTATGCTTAGCTGGGACGACGAGACGACTGCCGCAATACCTCCGACTGGAACGTTGACTCACGCAGTGCGTGAATCAGCTCAAGCGGCGGTTAACCTGTCGCCTAAGCCATCGACTCAAAAGTCGACGCAAGGGGCAGCGCTTGCACACGACAGCGCGCCGCAACTTTCACTGGCACAGGCCGTTTTTGTGAACGATGTCGCTGTTGCACCCGCAGCGGTTTCTGCGGGTGATCAGGCAGCCGCCTCCGTGGCGCGTGTCAATGTTGCCGACAAACGCATCATTAACGGTCAGACCGACGTCAATCAGTTGGTCCCGTTCAAATATAAGTGGGCATGGGAAAAGTATCTGGCGGGTTGTGCCAACCACTGGATGCCGCAAGAAGTGAACATGTCCCGCGATATCGCGTTGTGGAAAGATCCAAATGGCCTGACCGAAGACGAGCGTCGCCTGGTCAAACGCAACCTGGGTTTCTTCGTTACGGCCGATTCTTTGGCTGCCAACAATATTGTGCTGGGCACCTACCGCCACATCACGGCGCCGGAATGCCGCCAATATTTGTTGCGCCAGGCCTTCGAAGAAGCGATCCACACCCACGCGTACCAATACATTGTCGAGTCGCTGGGTCTGGACGAAGGCGAAATTTTCAATGCTTATCACGAAGTCGATTCGATTCGCGACAAAGACGAGTTTCTGATCCCGTTTATTCAGACGTTGACCGATCCGGCTTTCAAAACCGGCACGCTGGACACCGATCAGAAACTGCTCAAGTCGCTCATCGTTTTTGCTTGCGTGATGGAAGGCCTGTTCTTTTACGTCGGGTTTACGCAGATCCTGGCACTGGGCCGCCAGAACAAAATGACGGGTGCCGCCGAGCAATATCAGTACATCTTGCGCGATGAATCGATGCACTGCAATTTCGGTATCGACCTGATCAACCAGATCAAACTTGAGAATCCGCACCTGTGGACCAGTGAATTCCGGTCTGAAATTCGAGAAATTTTCCAAAAAGCGGTCGAACTCGAATATCGTTACGCCGAAGACACGATGCCGCGTGGTGTGTTGGGTTTGAATGCATCGATGTTCAAGTCCTATTTGCGCTTCATCTGCAATCGCCGCTGCCAGCAGATTGGTCTCGATCCCTTGTACCCGAACGAAGAAAACCCGTTCCCGTGGATGAGCGAAATGATCGACTTGAAGAAAGAGCGTAATTTCTTCGAGACCCGTGTTATCGAGTACCAGACGGGTGGTGCTCTGACCTGGGAATAAAAAAGCAGTTGTTGCAAGCGCGCCGGCCGGCGCATTTGCAACAACCCAGATTCGCTGCAGGCGGCGCTGCCGCACACAGCGAGTTGCATCAAATAGGTAGCGGGTGGCACGGCTAAGTGCCCACCTCTTTTAGAAGATGAGTTTCACGGCCGGCATCGGATGATGCCGCAACACACAAATGGGGGATGCGAGTCACCTGATGCAAAGCATGCTAAAGGGCCCAAGGGTCCAAAACGACGATATGCACTTTGCGAGCCCTTCTGTTGGGCCGGGTAAGTACTCCCCTGAAAAAGCGACGACATTGTTCGACGTAGGCCTGTCCGGATCATTGCTACATGCGTGTGCTGTAGCCGGCAGGTGCGTCAACGAGGTGCCCCGTGCGGCGTCTCGCAATGTTGCCGATATTTCGATCAAGCGACTGCCGGTTGGATTGCCAGTACAATCCCCGACGATATTTATGGCGCACGCCCCGTATTGGGGCTGTGCGCCTTGCCGTATTCATTAGCATAAGCAGGCAAGAACCGCGTATGCCGATGAATGGCCCGCTTTGTAGCGAGCGTGCGCGCTCGCGTAAAAGCGGGTTTTGACGAAAGGTGTTGTTCGGTTCGACTCTCATCTGAAACCTGAAGGAGAAAATAATGGCAATTGCCACGAAGAAACCCGCTGCGAAGAAAGTAGCAGCAAAGCCGGCTGCGAAGAAAGCAGCACCGGCCAAGAAAGTCGTCGCCAAGAAAGTTGTAGCCAAGAAAGCGGCACCGGCAAAGAAAGTCGTAGCGAAGAAAGTTGTCGCTAAGAAAGCAGCGCCGGCAAAGAAAGCAGTAGCCAAGAAAGTTGTCGCCAAGAAAGCCGTAGCGAAGAAAGTTGTCGCTAAGAAAGCTGTTGCCAAAAAGGTTGTAGCGAAGAAAGCTGCACCGGCAAAGAAAGCCGCTCCGGCAAAAAAGGCAGTCGCTAAGAAGGCTGTTGCGAAAAAAGCTGTAGCCAAGAAAGCTCCGGCTAAAAAGGCTGCTCCGGCGAAGAAAGCCGCTGCAAAAAAAGCCCCGGCTAAAAAGGCTGCCCCTGCGAAGAAGGCTGCGCCTGCCAAGAAAGTTGCCCCTGCGAAGAAGGCTGCTCCGGCAAAAAAGGTCGCACCGGCAAAGAAGGCAGTAGCTAAAAAGGTTGCACCAGCAAAAAAAGCGCCGGCGGTCCCGGCTAAGAAAGCGGTCGAAAAAAAAGTAGTAGCTCCGGCTCCTAAGACCGCACCGAAGGCCGCCGCACCGAAGAAAGTTGTTGTCAAGAAAGCCGCAGCACCTGCTGCAGCACCTGCAACGGCTTCGGTGGTAGCACCTGCACCGGCGGCTGGCGTGAAGACCGCGCTGAACCCGGCCGCAGCATGGCCGTTTCCGACGGGAAGCCGTCCGTAATCGCATAAATCGCGAATACGGATGCAGCGAGCACGACAGTGTGTACGCAGCAATGCGAGTCGGCGCGCGAAGCAAGATCAGCTCAGCTTTGACGAGGACGGCTAGCCGTCCCGTCCTGGATGAACTGATTGTCATCTATCCCGCCACCGGTATTCCGGTCGGCGGGATTTTTTTATGCTGAGGGTGCCTAAATAATGTGGTCGTTAAAGTCATGCCATCGTTAAGGCCATGCCATCGAGGCGCGACTCAATGCGCGACTTGATACCCGAGCCGGCGCAGGAGCCTTCGTGCGACGAGCGAGGGTGGTGCCACGCGAATGCCGAGGGTGTGGTGTTGGATCTCTATGTCCAGCCCAATGCCCGGGTCACCGAGGCTGTCGGGGAACATGACGGCGCGTTGAAGATTCGTTTGCATGCGCCGCCGATCGACGGCCGGGCCAACGAAGCCTTGCTCGCCTGGGTGGCCACGCGACTGAGCCTGGCGCGCAGGCAAATCGTCTTGAAGTCCGGGCAGTCGAGCCGCCGCAAACGGATCCAGATTCTGGCGCTCGGACTGGATGTGGGCGAGCTTGCGCGCAAGCTATCGGCTTGAAGTCTTCTTGACGTATCAAAGGAGGTCGAGCAGGTTTGGACCCGCTGCATCGCAGCGGAGTGCTGGCAGCAGACAAATACAGCAGGCAAATACTGCGGAGCGCCGATAAAGCAAATTTGGCCGCTGCGAGGAGCGGCCAAAGCGATGGTCGAACTAGAGCTTTAGTGCGTGACGCGCGTTACGCCACTGCTGGAAAGCAGACGTACCCGATCACCGGCCTGGAACATTTCACCGGTGGTTTCCTGCGTGATGGCGCGCAAATCGCCGTCGTCGAGGCGCACGGTGATTTCAAGGCCGTCCCGAACCGCTACTCCGTTTTCGATCGCATTACCCGCCACTGCGCCGGCGATGCCGCCGACAATCCCTGTCAGCAGCGAGCCGTTGCCGCCGCCGATCATACTACCCGCCACTCCACCAACCGCAGCCCCGCCAATCATGCCCAAGCCTGACGGTTGGCCGTTGTTGGTCTTGATCTTGATGGCGCGCACGCTTTCGATGGTACCCATACGCACGGTTTGTTCGCGTTGCGTCTGGGAGCCGTTATACACGTCAGGCGAGCTGCTCTGACTGGCGCAACCTTGTAATCCCAGCACGACAAACAAACCGATCGCGAGTGAGCCGCGGATCATTTTTTGCATTTTTTTAATCTCCCGATGACTGCGGGCTGTTATGTCCATACGCCCGCACAAATACTCGATTTATTTCATCCGGCCACACCGCATGATTTTGCTCCGTAAGCGTTGACCAGGGCCTAAACGGCGAGTTCAAGCATGCGTCTAAAAGCCGCACCGCCGAGGTACGGCCATGCGCGTGGCAAGCGATAAATCCTGTTTACTTCAGTACCGCGAGCGCCGCATCGTAATTCGGCTCATCTTTGATTTCGCCGACCAGTTCGGAATGCAGCACCTTGTTGTCTGCATCGAGCACCACCACGGCACGCGCAGTCAGGCCGCTGAGCGGGCCGCTGGTGACGGCCACGCCGTAGTTGGGGGCAAAATCGTGGTTGCGAAAGGTCGACAGCGAGATCACGTTGTCTAGCCCTTCGACCGTGCAAAAGCGGGTGGCGGCGAACGGCAGGTCGCCCGAAATCACCAATACCACGGTGTCTTTCAAGGTGCTTGCGGCCTGGTTGAATTTACGGGTCGAGGTGGCGCAGGTCGGGGTGTCCAGGCTGGGTACGATATTCAGGACCTTGCGCTTACCGACAAAATCGGCCAGCGAAACGTCGGCCAGCTTGGCATTCACCAGCGAAAATTCAGGCGCGTGTTGGCCGTTGGACAAAAACGATCCTTCAACCGTAATCGGATTTCCACCGAGGGTGACTTGGCTCATATTAACTCCGGGCAGTCGTCGCGTTGCGACGGTTTGGTAAGGGGAAGGGGACTGCGACGCAACGTTTGAGCCGGCGCCGCCGGCACAAACGTTGCGTCAGGGATAGAAGATTGTGACACGGTCATTGTTCGCGGGTATGGTCGTCGTGTCGATGCGCATTTGCAGGGTGCGCTCCGCATGCGAGCCGATGCCCGTGTCGGCGGAGGTATCCGCGTTCAGATATTGGGCGGGCGTGATGACCTTGCGGATGCTGGCCTGGTTGTGGGCATCGGTGAGTGTCAGTTCAACCGCCGGATAGGCTTGAGGGATGGCGGAGCGATTGCGCAGCACGACTTGCAGCGCCAGGTGGCGCGGATCGTCGACTTGCCGCAGCGACATGCTGGCAATTTGCAGCCGGTCGATATCATGCGCCGGCGAAATGGTGCAGCCAGTGAGGCGGCACAAGGTCTGGTAGGCGATTTCGCTGGGCGGCCAACTGACGCGAATATATTCGCGTTGCCACCAGGCGTATTGCAAGGCGCAGGCCAATGCCAGTACAAATACAATCGGGCCGGTCAGGGCGCGTATCAGGCGGCGCTTGGGTGGCGGTGCGCCGGGAGCCGTGTCGGCCGCAGGCGTTTTAGCGCCGGCCGGGGATTTGGGTTTGCCGCCGACGGGCGACTGTTTGCTGCCGCTGGCCAAAGACAATTCGGCGGCTCGGCGCCGGTCCGGATGTTCCTTGAGCGCGAGCTCGACGGCGTTCAGTCCGACACTGGGTTCGGTTCGGGCGCTCAGGCGAGCCAACAGGGAGCGTCTGGCCTCCAGTGCCGAAACGTGGGGCGAAACGCCCGCGGCCAAATCCGACGCGGGGACCTCGGTACGATTCCGGGCTCCGTCGAACAGCGTATTACAGTGCCCACAGCGCACCTGGCCCGCACTCACTTCGAGCTGGGCAGGTTTTAGACGGAACACCGTCAAACAATTCGGACAACGCGTTGCAAGCACGATAGCAGAGCCGGATAGAGGTCATTTAGGCCATTCATGGCCTGTTGCAGACCCGTGTCGACAAGTGCACAACCGTGCAAACCAGGCGGTCGGCAAAGTCGGGTGCGGCACGGGATGAGCCCAGAATGGCACCCGGACATCAAGATGTCCGGGTAGTAGCGATATTCTGGCACGATTCTCGGTCAGCTTATAGGGAACGCCGCAAGAATTACCCGGCGCCCCCGGTTTTTTAGGACCGAGTTCCTGCCAGGCACACCCAACCTTCGTGTTCGCGCCACACCGACATCGTCATCCAGGGTTGATAAGCGAGGGCGACTTCTTCGGCTTGCCGTGCCAGGATACCCGATAACGCCAGTTTGCCGCCCGCCCGCACGCGGCCGCACAGCATGGCGGCCATCAATTTCAACGGGTTCGACAAGATATTGGCGACCACAATGTCGAATTCGGCGGCGGCGGGTGGTGCCGTAAGTGTATCCGGCAAGCCATAGGTGACTATGGCGTGATTGCGCGCGCTGTTCTGGCGCGCCGATTCGACCGCTTGCGGGTCGATATCGATGCCGATAACCGGGCTGGCGCCGCACTTTTCGGCGAGGATCGCGAGAATGCCGGAGCCGCAGCCGTAATCGAGCAGAGAACCGCCCGGCGTCACGTTCTGCTCCAGCCATTCCATGCATAAACGCGTGGTCGGGTGACTGCCCGTGCCGAAGGCCAAACCCGGGTCGAGTTCGAGCACCAAGGCCTCGGGGTCCGGTGCCACATGCCATGACGGCACGACCCAAATCCGTTTGCCGATCGAAATCGGGTCGAATTGCGATTGCGTCAAACGCACCCAATCCTGGTCCTCAACCTCACGCACCGCACTGGCCGGCACGTTGGCCAAGCCCAACTGATTGGATGCCGCGGTCAACAACAAGGCGGCATCGTGTGCGCCGGGCAGCAGGGCCACCACGCGCGAACGTTGCCACGCCGAGCGTTCCGGGATCAGGCCGGGCTCACCGAACAAGGGCTGTTCGTCGGGGGTGTCCGCGTCGGCGTCTTCCACCGAGACGGATAAAGCACCCAGATCGAGCAAGGCGTCGGACAGGGCCTCAGCGTGTTCTCGATCGATTTCGACGACTAGTTCTCTAAAGCTCATAGCGATAACTTAAAACACATCGAGCACATCGGGCACATCCGGCGCCGGCCGAGGTAATGGATCATTTGACTTTTTCAGGCGCCGATTGCTGCTTGGCCGCCAGCCGGTTTTCCAGATAATGAATACTGGTGCCGCCTTCGACAAACTTGGCGTCCAGCATCAACTCGCGGTGCAGCGGGATATTGGTCGAAATCCCTTCGACCACCATTTCGGACAGCGCAATCCGCATCCGCTTGATGGCTTGCTCGCGCGTGGCGCCGTAGGCAATCACTTTGCCGATCATCGAGTCATAGGTCGGCGGCACGAAATAACCGTTATAGGCGTGCGAGTCGACCCGGATGCCGGGGCCGCCCGGCGCATGCCATGACGTGATGCGACCAGGCGAGGGGGTAAACTTGAAGGGGTCCTCGGCATTGATCCGGCATTCGACGGCATGGCCGCGGATTTCGATGTCGCGCTGACGCAGCGTCATTTTTTCACCGGAAGCGATGCGGATTTGTTCCTGGACGATATCGACACCGGTAATCAATTCGGTGACCGGATGTTCAACCTGGATCCGGGTGTTCATCTCGATAAAGTAGAACTCACCGTTTTCATAGAGGAATTCGAAGGTGCCCGCGCCGTGATAGCCCATTTTTTTGCAGGCGTCGGCACAGCGGTCGCCGATGCGTTCGATCAGGCGGCGCGCAATGTGCGGCGCCGGTGCCTCTTCGATCACTTTCTGGTGCCGGCGTTGCATCGAGCAATCGCGCTCGCCTAGCCAGATTGCATTTTTATAGTGGTCGGCCAGTACCTGAATTTCGATATGGCGCGGGTTTTCCAGGAATTTTTCCATGTAAACCTGCGGGTTGCCGAAGGCCCGGCCCGCTTCTTCGCGCGTCATCATCACCGCATTGACCAGGGCCGCTTCGGTGTGGACCACGCGCATGCCGCGCCCGCCGCCGCCGCCGGCCGCCTTGATAATGACGGGGTAACCGACTTGGCGGCCGATCCGCACGATTTCCTTGGGGTCGTCCGGCAGAGCACCTTCGGAACCCGGGACGCAGGGCACACCTGCCTTGATCATGGTCTGCTTGGCCGAAACCTTGTCGCCCATCAGGCGGATGGTGTCGGAGCGCGGACCGATAAAGGTGAAGCCTGATTGTTCAACCCGTTCCGCAAAATCGGCGTACTCGGAGAGGAAACCGTAGCCTGGGTGAATCGCTTCGGCATCGGTGACTTCGGCGGCGCTGATAATCGCCGGCATATTCAGATAGCTCAGATTCGACGGTGCCGGGCCGATGAAGACAGCTTCGTCCGCCAGGCGCACATACTTCGCCTCCTTATCCGCTTCCGAATAGATCACTACCGTTTTGACACCCAACTCACGGCAGGCACGCTGGATCCGCAAGGCAATTTCGCCGCGGTTGGCAATGAGGATTTTTTCAAACATAGTGAATTAGCTAACCATCGAGAGGGCGCGCCTGCCATCGTTACTACCGGGCGGCGCAGCCTGAATCACTGTGGCGGGAAAAGCGGACCGCAAAGCGGTCAAAAGCGGACCGCTACCGCGATCCGGCTGTCTGCAACGGGGCCGGGAACACCAAGCCCTGCTGCGACACTATCCCGGCTGACATCTGAAGCGCAAATTTATGCAACCACGAACAGCGGCTGGCCGTATTCGACAGCCTGACCGTTTTCAACCAGGATTTCCTTGACCACGCCCGTCATGTCGCATTCGATTTCATTGAGCAGCTTCATCGCTTCGATAATGCAGATGGTCTGGCCTTCCTTGATCGAATCGCCAATCTGGACAAACGCATCCGCGCCCGGTGACGGCGCGCGATAGAAGGTTCCGACCATGGGCGATTTGACCACGTGACCGGCCGGCACGGCCGGTGCGGCCACGGCGGGTTCGGCACTGGCGACGGGAGCGGGGCCCGCTTGCTGCATGCCTGGAGGCTGGGCATATTGGGTCGGCGCTTGCTGCACATAAACTGGCGGCGCGTTTTTGACGATCCGCACCTTGCCTTCACCCTCGGTCACTTCCAGCTCCGAAATGCCGGACTCTGAGACGAGGTCAATCAAGGTTTTCAGCTTACGTAGATCCATCAGAAACTCCCTTTAATTCAAGAACAACCGGGTAGGACATGCCTGCCCGGCGCTAAAAAAATAAAAAATCGCCAAACCGCGCCGATTCGCTTATCGGTTCACTTATTTCTTCGTTCAGGCGCGGCCAAGCTGAGCCAGCGCATGGTCGACCGCGTACAGATAACCTTGCCAGCCGAGCCCGCAAATCACGCCCAACGCGACATCGGAAAAATACGAGGTATGCCTGAATGCTTCGCGGCGATGCACATTCGACAAATGCACCTCGATAAACGGAATGCCCACCCCGGTCAATGCATCGCGCAACGCTACGCTGGTATGCGTGAACGCTGCGGGATTGAACACGATGAAATCGATGTTTTCACCGCGTGCCGCATGAATCCGGTCGATCAGTGCACCTTCATGATTACTTTGAAACGTCTGCAATTCAGCGCCGGCCTGCGCTGCGCGCTCGACCAGCTTCTGGTCGATTTCGCCCAGGGTGGTGCGGCCATACACCTCAGGCTCCCGGGTGCCGAGCAAATTCAGGTTCGGACCGTGTAATACCAACAATCTATGGGTCATGAGAGCGTATTTCCGCGAAATTGAGCGAACTTTAACGCTGAATGCTTGGACGTGTCCAGTTTGCTGACCGAATTCAGGCTGTCAGGAACTCGGGAAATCCGGCTTTTCGCCCTTAAATCCCGATTAGTTCAGGGATAATAATCCTAAAATGCCGTTAACGCGACGGTGGTTTGAGGGTAAATCCGACCCCGGCAAAGGCGGATTGTCACTGATTTTTGGCCGGGACTTCCCGCCTGCCTTACGATTTCGTTACCCGCCGTGGATGCCGCGCGCGTTTTAGCGGGGCTTAAGGTGTCCCCGGAGTGCCGCCTAAAGCGTGCCCAAGGCGTGGCGTAACGCGACGGCGTCGACCCGGCCGAGCTTGGTGTATTTGACCTGACCTTTGGCATCAATCACCACCGTAAACGGCAGTCCGCCGGCTCCGTTGCCAAACGCGCGCGCCAAATCCGCCCCGCCGAAACCCGCCACGTAGATCGGGTAAGTCACGTTGACCTTATGTAAAAACCCTTGGATATTTTCAGCCGAATCGATACCGATGCCGACAAATTGAATGCCTTTTTGCGAATATTGGGCTTGCATTGCAGATAATTCCGGCATTTCCGCGACGCAGGGACCGCACCAGGAGGCCCAGAAATTCACCACCAGGGGGTGGCCTTTATATTTGGATAGAGCTTGCTGATGGCCCTCGGCATCGGGCAAAGTGCTGGCCCAGAGTGCCTGGGGCCCGCTGGTGTTGGCCGCGGTGGCCGGGCCGGCCAGCAGCATCAAAGCCGCGGCGAGTGCGCCGGCGGCGAGGGCACGGCCCTGGGTCAAGCGGGAGTGGGCGAAACGATTCATCGGATATCCTGTAGATCACATGCTCGGTAGCATAACGTTCAAGTGCTGTGCCACCTGACTATGGCCGAAAATAAGTACTAAATAATGCTAAATCAGATTCCTTGATCAAAGCGGATGTGCCGCGGTTTCCTCGGCGAGCAGGGCCGCCACAGCGGGAGCTGCGACCCGTGACGGCCTGCCGCGGGTATCGCCGCGCAAGGCCCCGCGCAAATCGTTGGATTCATAGAGCGCCAAGTGTAAGCCCAGCAGCGCTTCGGTGCGTTTGTCGCGCACCAGAAAACTCAAGGTTTCGACCAGACCGCGTCCGGCGAAATGCCGTGTTTCATGAACTTCGTATTGAATACCCGCATTGAGCAGGAAAATGGCGACATCTTTGGCGCTGTCGTTGAATAACTGCAGATGGATGTCGGAATGCTCGCCAGCCGTGCCGTTAAGCACCGCACCAGTCAAGAATGGATTAAAAGCCGCCAGCCGCTGCATCCACTCCAGCGCAATCTGGCGCAGGACGCGCAGTAGCGCGGGCTGGAAGTCGCTATGGAAAATGGCTTGATAAGCCCGCACTTCGGCTTCAATCTGGTCGTTATCAGGCAGCCATTCACTGCCGAGCCTAAGCTCGCCGGACACCTGTTTGGCGGCCTTGCGTTTGGCACTGGCGTAGTCGAGACCGTCTTCCGCCACCAGCCTGGCTGCGGCGATGGCGATTTCCTCGCGCACGCGGTGCGGATCGATAAAAGGTTTTCTAGCCATCTCCAAATCATACCTGAACCTGTCAAGGGGGTTCCGGATCGGGGCTCGGGCCTGCTTGAGGCTGCTCCGCGCTGCCTGGAATCGCCGGTCGCGGTGCGGCGCAAGCGCCGATCCGGTACTTGTCTACGCCTTATTTATCCTTTCTTTAGCTCAGACGCCGGGCCGCGGGATTCGGTTCCGGGGGGCGGGGCTCCAAGTGGCGAGTGAAACCGCGGGGTGGCGCGTGCCGGGCCCGAAAAGCCCGCACCGCTCGGGTACAATATGACATTCTTGGAGACGGTCCTGGGTCCTGCCGGCCGGTTGATGCGCAAGGTGATGCGGTTACGAGGTCGGCACGTTAGGCGCTTATGCATATTCATATTCTTGGTATTTGCGGCACTTTCATGGGTGGTCTGGCGGTTTTGGCGCGCGAGGCCGGTCATAAAGTGACGGGGTGCGACGCCGGGGTCTACCCGCCCATGAGCACTCAACTCGAAGCGCAAGGCATTGCGCTGATCGAAGGTTATGGGGTCGAGCAGCTTGCCCTTGAGCCTGATTTATTCGTGGTCGGCAACGTTATCAGTCGCGGCAATCCGCTGATGGAAGCGATCCTCGACCGTGGCCTGCCTTACACCTCCGGTCCGCAGTGGCTGGGCGAGCATGTGTTGGCGGACAAATGGGTACTTGCCGTGGCGGGCACCCATGGCAAGACCACCACCAGCGCGATGCTGGCCTGGCTGCTGGAAGACGCCGGTCTGAATCCGGGGTTTCTGATTGGCGGCGTGCCGTTGAATTTTGGCGTGTCGGCCCGGCTTACGACGTCGAATTTCTTCGTCATCGAGGCCGATGAATACGATACGGCATTTTTCGACAAGCGTTCCAAATTCGTCCATTACCGTCCGCGCACGGCGGTGCTGAACAACCTTGAGTTCGATCATGCCGATATCTTCCCCGATCTTGCCGCTATCGAAACCCAGTTTCATCACCTGATTCGTACCGTGCCCGGTCTTGGGCGCCTGCTGGTCAATGGCCGCGCGGCCGCGCTCGAACGTGTCCTGGCGCGGGGTTGCTGGAGCGAGGTCGAGCGGTTCGGCGTGGCCGGCGGCTGGCAAGCTTTGCCCGCCGGGCAAGCCTCGTTGGACCAGTGTTTCCTGGTCGACTACGCCGGTACCTCGGAGGGGCGCGTCGCCTGGGAGGTACAGGGCGACCATAACCGGCTCAATGCACTGGCGGCGGTTGCCGCGGCTCGTCACGTGGGGGTTGTCCCGGCCCAATCGGCCGAGTCGCTGGCGCGCTTCCGCAATGTAAAGCGCCGCATGGAAGTGCGCGGCACGGTCGATGGGGTAACCGTTTACGACGATTTTGCCCATCATCCGACCGCGATCGAAACCACCATCGCCGGGCTGCGTGCGCGTCTTGAGCGTACCGCCGGCGAAGCGGGAACCGCGGAAACCGTCGCTAACCAGATTCGGGGGCCGGGACCGCTTGGCGCATCCGGCCGCATCTTGGCCGTGCTGGAGCCGCGCTCCAACACCATGAAGCTGGGCGTGATGCGGGCGGCCTTACCTGGCAGCCTGGAGCAGGCCGACCTGATCTTCGGTTATGCCGCGGACCAAGGCCGCGATGCGCTGGGCTGGGATCTGAGCGCCGCCCTCGCGCCGCTGGGCGCGCGCGCGCGCGCCTTCGACACCCTGCCGGCGCTGGTCGATGCGGTTGCTGTGGCAGCTCGCCCGGGCGATCAGGTTCTGGTGATGAGCAACGGCGGTTTTGGCGGGGTACACCAGAAATTGCTCGATGCCTTGGCCGCGCGGCCGAAGGCCGGCGCATGATTCTCTACCTGCACGGTTTTCGCTCGTCGCCGCTTTCGTTCAAATCGCGTCTGATCGAAACTCGCTTGAGCGAACTCGGTTTGCTCGCCGGCTGGCATTGCCCGGCGTTACCGGTGTCGCCCAACGAAGCAATCGCCCTGGCCGAACAGACAGTGGCGCAAGCCCAGGCCGCAGGCGATCATAGCGAGGTGACGGTGATCGGCAGTTCGCTGGGCGGGTATTACGCCACCTGGCTGGCGCAACGGCATGGCTGGCGCGCGGTTTTACTCAACCCGGCCACCATGCCGCAAGACGATCTGCGGCATTATCTGGGGGAGCAGCCCTTGTGGCACGGCGGCGGCTCGATTGTGGTCGAGCCGCATCATCTCGATGAGTTGCGCGCCTTGAAAGTGGCGTCGGTGACCCACCCCGAGCGGTATTATCTGATCGCCGCGACCGGCGACGAGGTACTCGACTATCGCGACATGCTGAGTAAGTATGCCGGTGCCAACACGGTTTTGATCCAGGGTGGCGATCATGCGCTCAGCGATTTTCCGCTCTACCTGGACGGCGTGCTGGCATTTTGCGGGATCGTCCCCAAATAACCCCGAGGCTTTTGGCCACTGTTTTTAATCACCGCTTTGGGCCGCCCTTAGGGCCGTTAGACCTCTTAAGGCCGGCAAAATTAAGTAACTCATTTAAGTGATCCATCGGCGTTGAATTGCCTCAGATCGATTGACGCGCCAATGGACACGCATAGCGGCACATCAAAACCCGGGCGCCTGGCTCCTGCGTTTTGACTAGCTAACCGGAACCTCCAGCAGCATTTTTAGCAGAGTAACGAGTGAACGTTTTTTTTGAGGAATCAGGCAGTTTCAAGGCGGGCACCGTGCTGTCCAAGCAAGTCGACGCGTTCCAGGTCGAATTGCCGGGTGGGCGCCGCGCCAAGGTCAAGGGCCGCGATGTGCTGATCGAGTTCGACAAGCCGTCCCCCGGCGAATTGATGCAGCAGGCCGAAAGCCAGGCCGCGCAAATCGATCTCGATTTTCTGTGGGAATGTGCGCCCGAAGATGAATTCCCGTTTGCCGCCTTGGCCGGCGAATATTTCGGTGCGACCCCGGGCCCCGTCGAGCGGGCGGCGCTGGTTTTACGCATGCATGGCTCGCCGGTTTATTTCCGCCGTAAAGGCCGCGGCCAATATCAGCGTGCGCCGCAAGAACAATTGACCGCGGCGCTGGCCGGTTTGGAACGCCGCCGTCAGCAAGCGCTGGCGCAAGTCGCGCTGGAAGACCAGTTGAAGCAGCATATATTGCCCGACTCCATGGTCAAGCTCGCGCTGACATTATTGACCCGGCCGGATAAAAACTCGATCGAATATAAGGCGCTGGAAGCGGCTGCCGGTGCGCTCGGGGTTTCGATGCCGCGTCTGATGCTCGATTGCGGCGGGGTCGAGTCGGCGCGTGCTTTACACGAAGCCCGTTTCTTGTCCGAACATTTCCCGCACGGCATCGGTTTTCCCGAAGTCAGTCTGTCGTTGGCGCTGGACGATTTGCCCGAAGCCGGGGTTGCCGCATTTTCTATCGACGATGTCACCACCACCGAAATCGACGATGCGTTCTCGGTGCAATGGCTCGATGATGGGCGCTTGCGGGTCGGGATCCATATCGCCGCGCCGGCATTGGGTATCGCACGCGACGATATGGTCGATGTGATTGCCCGCGAACGGCTTTCCACGGTCTACGTGCCGGGCGACAAGATCACCATGTTGCCGGGTTCGGTGGTCGATGCCTTTACTTTGCAGGAAGGCGGTTTGCGCCCTGCATTGTCGCTGTACATCATTGTCGATCTGGCGACGTACGAAATTGTGACGACCGAGACCCGTCCCGAACGGGTCTTTATTCAGAGCAACTTGCGCCACAATTTGCTTGATGCCATCGTCACCGAAGAGGCACTGGCCGACGGTAGCGGCGAGTATCCGCACAAGCCTGAAATTACCGCGCTTTGGCCGCTGGCTCAGGCCTTGTTCGAGAAACGCCAGCAGGCGCGTCTCGGTTATGGTCTCAAGCGCGAAGTGCAGCGCAACCTCGATTACAACTTTTATGTCGATGGTGAGCATATCGAGATCCAGCCGCGTCGCCGCGGCTCGCCGTTGGACCTGATCGTCGCCGAATTGGCGATTCTGGCCAACAGCACCTGGGGCGGTTTCCTGGCCGAATACGATGTGCCCGGCATCTATCGCGCGCAACGTGCCTTCGGCCCGATCGCCGGCCCCAAGCGCACGCGCATGCAGACTTCGCCCGCGCCTCATGAAGGTCTCGGGGTGGCCCAATATGCATGGAGCACTTCGCCGCTGCGGCGTTATGTCGACTTGGTCAATCAATGGCAATTGTTGGCCTGCTGCCGGCATGGCGTTGCCGCCAAGCTGGCCGCGCCGTTCAAACCGAAGGATGCCGACCTGTTTGCGGTGGTCCAGGGTTTTGACGATACTTACTCCGCTTATGCCGATCACCAGAACCGGATGGAGCGTTTCTGGTGTTTGCGCTGGTTGCAGCAGGAACATCGCGAGCGCGCGGTGGCGTCGGTGATCAAGGGCGATCTGGTCAGGCTCGACGAGATTCCTTTGATGATGCATGTGCCTGGCTTGGGCGTGCACGCGCGCGGCACCCAGTTATTGCTTGAGATCTCCAATTTCGACGAATTGATGATCGAAGCCTCATGCCGTGTGGTGCAGGTGCTCAACGCGCCGTCGGCTGCGGGCGCCGCGGCACAAGCCGAGGCGGATGCCGGCGACGAGGAGATTGAAGATACCTCGACGGCGGGGGCGCAAAACGACGCAAGCGATGATGCGGCGGATCAGGCCGTCGATCCTGAGGCGCAGAACGACCAGGCGGGGCATGACGCCGGCGACGATGCCGCGCAGGACGCGCAAGTGTCGGGCGAGACCTCCGGCACGGCGGCCGACCCGGCTACGGAAAGTGCGGCCGATGGGCCGCCGCTCGCGGTTTAAGCCGCTCAAGTCATCTACCCACACAAGCCAAAAAGGACCCCTAGCGATGCCGCCCGACGCCCAGACCTCCCGCTATGCGGTCATCGGCAACCCGGTTGCCCACAGCAAATCGCCGCAGATCCATGCGCAGTTTGCGGCGCAAACCGGCGAGCCTGTTGCCTACGAGCGGCGGCTTGCGCCGCTGGATGGTTTTGTCGATAGCGTCAGGGCCTTTATCGCCGAAGGCGGGTGTGGACTGAATGTCACCGTGCCGTTCAAACTGGAAGCGCATCGTCTGGCCGACAGGCTCTCGCCACGCGCTGCCGCCGCCGGCGCCGTCAACACCTTGCGTTTTGATGCGGACGGCATCCTGGGCGACAACACCGACGGCGTTGGTTTGGTGCGCGATATCGAAGACAATCTGGGCGTGGCATTAGCCGGGCGGCGTGTATTGCTGCTGGGTGCCGGGGGGGCTGCGCGTGGCGTGATCTTGCCCTTGCTGGAACGTCAGCCGCTTGAATTGTGCATCGTCAATCGCACCGAAGCGCGCGCGCTGGAGTTGATCGATGCCTTTGCCGCGGCGGCATTTCATGCCGGTTGCCGTTTTTCAGGCGGCGATAAAGGTGCTGCGCGTGGCTCTTTCGAGGTCGTGATCAACGCGACGGCGGGCAGTCTGGACGGCTGCTTGCCGGAGTTCGACCCAGCCGCGCTGGGCAGCGGTACACTGGCATATGACATGATGTATGGCGCGCAGCCTACGGTCTTTATGCAGCATGCGCAAGCTTCGGGCGCGCGCAGCGCCGACGGCTTGGGCATGCTGGTTGAGCAGGCAGCCGAATCGTTTTGGGTCTGGCGTGGCGTGCGTCCCGACAGCCGCCCGGTATTGGCCGCGTTACGCGCAAGTTTGCGAGCTTAGCGCCGGCTTAGGGCCGCAGCACCAGAATTAAAAAATCAAACGGGTGTGACCATGATCAAGTGGATAAAAACGAGTTGGCTGGCCTACTTGGTATCGCTGCTGGCGATTGCCTGGCTTGCCACCCAGCTTTTCTACTTTGTTCAGATCGGTATCTGGACCGTGGTCAATCCTTCGTCGACCGCTTTTATGCGCACCGCGCAATGGCGTTTGTCCAGGCCGCAGCAGGGCCAAGCCGAAATACCGGTGCAACGCGCCTGGGTCCCGTACGAGCAGATTTCACACAACCTCAAGCGCGCCATTATCGCTTCCGAAGACGCCAACTTCGTCAATAACAATGGCGTTGAAGTCGATGCGATCCTGCAAGCCTGGGAGAAGGACCAGCATCGCGGCAAAAGCGCCGCCGGCGGTTCGACGATCTCACAGCAACTGGCCCGCAACCTGTTTTTATCGACCGAGAAGACCTATATTCGCAAAGGGCAGGAGCTGATCATCACGATGATGCTCGAACTCTGGATGAGTAAAGAGCGCATCTTCGAGATTTACCTGAATTCGGTCGAATGGGGCGACGGCGTGTACGGTGCTCAGGCTGCGGCCCAGCACTACTACAAAACCAATGCCAGTAACCTGAGCGTGATGCAATCGGCGCGTCTGGCGGTGATGCTGCCACGGCCGAAGTTTTACGACGCGCATCGCAATTCCGCCTATCTCGCCCAGCGCTCGGGTGTGATCGCCGCGCGCATGGGGGCGGCCGAACTGCCGAAATAGACCGGGGCGTATCCCCTCCGTTGCCGATTTACCCGCCTTGCACCGGCGCCTAGCGCCTGCCGTCAGCCCCCGGTACGCCCTGCATAACCCTCAGCGCGGATTCCCGCGTCTCTCGCGCTTCAGCCGCACCGTGGCTATCCGGCTTTGTTGAGCTGGGTTTCCGTACGGTTTTCGTTTGCTCCCATAGCGCAAAAAATCCCATTAAATGAGATGCATATCCACAATTTGAACTATTCTCGTTGGAGAGCCTAGAATCCAATCCATAAAATCAGCAATCGAAATGCGGCGAACGGTAGCAAGCAGCAAGAAGCAGTCGAGCCGCCCGGCGATGCGCACACTAAAAGATGGAGACAGTTTCATGAGTCGGTTCCAGCACGGCGCTGCGTCAGCATTGCGCCAGACCGTCCGGATCATTGCCCGGACCGGTCGCAAGCTATGAAAATTCGTGCGATTACCACGCGTGTCGTGAATGCCGGCATGCGCAACTGGATTTTTGTCAAAGTCGAAACGGATGAGCCCGGTCTGTATGGCTGGGGCGAAGCGACGCTCGAATGGAAGACACGCTCGGTCGTGGGTGCCATCGACGATCTGGCGCCGTTATTGATCGGGCGCGATCCGCGCGATATCGAGCAAGCGGTGCGGGTGCTGCACAAATGGGGCTTCTGGCGCATCGGCGTGATCGGCAGCACAGCCATCAGCGGCATTGAAATGGCGTTGTGGGACATCCTCGGCAAATCGCTGGGCGTGCCTGTCTGGCGCCTGCTGGGCGGCCGCATGCGTGACCGGGTGCGGATCTACACTCATCTGGGTCTGGGCGAACAAAAAGCGGTGTATGAGTCGCTCGATACCGGGTCGTTGCTGGAACGGGCGCAAGCCGTGGTTGAACGCGGTTATCAGGCGCTGAAAGTGGTGTGCATCCCTTACACCCACTACACCGCGACCACCCGCGAATTGGCGCATGTCGACCGCCTGATGCAAGGTTTGCGTGAGACGGTGGGCGACGAGGTCGAAATCATGGTCGATTTCCACGGCCGCTGCGCCTCGGCCGCGGCGGCTTTGCAATATATCGACGTGCTGGCGCCGTACCGGCCGTTCTTCGTCGAAGAACCGCTGCAGCCGGCCGATCAGGCGGGGCTGATCCATATTTCGCAAAAGACCCATGTGCCGCTGGCTACCGGCGAACGGCTGGTCGACCGCTGGGAATTCGACGCCTTGTTCCATGCGCGGGCGATCGCCATTGCCCAGCCCGATCTGTGCCATGTGGGCGGTTTTTCCGAGGCGCGCAAAATCGCCGCTGCCGCTGAAACCGCCGGCATCGGAATTGCGCCGCACAACCCCTTGGGTCCGCTGGCCGGGGTGGCTGCGCTGCACTATGACATCGCGACACCGAATTTTGTGATCCAGGAAGAAATGACGGGTGCCGTACCGTGGTATTGGACCGTGCTGGATAGTCCGATCCAGGTCGAGGACGGCCATTGGTTATTGCCTGACCGGCCTGGGCTCGGGGTCGAAATCAACGAGCAGGTCGCCGCCGAGCATCCCTTCGTCCAGGAATCGTTCCAAACCGATAGGGCGTTTTTGCCCGACGGCACCGTGGTGGATTGGTAATGACAAAACGCATCTCCAGTACCAAGCCTGCCGCGGCCTCCGCCATTTCCGGCGCAGCGGCTGCGGCGGTAACGGTCAAGCGCGGCGCCGGTGCGCAGTTGGGCGCTACGCTGGTGGCGTCGGAAACGGCGGGTGAAGCAGCCGTGCCGCTGGAAATCACTTCGCTCGATACCGCCAAGCAACTCGCCGGTACTCAAACCCTGCTGCGCGGCTTGGCCGTGCTTGAGGCGGCGGCTTCGGGCGCACACGATTTACGTGCCTTTGCGGCGGCCTTGGGCACCACCCGCAGCACCACGCACCGACTGGTCAGCAGTTTGGTTCAGGCACGGTATCTGCGGCAACTTGGCAGTGCTTATTTGCTGGGCCCGAAATTGATCGAATTGGGCACCATCGCGCTGGAACAGATGCCGCTGACCAAGGTGGCGCATCCTCATTTGGAACAGTTGGCCAACGCGACCCAGGACACGATACACCTGGGTGTACGCGACGGTGACGACGTGCTCTACATCGACAAAATTCCCGGTCAACGCGGCCTCGAAATGCGTTCGCGCATCGGCCACAGAATGCCCTTGGCGTCCACCGGAATCGGCAAAGCCATGATGCTCGACCTGCAGCAGACGCAGTGGCGCGATTTATTCGCCGCCTCGTGCCGGACCCTGGCGAGCATGCCTTTCAAACCTGATTTACAGCCTACGCCGGTGGTGTTTATCGAGCGCATGGTGCGTTACGCGGCGGGCGGTTATACCTTCGACCTGGAAGACAACGAAGCTTCGATTCGCTGTGTCGCCGCACCGATACGAGACGCTTCGGGCGCTATTGTGGCGGCATTGTCGGTGGCCAGCACCGTGCCTTATATGTCGCCTGAGCGCATGGATGAACTGATTGCCGTCGTGCAGGCGGAAGCCCGCGCCATTTCGGAAGAAATCGGCTGGCGTGCTCCCCAACCGGCGATTCGCAGGATAAGACGATGACGCAAACCACCCCGACCCTGGTCGGCCAGAATCAGCCTCAAACCCAGGCTCAAGCCGTACTGATCGGCCTCGATTGGGGCACCAGTTCCTTACGCAGCTATCTGTTCGACGCGACCGGCGAGGTGATGGCGTCGGAGGCATTGCCCTGGGGCATTATGCGTTTGCCTAAAGTTGAAGCTGAGGTGGAAACCAAAGCGGAAAGCGCGGGCGATGCCGCCGTCGATCCACGTCGTGCCCCGTTCGAATTGGCTTTCGAGGCAGCCTGCGGTGCCTGGCTTGCACAACAACCGGAATTGCCGGTGATTGCGTGCGGCATGGTCGGCAGTGCCCAGGGGTGGACGGAAGTGCCTTATGTCGAGGGTAAAGTCGATGCGACGGTGCTGGCTCAAGCGATGGTGACCTTGGGCACCCGCCGCAACAGTCAGTTGCATATCGTGCCAGGTGTGCTGGAGCGGGGGATTTTGCCGAATGTGATGCGCGGTGAGGAAACCCAGATTGTCGGTGTGAGTCTGACCCGCAGCCATCGTGCGGCCGGCACGGCGGGCGAAGCACCGGACTCGGCCCCGACGCTGATCGGCTTGCCGGGAACGCATGCGAAGTGGGCTTTGTCCGAAGGTGGGCGGATCGGCCATTTCGATACCTTCATGACCGGCGAAGTGTTTGCCATCTTGCGCGATCATTCGATTTTGGGGCGCACCATGGCGCCCGTCGCAAGCGGGGCCAATGCCGCAGCGGACGCCGAGGCGGCCAATGCCGCATTCCTGCGCGGCATTGCGGTGGCGCGCAGCGAATCCGACGCCAGTTTGCTGGCGACGATTTTCAGTGTGCGCACCCTGGGTTTGACCGGCCAACTTGAGGCCGGACAACAAGGCGACTACCTGTCGGGTTTGTTGATCGGTAATGAATTAATCAGTCTGGAACAGCGTTTGTCGCGGCAAGATGGTTTTCTGCTGCATCAGCGCAGTATCGTCCTGTCCGGCGAAGCCGGACTCTGCGAACGCTATCGCACGGCCCTCGCAGCGTTCGGTTGCACGCAGATCAGTTTGGCTCGCGACGCCACCGAGCGCGGTCTTTGGCATATCGCCGTCCATGCCGGTCTGGTGGCCGCCGCAGATAACGGCATGCCGGCCTCGATCCACACCGGCGTACCTGCGGCGGGCCCCCACACCACCACGGAGTTTGCACCATGAACCCAGTATCCACAGGCGCTGCGACTGCCGCCACCGCTGCCACGCAAAGCTCCGCCTTTCAGCGTGCTTTTGCGAGTTGCCCGCTGGTTGCAATTTTGCGCGGGATCCAACCGGCCGAAGCGGTCGATATCGGTTTGGCGCTTTATGAAGCCGGTTTCCGTTTGCTTGAAGTACCGCTGAATTCGCCCCAGCCTTTGCTCAGCATCGCCGCTTTGCGCCGCGCGCTGCCGGCCGACGCGGAAATTGGCGCCGGCACGGTACTGGATGTCGCAGCCGTAACCCAGGTGGCCGAGGCGGGTGGCAGCTTGATTGTGATGCCGCATAGCGACGCCGCTGTGATTCAAGCCGCCAAGGCGGCCGGCATGGGCTGCACGCCGGGCGTCGCGACGCCGACCGAAGCTTTTGCCGCGCTCAAGAACGGCGCTGACGCGCTGAAGATGTTTCCTGCCGAGCAATTGGGGCCGGTGGTGGTCAAAGCTTGGCGCGCCGTGATTGCGCCGCATATTCCTTTGCTTCCGGTGGGCGGTATCACGCCGGACAATATGGTGACCTTTGTCAATGCAGGAGCCTCGGGCTTCGGCCTGGGCTCGGCGCTGTATCGCCCTGGCGACACCGCCGCTGACGTGGCACGGCAGGCACGCAGCTTTGTTGCGGTTTGGCGCACGCTGAGCGACACGCAAGGAAGCCGTTCGTGAAGCGCCTGGCGCACCAGGTGGCGATGGTGACCGGCGCCGGGCAGGGCATCGGGGCTGCCATCGCCCATGCGTTTGCCCGTGAGGGTGCGGCGGTGGTGCTGGCGGAGTTGAACCCGCAACGCGCCGAACATGTTGCCGCGGAGCTACGCGCGCTGTATGAGGTGCCGGTGTTGGCATTGACTACCGATGTAACGCAGGCGGATGCGGTGGCGCGGGCGG
>JAMFSV010000173.1 GCA_026225455.1 Burkholderiales bacterium | reverse complement strand
CATCTCCGACGGCGAAACGACGTTTATCGGCGGCGTGATGGAGCATATCGAACAGGCGGGTGTGCATTCGGGCGATTCGGCCTGCTCGCTGCCGCCTTATTCGCTGTCCGCGGCGACGATTGCCGAGATGAAGCGCCAGACCGCCGCCATGGCGCGCGCGCTGAACGTGATCGGCCTGATGAACGTGCAATTTGCGATTCAGCAGCATGTGCAAGTCGACGGCTCGATCAACGACGTGGTGTATGTGCTGGAAGTGAATCCACGCGCCTCGCGCACTGTGCCGTATGTGTCGAAAGCCACCGGCTTGCAACTGGCGAAGATCGCAGCCCGCTGCATGGTCGGCCAGACCTTGGTCGAACAAGGCGTGACGGAAGAAGTCAATCCGCCGTACTTCAGCGTCAAGGAAGCGGTTTTCCCGTTTAATAAATTCCCCACCGTCGACCCGGTGCTCGGACCTGAAATGCGGTCGACCGGCGAAGTGATGGGCGTGGGCCAGACCTTCGGCGAAGCGCTGTTCAAGTCGCAATTGGCCGCGGGCTCACGTTTGCCGGATAGCGGCACCGTGCTGTTGACGGTGAAAGACTCCGACAAGCCGATGGCGGTCGAAGTGGCGCGCCTGCTGCACGGGCTGGGTTATCCGCTGGTTGCCACTAAAGGCACGGCGGCCGCGATTGAAGCGGCCGGGGTGCCGGTGAAGGTGGTCAACAAGGTCAAGGACGGGCGTCCGCATATTGTCGACATGATCAAAAATGGCGAAATTGCCCTGGTTTTCACCACCGTCGACGAAACCCGCACGGCGATTGCCGACTCGCGTTCCATCCGGATCAGCGCTCAGGCCAATCGGGTGACCTATTACACCACCATGTCGGGTGCGCGGGCGGCGGTCGAAGGCCTGCGCTATCTGCGCGATCTGGAAGTGTATGATTTACAAGGACTGCACGCTCGCCTAAACTAGGGGCTAGTAAGCAGTCCGAGACCGGTTGTCGCTTGTTTAATTGATGGGCCGGATCTCACAACCATGCCGCGGTCGGTTGCGTTTATGCATTTCGAATGCAACCGGGCTGCGGCGATTTTTTTGTTGGCCGGATGCGCTGTCTGCACGCCGGCTGTAATGCTTTAGAAGAGTCGTCCATGAGTACCATCCCCCTGACCAAACGCGGTGCCGATCTGCTGAAAGAAGAATTACATCAGCTTAAAACCAAGGAACGGCGGTCCGTCATCAATTCGATTTCCGAAGCACGTGCGCAGGGCGATTTGTCCGAGAATTCCGAGTACGACGCGGCCAAAGAGAAGCAGGCTTTTGTCGAAGGGCGCATTATCGAGCTTGAGTCCAAGTTGTCCGGAGCCCAGATTATCGATCCGGCGCTGGTCGATGCCGACGGCCGGGTGGTGTTTGCCTCTACCGTCGACCTCGAAGACTTGAAATCGGGCGAAAAAATGACCTATCAGATCGTCGGCGACGACGAGGCGGATCTGGAAGCCGGTCTGATTTCGGTCAGTTCGCCGTTCGCCCGTGCCCTGATCGGCAAGTCGGAAGGCGACATTGCTTCGGTCCAGGCGCCCAGCGGTGTCCGTGAATACGAAATTATCGCGGTTCGGTATATTTAAACCCCGATTTAAAAAGCCGGGCTCAAACCACGCTTAAGGCCGGGTTTGCCCGCTTTAAATCCCGGCTCGCTTCGGCGTTTGCCTGACGGATCCCCCTGATGCCCCATCGTCTATTTCGCTTGTTGGCCCTGATTTGGGCGGGTAGCCAATGGACTATCGGTTATCTGGTGGCCCCCGTGTTGTTTATGACGCTGGATCGCATCAATGCCGGGCATGTGGCCGGCCGCCTGTTTTACTACGAGGCGATTCTGGGCTGTATCTGCGGTATTTTGCTGCTGACGCTGGGCAACCAGATGGTACGCCGCGGCGATATCGCGTACCGGCGCCTGCGCTGGCACTTATTGGCCATGCTGGTCTGTACCTTGATCGGGTATTTTGCGCTTGAGCCGTTGATGAACGTGTTGCGTAGCACGGCAGAGGCGCACGGCACGGACGTCGGGCATTCGATTTATGCGGCGCGGTTTGGCATGCTGCACGCCGTATCCACGGTTTTCTACGGCTTGCAAAGCGTGTTTGCGCTGATATTGGTGTGGCGTTTGCCGATGGTGGCGCGGCACCTCTAGGACATTCTCAGGGTTCCATGCCGCAGTGCGCGGTCTGCCACGGCTTCCAGGCGCACCCTGTCGCGATCTGACAGGGCGGCTGGCTCAGCACCCGGCGGTTTGGCCGGGCGCGACTTACTTGCTGCTTTGATACTGGCGCTTGGCGCTGGCTTGCCGCACTTTCGCGCGTTTGACCGTGCCGCCTGCCGTTACGCGCTCGTTACCGCGCACCACGACTTTGGTTTTCTTGGGCTTGGTACGTAGCGGAATGTCGCTGGCCTTGACGATCTTGACCACGCGCGGCGCACGGCCTTTCAGGGTGGTCGGGTCCAGCGGTTCGGCCGCGGTACCGGCCTTGGCGCGACCGGCGGTCGGCAGCTCGGCATGAGCGCGCGGGGCCGGGCGGTACATCACCAGCAGCTTGCCGATATGCTGGATCGGCGCCGCATTCAGGCGGTCGCAGATGGTGCCGTAGACTGCGATACGTTCGTCGCGATCGTCGCCAAATACGCGAATTTTGATCAATTCGTGGGACACGAGATTGCGTTCGATCTCGGCCAATACCGGCTCGGTCAAACCTTCCGCGCCAATAATGACGACGGGTTTGAGCGCATGGGCTTGGGCGCGCAAAGCGGCGCGCTGGGCGGGAGTGAAAGATAAGGCTGGCATCGGGAAACTCTGGCTCAACTAAAATAAAGGCGGCGGCAAGGGCTGCCGGCTCGGGGCGCGACGGGTTGCCGTAAAATGAAGCCGGTACCTAAGCCTGCCAAATAAGGCATGGCAAACAAGGCATGGCAAATAAGCACGGCGGGAAAGAGCGCCGGGAGGTTAAACTCCACGGGTCAACATGGTCCGGTGCCGTCCGCGCTTTTCACCATATAACACGGCACACGCAGCGGACGAGCAGCGAAAGTCCGCATTATCCGCCAAAAACGAAGTTTTCGGTAAAAACGCAGGTTTTCTTAATTTTAATGGCAAAAAATAGATTCAATCATTCCTGGCTGCACGATCATATCAACGATCCTTACGTGAAACTGGCCCAGCGCGAGGGTTATCGTGCCCGCGCGGCCTATAAGCTCAAGGAAATCGACGAGCAGGACAAACTGATCAAGGCCGGCCAGATCGTGGTCGACCTGGGCGCCGCGCCCGGCAGTTGGTCGCAATACGTGCGCAACAAGCTGGCCTTGGGGGCGCGACGCGCAGACGGTTCGCTCAATGGGACTATTTTCGCCCTCGATTTGCTGCCGATGGAGCCGGTTGCCGACGTGCATTTTATCCTCGGCGACTTCCGTGAGGAAGAAGTCTGGAGTCAACTCGAAGCGGTGGTAGGTTCTCAACAAGTAGACCTTGTACTTTCAGATATGGCCCCCAACTTGTCAGGAGTGGCGACTGCCGATTCGGCGCGAATTGAGCATTTATGCGATCTCGCACTCGAATTTGCGGCAAAGCATTTGAAACCCGAGGGCGCTTTACTCGTCAAATGCTTCCATGGCAGTGGCTACAGCCAGATTGTCGAGAAATTCAAGCGGCAATTTAAAGTGGTTGCACCGCGCAAGCCTAAAGCGTCACGCGATAAATCCGCGGAAACGTTTATTTTGGGCCGGGGCCTGAAAAAGCAGGGCTAGATCGCCGCTGTCCATAACAGCTGCGTTTAACCCTGCTGCGGGACCCCGGATTGCCCGGTTCGCCTATGCCTGCCTTAGTTAATCGCTATGGCAGGGGGTGGCGGACTGGATTAGAATGGATTATTGGCATGCAAAAGCGCTGCAATATTTGTGAAGGAGTGTGGCTTTGAACAACAATATGCTTTCTAAGCTGGCCGTGTGGCTTGTCATAGCACTCGTGCTGTTCATGGTGTTCAAGCAGTTTGACAGGCCGCACGCGCAAGAAGCCGTGCCGTATACCCAGTTCATGGATGACGCGAAGGCGGGCAAGGTCAAGGCGGTAACCGTTCAAGGACGGAATCTGACCGTAACTTCCGCTGACGGCAATAAATATCAGATCGTTTCGCCAGGCGACATCTGGATGGTCAGCGACCTGATGAAATACAACGTTCAGGTCAGCGGCAAGGCGGACGACGAACCCAATCCGTTGATGTCCATCCTGTTCTCGTTCGGTCCGATTGCGCTGCTGATCGGCTTCTGGTTCTACATGATGCGGCAGATGCAGGGCGGCGGTAAGGGCGGGGCGTTTTCGTTCGGCAAGTCGCGCGCGCGGCTGATCGACGAAAACAACAATGCGATCAATTTCACCGATGTGGCCGGTTGCGACGAGGCGAAAGAAGAAGTCTCGGAACTGGTCGATTTCCTGCGCGATCCGCAAAAGTTCCAGAAGCTGGGCGGGCGTATTCCGCGCGGCGTGTTGCTGGTCGGCCCTCCGGGTACCGGTAAGACCTTGCTGGCGCGTGCGATTGCCGGTGAAGCCAAAGTACCGTTCTTCAGCATTTCCGGTTCGGACTTTGTTGAAATGTTCGTCGGTGTCGGCGCCGCGCGAGTGCGCGACATGTTCGAACAGGCCAAGAAGCACGCCCCTTGTATCGTGTTTATCGATGAAATCGACGCGGTCGGCCGTCATCGTGGCGCGGGTACCGGCGGCGGCAACGACGAACGCGAACAGACCTTGAACCAGATGCTGGTCGAAATGGACGGCTTCGAAGCCAATTCGGGCGTGATCGTGATTGCCGCGACCAACCGCTCCGATGTCCTCGACAAGGCTTTGCTGCGCCCAGGCCGTTTCGATCGTCAAGTGTTTGTCGGGCTGCCCGATATTCGTGGCCGCGAGCATATTCTTAAAGTGCATCTGCGCAAGGTGCCGATTTCGAACGATGTCGACGCCTCTGTGGTGGCACGCGGCACCCCGGGCTTTTCCGGTGCCGACCTGGCCAACCTGGTGAATGAAGCTGCTTTGTTTGCGGCACGCCGCGGCAAGCGCGTGGTCGAGATGGAAGATTTCGAAGACGCGAAAGACAAGATTTTCATGGGTCCGGAACGCCGTTCGGCCGTGATG
>JAMFSV010000172.1 GCA_026225455.1 Burkholderiales bacterium | reverse complement strand
TTTCGATAAAGGCGTCAAAATCCGTTTGGGAAACCATGGCATAAGCTCCTGGATCAAGGTCATGCTTTTTGTGTCGGCAAGCGCTGCCTCACTAGGTCTAAGCCTCGCCATCCCAGTAGTCGAGACTGTTTTCGCTGCGTTGAATCACGTCAAAAGACCGGGCTTCACCGCTCGACACGTAAGCCAGATATTTGTTCGAATCGGGATACTCACAGATTTCGGGCTGTTCACGGGTACTGACAGATAAATACTTCAGGGGTGCATCCGAGGTATTGATCAGTTGATGCGGATATTCAGGCCCCGGCGGCACAAAAATCACGTCACCGGTTTTAAGCGGCAGCATTTCTCCCGCGACACGCAGCGTGCCATGGCCCTCAAGGATGACAAACATCTCTTCCTGGGCATAATGAAAATGGTAAGGGCAAGACAGTTTGCCGGGCGCGACAATATCGATACTGGCCCCCAGCTTACTCGCCGCCGTGCCTTTCGCCAAGCGCGCGCACAGCGTATCGTACAACGGCGGCCGGTGTTCGTGCAGCAGTTCGGCTTGGTCGAAATTACGTATCAGGATCTTCGCCAGGGCCAAGGCTTTATGGTTCATTTCACGCTCCGTATCCGATGCCGCAGATCCCGCGGCGATCGATGGATATCGGACCGCCGCAGGATCGTTGAACGACAATCTTAGTGCATGTTCAATTGATTAAACAGGAACGAAAAGATATCCGCATCCTGGTCGATCAACGAAGCCAAAGACGTACCGATGCCATGCCCGGCGTCGGCGGCCACACGCAACAGCACGGGCTGGCCCTCAGGATTGGCCGCTTGCATTCGCGCCGCCATTTTGTACGACATCCACGGATCGACCCGGCCGTCGTGCTCACCCGTGGTAAACAGGATGGCCGGATAGGCGGTGCCGTCCTTGACATGGTGCAGCGGCGAATAAGCATACAGCGCCGCGAACTGCGCCGGGTCTTTAACCGTGCCGAATTCGGTCACGTTAAAGGCGCCGTTCGAGGTATCTTCAACCCGCAGCATGTCGTAGATTCCCACCATGCTGACCACTGCATGGAATAACTCAGGCCGCTGCACGGTGACCGCGCCCATCAGCAGACCGCCATTGCTGCCGCCGAGAATCGCGAGCTTATCCGGCGAGGTGTAATGCCGACTTTGCAGCAATTGTGCAGCAGCGATAAAGTCATCGAAGACATTTTGCTTTTTGGTCAGATTGCCGGCCATGTGCCACGCTTCGCCATATTCGCCGCCGCCGCGCAAATTAACCACGGCCAGCACACCGCCATGACGCAGCCAGAATACATAACGCCGCGCAAAGACCGGGCTGACCGACACGCCGTAACCGCCATAGCCCGTCAACAGCGTCGGGTTGCTGCCGTTAAGCTCGGTGCCTTTCTTGTACAGGATTGTGACCGGCACCTTGGTGCCATCCTTCGACACGGCAAATTCGCGCACCACGTCAACCCCGGGCATGCCGCCGTCGAGCGCAAACACCGGTGCGTCGGACAACTCGGTCTTGACCGGCTTGGCCGCCGCAACGTCAGGATTGTAGGCATACCAGGCAAACGCTTTGACGTAGCTTTCGCTGCCGAACAAGATCGCGTCGCCGGCCAGGCGCGTGCCGATCGCAACGGTGGAGATAGGCTCGGCACCGAGTTGCCCCAGCGATTTTCCGGCCAGTGTAAAAACTCGTAATTCCGACGGACCGCCCACCATGTAATCGACATAGAGCCGGTTCCTGGTAGCCGTTATTCCTTGAATCACGCCATCGGATTCAGGCACCACCACCGGGGCCGCAGGCAGACCACCCGCCGGTGCATTGAGCGTGAGCGCGACCAGCTTGCCGCGCGGCGAGCCTTTCAAGCCCAGGGCATACAGCCGGCCGTCGCGACCGAATTCGGCCGAGCGGAAACCGTCGGTATAGTCGGCAATCCGCATCCAGTCGCTATCCCCGCCATGCAGAAACAAACCATGTTCGCCGCCATCGCCGTTGGATACGTCGGCCAACACATATTTGCCGTCTTCACTGGTCGATAAGGCGATTTCCGCAATGCGCGGGAAGTCGCGGCCGATCACATACGTATCTTGTGCCGCCGTCGTGCCCAGCTTGTGGAAATAGACTTGCTGATAGAAATTGGCATCCGCCGCGGGCCGTTCGTCACCCTGGGGATAGCGGGTGTAGTAAAAACCGTTGCCGTCGGCAGTCCACGCCACACTGCCTCCGCCCGTCGGATACTGAACGCGCGGCACCACATCCGGCAACTGCTTGCCGCTGGCGGTATCGTACAGATAGAGCGTGCCGTCTTCGCTGCCGTTTTTCGACAACGACACGGCGATACGTTTACCGTCCAGCGACGGCACAAACCAATCGATTGCGGTCTTGCCGGTCGGGTCGATCTGGTTGGCATCGATCACGACATGCTCGGACTTCGGATCGGCACTCGCATTCAACGCGACAATCATCGCCTGATTTTTCGGCGGCTGGAACTTCAGACCAAATACTTGGCCGCCGGCAAAAACAAAATGACCGCGCGATACGCGGTCGCCCCCGATCATGCCGAGCAATTCCTGCTTCAGTGCCGCACGCTGCGGCAGTGCGTCGAGCACGTTATGCGTCAAAGCGTTTTGTGCGGCAATCCAGGTTTTGACCTCGGCACTGCCGGTCGACTCAAGCCAGCGATAGTTATCGGTCACCGGCGTACCGAAATAGGTATCCACCACCGGGATCCTGGGTGTCGCCGGATAGTTCAGCGGCGCCGCGCAAACGGCGGAACCTAAAGTAGCAGCGCCCAGCAGCACAGCGCCAGAGAGTAGCTTTTTCATTTATTTTCCTGAATTGGAGCGAAATCCATTTGGATACACGACTATCTACGTGAAATTGCGACGCGTCATTTTCTCAGATATGAGGAGCTTAAGCACTTCAATTAAGCACCTACTTACTCAATGTGAAAGAACCCCGAACTCGCTATGCAGGGCACAGGGGCGAATCGCCATGATCTCGCCTCGGCGCCGGACCCGGCGGTAAGCCGCCGCATTACCTGAAATCTCCAGGTTGACAAGTCCGTACTTACGATATATCTTAAGATACATCTTACGATACAAAAGGACATCATGAGACATTTCTTACATCAGGTTTTTTCGGGCCATGCCCTGCATGGTCATGGCCATAGCCACGACCATGTCCGTCGTCACGGCGGCGCTCATCATCATAGCCACGATTTTGGCCAACAGCATGAACCCGGTCATGAATACGACGCTGACGCTCACCACGAGCATTCGCGCCGAGCCCGTCATTGTCACAGCGGCGAACGTCACGGCGGCGGCCGGGGGCATGGCGGTCATGGCGGCGGCCGTTCGTCGGGCGGTGGTTCGGACGGCGGCGGTAACTTTATGCGCGGTCGCAAATTTTCTTCGGACGACCTGCAATTGTTATTGCTGGCGTTGCTGGCAGAGCGCCCGAGTCATGGCTACGAATTGATCAAGGCCTTGCATACGCGCACCGAAGGTTTTTATAGTCCCAGCCCCGGCATGGTCTACCCGGCCCTGACGTATATCGAAGAACTCGGTTATGCCAACGTCACGTTGGATAGCAACAAAAAATCCTACAACCTGGCTCCCGAAGGCGTGGCTTATCTGGCTTCGATGAAGGCCCGCGTCGACGAACTCTTCGCCGGACTGTCACATATGGCGCAAAAAATGAAGTATTTTCGCGGCGCCGTCTCGGAGGACGGCTCGCCCGAAGATAACGCCGGGTGGCTGCCCATTTTTGTCGAAGCACGCAGGGCACTCAAACGCGCGCTGATGATGAAAAGCGAAGCCGGCCACGACGAGCAACAACGCATCGCCGCCATCCTGGCGCGGGCGACTGACGAGATCAACACCAACTGAGCACCCCCTCATTTTTAAGGTTTCCACTATGCATGCACCCGATCTGACTGTTCAACGCATACGCCATCCGCTCAAGATGCGTCTGCTGCAAGTGCGTCGTACCCGTCTCGTCGCACCGCATTTACTTTCCATCACGTTTACCGGGGACGATCTCAACGATTTCGTTTCCGCTTCATTTGACGATCACGTCAAATTATTTTTCCCGCAACCGGGCGCAAGCGAGCCTGTGCTGCCCATCATCGGCCCTGAAGGGGTTCGCATGACGGACAGCGGACCGCGTCCGATCGCCCGCGATTACACACCGCGCCGGTACGACGCCGCCGCGCAGGAACTGGAGATCCAATTCGTGCTGCACGGCGAAGGACCCGCTGCGAGTTGGGCCGCCCATGCCAAACCCGGTGACCGCTTGGGCATCGGTGGGCCGCGGGGTTCATTCGTAATCCCAACCGGCTTCGACTGGTTCCTGATGATCGGCGACGAGACCGCCTTACCGGCAGTGGGACGGCGCTTGGAAGAGTTGCCCGCCGGCCCGCGCGTGATCGCGGTACTGGAGGTAGATGGCGACCACGCGCAACTCGGCTTCGAGAGCCGGACCAATACCGAGATCATCTGGATTCGGCGCAACGGTAAACCCGATCCGCTGGAAACCGCGGTGCGAAAGCTGCAATTACCCGCCGGCGAAGGTTACGTCTGGGCTGCCGGAGAAGCGGCGGTAATGCGCTCGATTCACACGCATTTGGTCACCGAACGCGGAGTCCATAAATCGCGGATCCGCGCCGCGAGTTATTGGAAGCGCGGTGCAATCGCGATCCATGAATCGCTCGGCGATTAGAAGTTTCGCAATATGCCCGGGTTGCACTCAATGCAAGCGCCGATTTTACTAACGGTGCTTGCATGAGTTGGTTTGACTGTAGGCCGGCAGTGGAGGCAGTCCATCGATACCGATTTGATTTTGTTGTGCTTGCTTCGACCTTTCAGCACAGGCTAGTATTCCGAGACAAATCTGTCGAGATCACCATGACAAGGCGGATAATCCAGTCAAAAACCGGAGACAACCAGTGACCGAATCAGCCGAATATCGCGGCGCCTCAGAGCAAACTCATCCCGCTGCGCCCACTGCACCGTATTCCCCTACTCCCCCTGCTCGGCCATCGGCCGGTTCACGCTTCAAAAAAATCTGGATCGGCCGCAACGGCCTGCGTGCCGGCTGGGCGGCATTGCTGTTTTTTATGATTACGATCGGCTTGGTGGCCGCGGGCGGCTTTGTCTTGCACCATCTATTCCATCATCCTGCTCCCGGTTCCGAGGCTATGACGCCGGGCCACACCATCGTCGGTGAATGCATGACGGTGGGAGCGGTATTGATTGCGACCAAGGTGATGAGCCTGTTCGATAAAAAATCGTGGCTGGATTATGGCCTGCGGGCACCACGACGCGTGGCGCACCTGTTGCAAGGTGTGGTGTGCGGAGTGATTTTGCTCAGCGGCATGATGGGATTATTATTGCTGACTCATGGCGTGACTATCGAGTTCTCTGCCATAGGAACCCTGGCCGTGATCAAATCAGGATTGCTGTGGGCCGTAGCCTTCGCCTTGGTGGCCTTGTTCGAAGAACTCGTCTGCCGCGGTTACGCCTTTTTCACTCTCGCCAGTGGGACCAACGCATTTATCGCAGCCATCCTGTTGTCCTTGCTGTTCGGCTCCGCCCACGGACATAACGCTGGGGAAAGTCCCGCCGGTCTGATCGCGGCCGGCCTGTTCGGCATGGTGATCAGTCTTTCGGTGTGGCGTACCGGTTCCTTGTGGTGGGCGCTTGGTTTTCATGCAGCCTGGGATTGGAGCGAATCGTTCGTGTTCGGTGCGAACGACAGCGGCCAGGTGGCCAGCAGTACTTGGATGCTGTCCCATGCGGCAGGTCCTGCCTGGCTAAGCGGCGGCTCGGTCGGCCCTGAAGGCAGCATGATGATCTTTCCGGTGTTGATCGTGTTGACGCTGGTGATCATGTTGACCTTACCGCGTAACCCCGCACGCTGGGTGCGGCGCGAGCGCCAATTGGCGTAAGCGCTTGAATCGGTCGACTGAGTTGACCGACTTCTCAAGCCGGCCAGGGTCTGCTATGCTCAAACCCTGGCCGACGTGCGATATCAAGCAATGTAACTTTTGGCACGTACCCCACCTCACCCCAAACCAAGACCTCGGCAACCTAGCGCCATGACCCAGCACCTGAATCTCTCGATGCGAATGAACCTGGAATACTTTCCCCCCAGGCGCTGAGGTATTGTTTTTTCAAAAAAGGACGCCATTGAGCGTCCTTTTTTTATTTGTGGAGCCCCATCTTATGTCTTGCCGTTACATTACGACGCCGATTTATTATGTAAACGACCGGCCCCATCTGGGGCATGCTTATGCCAGTATTCATGCCGATGTGATGGCGCGTTATTTTCGGGCTGCCGGCGACGAGGTATTTTTTCTGACGGGCGCCGACGAACATGGCGAGAAAATCGCCAAGGCCGCTCAAGCTTCCGGCGAAGAGCTTCAGCATTTTGTCGACCGCAACGCACACTTGTTCCAGGATGCCTGGCTGCGTCTCGATGTCACGCCCAATCATTTTGTCAGGACCACCGATGCGGCGCACCAACAGGTAGTCAGCGCAATTCTCGCGCAACTTTATGCGGCAGATGACATTTACCTGGCTGACTACGAAGGCCTGTATTCGATCGGACAGGAGCGGTTTGTCACCGACAAGGAGCTGGTCGACGGCAAACTGCCCGAAGACCGCGACCCGCCGGTGGTACGCCGCGAAGCCAATTATTTTTTCCGCATGGAGAAATATCGCGAAACGATACGCACGCATCTGTACACCCATCCGGACTTGATCCAGCCCGCGCGTTATCGTAATGAAATCCTGCAACTACTGGAGGAGCCCATCGGCAACCTCAGTATTTCCCGGCCGCGCAGCCGCTTGAGCTGGGGCATCCCGATTCCCTGGGATGAAGCTCATGTCACCTACGTCTGGTTCGACGCGCTGCTGAGCTATATCTCGCCGCTGGGCTATCCCGATGGCGAGGCCTACCGCCGTTTCTGGCCGGCGGCCCGCCATGTGATCGGCAAAGATATCTTGCGCACCCATACGCTGTTCTGGCTGAGCATGGCGGCCGCGATCGGCATTCAACCTTATCAACGCTTGCATGTATCGGGGCATTTGCTCGGTGCCGATGGCCGCAAGATGAGTAAATCGCTGGGCAATGGAGTCGATCCTCTTGAAGCCGCCGAGCGTTACGGTACCGATGTCTTGCGTTATACCTTGGTGCGAGAAGTCAGCTTCGGTCTGGATGGCATCATTAGCAACGCCGTGATCGAGCAACGCTTGAACCGGGACCTGGCCGACGACTTGGGCAATCTGGCCGCACGCAGCCTGGCCATGATGCATAAATATCGGGCCGGCGCGATCCCCGCGCCGCACGACTACCAAGCGGCCGAGCAGGCATTGATCGCGCTTGCCGACACCTTGCCCGCTCGCGTCCTGGAACTGGTGGACGAAATGAAAGTGGCGCAAGCAGTCGAGCGCGTGATGGAATTTGTGCGCCAGCTCAACCAATATGTGGCGCAAACCGAGCCCTGGGCGCTGGCCAAACTGCCGCAGCAGGCGCATCGCCTCGATACTGTGTTGTACACGCTGGCTGAGGGGTTGCGTATCGCGGCCGATTTGCTGGCACCCGTGATGCCCGGCAAAATGGCTCAACTGAAACGCCAGTTGGGCGGCGCCGCAGGCCCGAGTTGGAATGTCGCATGGGGTCACGGCGTGGTACCCGGGCAGCTTACCCACAGCGAGTTGCTGTTCCCGAAACAGGTGAGTGAGGGACTTTAATTCAGGGACTTTAAAACCTCACCCGGAAGCGGCGCGCGCCGCCGCTTAACTTTCGCTGCGGCAGTACTGCATTTTTGCGGCACGCAGATAATGGATATCCCATTCCTCTTCATCAATTTTTTCAAAGCCATGTCGCAGGTAAAACCGGTTTGAATCGCTTTCTTTCAGTGCAGTAACACGTATCGGCAAATGATCCGCATCGGCCTCAGCGAAAATACGCTCCAGCACCGCCGCGCCAATGCCGTAGCCCTGGAACCCCGGGTGGATGTAGAGATGGTCGAGCATCAGGGCACCCGCCAGCGGCTTCACCACGACGAAGCCGACCCGGTTTGGACCGACCTCGATATGCCGGGTATGCTCGGGCGCAAAGCCCTTAAGAAATCGTTCCCGCGCCCGGGCGCGATCGAAGCGGCCAATACGTTCGAGGCTTTCGCGCATGGCTTCGATGCGCAGGCCGACCAGCAGTTCGAAATCGGCCGCGCTGGCGGGTGTCAATAGCAGGTTTTCCGGAAAATCGTCGGCGTCGATCATGATGTGTTCTCTCCAAACATGGGGGTGCGCCGGCCATGCGCCAGATCGCCGGCATCAGACACAATCTACATGACACCCGACAACCCTAGCAAGGCCCCGGTGAGTACCAGCCAGATCGGGTTGAGTTTGCTGCGAAAAGCAATCGCCGCGCAAATCAGCGTCAAGCCGATGCGCGTGGCATTGATGTCGATCTCGCGCGCCAGCACAAAACTGGCCGAGCCGAGCAAACCGACCGTCACGGGCGCCAGTCCACGGCGCACGGCAACTACCCAGCGTACCTCGCGATGTTGCTCGGCCCAACCGCCGACAAAAAAAGCAATGCAAGATGACGGCACGCAATTCGCCAGCGTCGAAACCAAAGCACCAGGCAAGCCTGCCGCCTGCAGACCGATGAGCGCCACAGCCATGCCGTTCGGTCCGGGTGCTGCCTGCGTAATTGAATAGAACGTGACAAATTGAGCAGCGGTCAACCAGTGACGCGTCTCAACCGTATAACGCTGGATATCCGCCAGTGTCACATTGGAACCGCCGACCGCCAGCATCGACCAGACCGCACCATGCAACAGCAGCTCAAGCAAAGTCGTCCACATCGGCATCAACTCCGCACGGCAGGCTTACGCCAAGCCAACCAAGTCGCCAGCGGCGCGAGCACAGCCAGTACTGCAAGCAGGGGCAAGCTCAGCAGCCCCACCGCGGCAAAGGTGATGCAGACCAGCACCAGCGACTGGATGTCGCGTGGCAGGCTGACGACCAATTTCAGCGCAGTCGCGATCATCAAGCCGGCGGCGGCCGGCATCAGACCGTTGAGCAGCCGGTGCATGATGGGGGAATCGCTCCAGCGCTGATAGGCATAACCGAGCAAGATGGTAATGATGGTCGGAAAGAGATATAGACCGAACACCGCCACCGCCGACCCCGTGACGCCGCGATAACGGCGGCCCAAGATGGTCGCGATATTCGCCACATTGGGGCCGGGCAGCAGTTGCGCCAGCGGCAGCAGTTCGGCAAACTCGCGATCCGTCAACCAGTGCTCGCGGTCAACGATCATCCTGCGCGCCCAAGGCAACACGCCGCCGAAACCGGTCAGTCCCACCAGCGCAAAATTGCGGAATAGTTCGAGACGCGTCGGGACCCGCGCCGATGGCGTCGGCTTGAACTCGGAGTCAGGTGTGGAAATGGGTACGGAGTCAGGCATGGAATCAAGCACGGGGTCGGGTATCAAGGCAGTCATCGGCTAGCAGGCATAAGTCGGTCTTCAGCCGGATTGTAGTGCGATTGGCCGCTCTGCGTGCAGCTTCATCGATGCGCAAAATTGTCAGGCAGCCGCAGAGCGCAACCACGGCAGGGTGCTGTGCACCGCAAGCGAAGCTGCGCCAAAACCCAGCATGACGTCAACCATAGCCCAAGCATGCCACCGCACAAACAGAAACGCCACCAGCGCACTGCCAACCGCACCGCATAACATCTGCAAGGAGGTCATCAGTGCCGCCACCAAGCCCGCCGCCTCGGGCACGGGCGACAGCGCCGCATGGGAAGCCGCCGGGGCGATCAGGCCATAACCGAACGTCGCCAGCACCAGCAAAGGCATCATTGTCAGCCAGCCGCTCTGGTGACTCGACATCAGCGCACCCACCCCCAACGGCCCGGCCAAGGCCAGCAACAAACCCAGGCGAATCACGTTATCCGGCTTGAACCTATGACTCAAGCGCTCGGAAAAAAAAGCGCCGCTGACAATACCCAGCGCCGTGCAGGCGAACAGCAAGGCGTAGAGTGCCGCCGGAACTTTGAAAACACCGATCAGCACCAGCGGTGAAGCGGCCACGTAGGCAAACATCGAAGCAAAACTCAAACTATAGATTGCGGTGTAGGCCAGGCTGCCGCGACGCACCATCAACAGACTCACACCACGCTGCACATCCTGCCACATGGGAATAGACGCCGCGCGTTGCACCCGGGTTTCCTCAAAGCCGAACACGATGGCCAGCACCAAGCCGATCCCGCCGACGCCCAGCAATGCATACATGCTGCGCCATCCACCCAGCACCAAAAGACCGGCGCCCAGGCTGGGCGCAATCATTGGCGCGGTATTCACCACCATGGTGATAATGGACAGGCGTTTGCGCATCGCCGCCCCGTCGAACAAATCGCGCACCACCGCAAACGCAATGGTGGCGCCCGCGCCGGCGCCGGCACCCTGCATCAGTCGCGCCAACAACAAGGTCCCGATCGACGGTGCCACGGCACACGCCAGACCCGCCAGCGCAAACAACACCATGCCGAGCAGCAAAACCGGCCTGCGCCCATAACGATCGGACAGCAGCCCATAAGCCAACGGAGTGGTTGCAAAGCCCGCCACAAATAGGCTCAGGGTCAGGCCGGCCAAGCTGGCCGGCACTTGAAACGAGGCCTGGATCGCGGTCAACGCCGGCAGGCCCATATCGATTGCCAGTGGCGGCAAGGCCGACAGCGCCCCCAGGAAAACGATAAAACCTAAACCATCGCGGCGGATTTGCATGAGCGTCTCGGTTTAAACCAGTTCCGGTGACAACACCACCCGGCCGCGGGCACCGGCTTCGACTTGGCTATAGGCTGCGGCCGCATCGGCCAACGACACCACACTATGAATCACCGGCGCCTGGAACGTACCGTCTTCAAAACCGGGGGTAATTGCCGTCAGGACTTCTGCCGAAGCAAGCAGATCGCGCTTCAGCGTGTCGACGCCGAATAGCTGGCTTTCGTTATGATAAAAATCGAGCAGATCAAAACCGACCCGGCGCTGGCCCGGCGACGCCAGCACCGACAGCCGGCCGCGCGGCGCCAGCATCGCCAGCGAAGGTTCGAACATCGGCCCGCCGACGCAATCGAGCACCACCTCGGCACCCCGG
>JAMFSV010000171.1 GCA_026225455.1 Burkholderiales bacterium | reverse complement strand
AGCCCATTTCAATTTGGGCAATGCGCTGCTGGCGGAGCGGTCGTTTGCCGCGGCCATCGGCAGTTATCGGCAGGCGGAACTGATCCGCGGCGACCTGCCTGAGCTCTACAATAATCTGGGCAATGCCTATCTCGGCCAACATCAACTTGATGCGGCAATCGAGAGTTTTAATCAGGCCTTGGTGCGCCGGCCCGATTATGCGCAAGCGCATAACAATCTAGGCAATGCCTTGAAGGAGCAGGGCGATCTGCCCGCCGCGGCCGAGCGTTTTCGACACGCGATCGGCCTGCGGGCCGAGTATGCCGAGGCTTATTACAATCTGGCCAACACGCTCGAAGCCCTGGGTCAGGCCGAAGCGGCGGTTGCCGCCTACCGGCAAGCGGTGGCGATCCGGCCAAGCTACGCCGAGGCGCATTACAACCTGGGGATTGTGCTGCAGGCATTCGCCGCCTACGAGGAAGCCGTGCAATGTTATCGCCTGGCCATCGAGCTGCGGCCGCAATGGGCCGAGCCTTATAACAATTTGGGCGACGCCCTCGCCAATCAGGGACAACTGGCGGCGGCGCTGGAATCTTTCGAGCATGCCGTCCGGCTCAAGCCCGAGTTCGACGTCGCCCGTAGCAATACCCTGTTCCATATGAACTACGCTGCCGGCGTTACGCCGCAGCAGTATTTGCGAACGGCAAGCGACTTTGGCACACGCGTCGCGGCCCGTGCCGCGCCCTATACCCATGCCGATACCGGTCAACCCTTGGCGCGTCTGCGCATCGGCTTTATCTCGGGCGACCTCAGGACTCATCCGGTCGGGTTTTTCCTCGAAAGCGTGGTGGCACATCTGGACCGCCAACGCTTCGAGTTGGTGGCGTATGTGACCAAACCCGGCGAGGATGCGCTGACGGCACGGATCAAACAGCATTTTTCCGAGTGGCATTCGCTGCTGGGCTTAAGCGATGCGGCGGCGGCACGCAAGATCCATGATGACGGTATCCAGATCCTGATCGACCTGGCCGGACATACCGCAGACAATCGTTTGCCGGTAATGGCGCTCAAACCGGCACCGGTGCAGGTGGCGTGGCTCGGTTATTTTGCCAGCACGGGGGTGGCGGCCATCGATTACATTCTGGCCGATGATCAAGTGCTGCCGGTCGGCGAAGAAAGCCATTTTGTCGAAACGCCGTGGCGCCTGCCTGACTGTTATTTATGTTTTACCGCACCGCGGGATCCCATCGAAGTGAATCAATTGCCGCTGTTGAGCAACGGTTATGTCACCTTCGGCTGTTTTAACAAACTGAATAAGATGAACGATGCGGTGGTGGCGTTGTGGGCACGTGTGCTGCACGCGGTGCCGGGGTCGCGTTTGGTGTTGAAAGCCAAAGAGCTGACGGATGTGTCGGCACGGGATCTGACGCAAGCGCGTTTTGCGGCATGGGGTATTGCCCCGCAACGCGTGCAATTGGAACCGCATACCCCGCGCGCGGATTATCTGGCGAACTACCACCGTATCGATATCGCGCTTGATCCGTTTCCCTTTCCGGGCGGCACGACCACGGTCGAAGCGCTATGGATGGGCGTGCCGGTGCTGAGCCGGCGCGGTAGCCGTTTTCTGTCGCATGCGGGGGAGAGTTTGTTGAAGACGGCGGGTCTACCTGAATGGATT
>JAMFSV010000170.1 GCA_026225455.1 Burkholderiales bacterium | reverse complement strand
CAGCAGGGTCTTCTTGCCACCCTTGGCTTCCTTTTCCTTCATGCGGTTGCGCACCAGCAGCATGTCCTTGACCGGGATGCCTTCGGTGATGCAGATCGCCAGGTCCAGGTCGGCTTCAACAGCTTCCCAGATCGCAGCGGCTGCGCCAGCCGGTGGCACGTAGATCACCGACACAGTCGCGCCGGTATCTGCAGCCGCTTCCTTGACGGAGGCGAAGATTGGGATGCCGAAAATCGACTCGCCGGCCTTCTTGGGGTTCACACCCGCGACGAAAGCGTTCTTGCCATTCGCGTATTCCTGGCACTTTTCGGTGTGGAATTGACCGGTCTTGCCGGTAATACCTTGGGTGATGACCTTTGTATCTTTATTAATCAGAATCGACATGTATTACCCCTGTCTGGTTAAGCTAGCGTCGCTTCGCGTGGCGCACTATCGCAATCCACCGATATGCGCTCTCGCGACGCGCCGCTTTAACTGAAATCGCCGAGTACTTTCAGGCACGGCTGTTCCTGCGCCGGGCGGAACAGGACAGGCTGAATACCCATCCATCTCCCCGCGCGAAAAAGCCGCACGCTTTTAGCCCTGGGCTGCCGTGACGACCTTCTGCGCGGCTTCTTCCATGCTTTCAGCCGAAATGATAGGCAGTCCCGAATCAGCCAGCATCTTGCGCCCGATTTCTTCGTTGGTACCTTTCATGCGCACCACCAGCGGCACTTTCAGCGAAACCGCTTTCGACGCTTCGATCACGCCTTCGGCGATCACGTCACAGCGCATGATGCCGCCGAAGATGTTGACCAGAATGGCTTTCAGGCCGGGGTTCTTCAACATGATCTTGAACGCTTCGGTCACTTTCTCGGTGGTCGCACCACCGCCGACGTCGAGGAAGTTGGCCGGCTCGCCGCCGAACAATTTGATCGTGTCCATGGTTGCCATCGCCAAGCCGGCACCGTTCACCAGGCAGCCGATATTGCCGTCCAGCGAGATGTAGGCGAGATCGAATTTCGACGCTTCGATTTCAGCAGGATCTTCTTCAGCCAGATCGCGGTAAGCCACGATTTCCGGGTGACGGAACAAGGCATTCGAGTCGAAGTTGAACTTCGCGTCGAGGGCGATGACCTTACCGTCGCCGGTCAGGATCAGCGGGTTGATTTCGGCGATCGATGCATCGGTTTCCCAGCATGCTTGGTACAAGCCCTGGAGAATCGCGCGCGATTGCGGCAGCGAAGCATCGGGCACGCCGATCTTGCTCGCCAGCGAATCCGCGTCGGCATCGCTCAAGCCGGTTGCCGGATCGACGGCCAGCTTGTGGATCAGCTCGGGGTGATGTTCGGCGACTTCCTCGATTTCCATCCCGCCTTCGCTCGACGCCATGACCACCACGCGTTGCGAAACGCGATCGATCACCAGGCCGACATACAATTCTTTCTTGATGTCCGCGCCCTCTTCGATCAGCAGACGGCCGACTTTCTGGCCCTCCGGACTGGTCTGGTGCGTCACCAATTGCATGCCGAGAATCTGGTTCGCGTATTCGCGCACTTGTTCGATCGTCTTGGCAACCTTCACACCGCCGCCTTTACCGCGACCGCCTGCGTGGATTTGCGCCTTGACCACCCATACCGGGCCGCCAAGTTCTTCCGCGGCGGCAACAGCTTCGTCCACCGAGAACACCGCTTTACCACGCGGCACCGCAACGCCGAATTTGCGCAGGATTTCCTTTCCCTGGTACTCGTGAATCTTCATCCGTGATTCCTTTAGGTCTGAGAGTTGGATTGAATTTCATTCCCCGTCCGGCTTGCCTGTGCCGCACGCGTACTGCGCGGTGCTGGGCCATGCCTACGGGGATAGAACTGCATGACACGCGGCGCCCGAGGGCGCCGCGTGTGGCATCGGTTGAGCTGAAACGGCGATTCGGCTTCCGAATCGGCGTAAGCGGTCAGATCCCCGGCAATCCCGGCGCGACACGGCGCTTCGCCATGCTGAAGTGCGTCATCGGGAGAGGTCGAAAGGCTGGACTGGGGGAGACTGCCGCGCAGCGTCATATGAGGGGTGCAACTCAAGGCGGCGCAATGCGCCGCAGTAAGACCCATCGCGGCGCCGAGGCGTCCGAGGCGGTCAAATACCGGAGTTGCGGGACTTGCTGGAACAGGACTCAGACCGCTCAAGGCACGGCAAGCCGGCTTGAGCGTTTCACTGTGACCGACGAGAGCCCGCCGGCCGAACGAAGATTCATCGACAAGCCATAGCCCGGCACCACGTCCCACGGTTTTCACGTGGATCGCGCGGCTGTGACGCAGCGTGTGTGCTACGGGCTGGAAGAGCGGCATGTCCTATTGTCTTACCAAACAAAAACGGCACGAGTTTAACATACTGGCAAGTCCGCACTGCGCCGTAGCGCGGTCAGTCCGTGCCGATGAGATTAAAGGCACCGGTAAGCACAGGGATGGCGGGAGAGTTTTGCAGGAACTGAGTCAAAACAGGATAGCGTTGCCGCCACTACGGCGCGCTTAAGCGGAAAACAGAGGGCGTGGGGCTGGATTGACGGGCCTGGATTAATACAGCGGGACGAATGGCATCGCAGACAACGGTGACGCCGGCCATGGCTCAGTCGGCCGGGTCGCCGTCAGGAAACTCAGGTTCGTCGTCGAAACCGCGCAGCAAACGGCCGATAGCCGCATGCGAGAACCCGCGTGCCGCCAGAAAACGGGCTTGTTTGGCACGTTCGGCGGGAGATTGGGGCAATTCACCGAATTTCTTTAACCACACCGCTTTGGCGCGTGCCGCCTCGGTTTCGCGTAATTGGCTGTTGAGTTGTGCCAGTAATTCACCGTCAACCGCGTGGCGCTTGAGTTCGCCCACGATGCGGCTGGTGCCGAAGCGAGCGGAACGCCGGTGCATCAGGCTTTCAGCAAACCGTGTATCGGACAACCAGCCTTCTTGCTCCAAGGCATCGAGCATGGCGTCAAGGGTGTCGCTTTCTTCAACATAAGGTCTCAGCTTGCCGGCCAATTCAACACGGCTATAGTCCCGGCGCGAAAGATAAGCCAACGCGCGGCCTTTCAGGCTGCGTTTGGGTTTGGCGCTTTGGTCCGGAGACCCGATGTCTGGATTGCTGGAGTTTGAGCAGTCGGTAGAGAAATCGTCGGTGCGGGAGCGGTGGTGGTCCGGGCCGTTATGATCCGAGCCGTGGTGGTTCGGACCTCGGCCCGAACCGCTCCGCGCTTCGGTTTTGCGCTTTGAACGCCGCCCGGCTTGTTCGCTGGAGCGGGTATAGCTGTCTGGCACGGCACGCTCGGAAGAATCGAACGGGTCCCACGAATCGGCACCGCGACGGGCGGTACCGCCGCCGGCGCCAACGTCCGCACGACCGTCCGTGTTGCCCGCAGCATTACCGTCAGCGTTGCCATCGCCCCCAGCATCCCCATGGCCGGTCACATCCCGCGCCTCTCGCACACCGTGGCGGCGCGCAGAAAAACGGGATCGTGACTGGTCCATGGTTAGCTCTACTCAGGCCGGTTCAAACGTCGGTTGCAAACATCAGTTTCAAACCTCGGTTCGAACTTATTTTCTACATGTACTTTCCAAATGCACTTGCCAAGCGCATTTGCCAAACGCATTTGCCAAACGCATTTGCCAAACTTACTCAGGTGCGAGTTCGGCTTCGTCGTCTTTTACCGGTGCGGGACCGGCCAGCCCTTGAGGCATGGCGACGACACCCAGTGATTCGCGCACTTTATTTTCGATTTCGCGGGCGATATCGGGATTTTCGCGCAGGAATTCGCGTGCGTTATCTTTACCCTGGCCGACACGTTCGCCGTTGTAGCTATACCAGGCACCGGCTTTTTCCACGATTTTGGCTTGCACGCCAAGATCGATGATTTCGCCTTCGCGCGAAATACCTTCGCCATACAAAATATCGAAAATAGCTTCGCGGAACGGCGGCGCGACCTTGTTCTTGACCACTTTGACACGGGTTTCCGAACCGATCACTTCGTCGTTCTTCTTGATCGAACCGATGCGGCGGATATCGAGCCGGACCGAGGCGTAGAATTTCAGCGCGTTACCGCCTGTAGTGGTTTCCGGACTACCGAACATCACGCCGATTTTCATGCGGATCTGGTTGATGAAAATCACCATGCAATTGGTACGCTTGATGGTGCCGGTCAGCTTGCGCAGCGCTTGCGACATCAAACGCGCTTGCAGGCCAGGCAGCGAGTCGCCCATTTCGCCTTCGATTTCAGCTTTGGGCACCAATGCCGCCACCGAGTCGATCACGATCAGGTCGATCGAGCCCGAGCGCACCAGCGCATCGGCAATTTCCAGTGCCTGCTCGCCGGTGTCGGGTTGCGACACCAGAAGATCGGACACGCTGACACCCAGCTTGGCCGCATAACCGATATCGAGCGCGTGCTCGGCATCGATAAACGCACACGTGCCGCCGAGTTTCTGCATTTCGGCCACAACTTGCAGGGTCAAGGTGGTTTTACCGGAAGATTCCGGACCGTAGATTTCGACCACCCGGCCGCGCGGCAAGCCGCCGACGCCCAGTGCGATGTCGAGACCGAGCGAGCCGGTCGAGCAGACCTGGATGTCTTCGATGGCTTCGCCGGCGCCGAGGCGCATGATCGAGCCCTTACCGAATTGCTTTTCGATCTGTGCCAGAGCTACTGCCAGCGCCTTGCTTTTTTCGGCGGTCATTCCAGTCGCGCCTTTCTTGCTATCTTCCATGAATCGTCCTTTGCTATGATGGTCGGCGTCTGTCACAGACAACCCGGTTTGGGGCGTTGGATGGTACTGTATAAAAAAACAGTGGTTTTGGCAAGTGTTGTTGCTTTATTGTCTAGTCGTGCCCGGTTCCGCAAATTCATTCGTCAAACAATTTACGGCGCAGGACACCAGCTTGCGCCACACTATATAGAGACACACACAATAGCGCACGCCGCGCACACTTGAGAGCGCCGCGCTGTCGCGCGGCACCTCCTCATCTGGCGGGGCACAGCGTTCAAGCAAGGCTTCCGATGCGAATCCTGATTGCCGAAGATGACAGCATACTCGCCGACGGACTGATTCGTTCCCTCCGCCAATCGGGTTATGCCGTCGATCTCGTCACCAACGGCGCCGACGCCGATAGCGCCCTGTCGCTGCAGACCTTCGACCTGCTGATCCTCGATCTCGGCCTGCCCACGCTGCCGGGCCTTGAGGTGTTGCGCCGCCTGCGCGCGCGCAATTCGTCGTTACCCGTGATGATTCTGACCGCCGCCGACAGTGTCGAACAGCGCGTCAACGGCCTGGATCTCGGCGCCGACGACTATATGGCCAAGCCGTTTGCCCTCACCGAACTCGAAGCCCGGGTGCGGGCGCTGACCCGGCGTGGCGCCGGCGGCGGCCCGACCATCGTGCGCCATGGCCAATTGGCGTTTGACCAGGTCGGGCGCGTTGCCACCCTGAACGACCAATTTGTCGAGCTCTCCGCGCGGGAATTGGGCCTGCTGGAAATTTTGCTGCAACGGGTCGGCCGGCTGGTGTCGAAAGAGCAACTGGTCGATCACCTCTGCGAATGGGGCGACGAAGTCAGCAACAATGCGATCGAAGTCTATGTCCACCGGCTGCGCAAAAAACTCGAGCCGGGCGGGGTGCAAATCGCCACCGTGCGCGGCTTGGGCTATTGCCTGGAAAAACCGCTCAGCCCGGCCCCGCCGCCCATTGCGCCGCATGCACCGCACCCCGCAACCGCCACCGAGCAGGGTCTTGCTCATTAACCCAGGCGCCAAATCGTCCGTGCGGCGCGACACCACGGATGAGGAGCAGGACGAGGCCTATAAAAATCCCTTCGCGCCGCCCGACGAAGCCACTGCGACGCCACGGCCGCGCTCGCTATTCGGCGAAATCCTCGACTGGATGCTGGCGCCTTTGCTGCTGCTCTGGCCGATGAGTATTGCCGTCACCTATCTGGTGGCGAAATCGATTGCCAGCGGCCCCTTCGACCACGCGCTCGAAACCGACGTCGACGTGCTGGCGCGCCAGATCCAGCCGGTCAACGGAGTCGCGACCTTGTCGCTGCCGGATTCGGCGCGGGAATTTCTGCGCACCGACGACGTCGACACGATTTATTACCAGATCGTCGGCCCGCAAGGCGAACTGGTCGCCGGCACCCGCGAACTGCCGCTGCCCAGCGAAGAAGACAAACCGCAGCCCGGCGTGGTCGAGTATCGCAACGAGACCCTGCACGGCACACCGATCCGCATCGCCTACACCTCGGCGGCAATCCCGCAACTCGCGGGCCAGCCTTATGCGTTGGTGCAAGTGGCCGAAACCCTGGGCAAACGCAGCCGCCTGGCCAACGACATCATCAAGGGCGTGATCCTGCCGCAATTCGTGATTCTGCCGCTGGCGATTGTGCTGGTCTGGTTTGGCCTGTCGCGCGGCCTGGCGCCGCTGCATGCGCTGCAACAGCATATTCGCGGACGGCGTCCGGACGACTTGTCGCCGCTGGAAGCCGCCCAAGCGCCGGCCGAAATCGCGCCGCTGGTCGCCTCCTTCAACGAGCTGCTGACGCGACTCGAGCAGAATATGGCGATCCAGAAACGTTTTATTGCCGATGCCGCGCATCAAATGAAAACCCCGCTGGCCGGCTTGCGCATGCAAGCCGAACTGGCCTCGCGGCAAACTGTGTCGGCCGAGGTCAGGCTCTCGCTGGAACAAATCGCCGCCAGCTCGGAACAAGCCGCACGCCTGGTAACCCAGCTATTGGCCATGGCCCGCGCCGAAAACCACTCCACCAGCCCGGCGCTGGAAGCGGTCGATCTGGTGGCGCTGGCACGCCAGGCGACCCAGGATTGGGTACTGCCGGCCCTGGCCAAACAGATGGACCTCGGTTTCGAAGCCGACGACCGCCCGGCCATCATCACCGGCCACCCCTTGATGCTGCGCGAAATGCTGGTCAACCTGATCGACAACGCGATCCGCTATACCCCCAACGCCGGCCGCATCACGGTACGGGTGCGCAGCGACAACACCACCGCCAGCATCGATGTCGAGGACTCCGGCCTGGGCATTCCCGTCGACGAACGAGCTCATGTGCTCGAACGTTTTTACCGGATTCTCGGGCGCGACGGCGAAGGCAGCGGACTGGGGCTCGCCATCGTGCGCGAGATCGTCAACATGCATGAAGGCGAGCTGGAAATACTCGATCATGTCTATCAGGACACGCCACGACGTGCCGGAACCTTGATTCGACTGACATTTCGACGTGTTCAAGGACGGGACTTACCCTAGGCCCGGGCCTCGCTCAAGTTTTTCTGAAATCAATAAAAAATACAAAAACCGGCCCAATTCGGCTTATTTATCGCATTTTTACGTGACTTTAGTCGGTTTTATGGAAATCGCTGCTACCTGAACCCATCTCACCCGGTCAGATCGATGTCAGTAATCGGTAAGTTTCGGCACCGATACTGAATTACGGCAGCTTAAAGCGGCCGACCATAAAACTATTCGACTGGAGATAAACGATGGCAACCGTAAGCGGGCAAGTTTCCCACGCCCCGATGACGAACGCCGAACGGCGGGTAATTTTCGCGTCGTCCTTGGGCACCGTCTTCGAGTGGTACGACTTTTACCTGGCAGGCTCACTGGCAGCATTTATCGCCAAAAGCTTCTTCGCCGGGGTGAACCCCACAGCCGCGTTTATCTTTACGCTGCTCAGTTTTGCCGCAGGCTTCGCCGTGCGCCCCTTCGGCGCTATCGTGTTCGGCCGCCTGGGCGACATGGTCGGACGCAAATACACTTTTCTCATCACGATCCTGATCATGGGGACCTCAACCTTCCTGGTCGGGCTGTTACCGGGTTACGCCACGCTCGGCATCGCCTCGCCCGTGATCTTTATCGCCATGCGCCTGTTGCAAGGCCTGGCGCTCGGCGGCGAATACGGCGGCGCGGCCACCTACGTGGCAGAACATGCCCCCAGCAACAAACGCGGCGCCTGGACCTCATGGATCCAGACCACCGCCACGCTGGGCCTGTTCCTCTCCCTGCTGGTGATTCTCGGGGTACGCAAATCCATCGGCGAAGATGCCTTCGGCGCCTGGGGCTGGCGCGTGCCGTTCCTGGCGTCGATTGTGCTGCTGGCAATCTCGGTCTGGATCCGCCTGCAACTGAGCGAATCGCCGGCATTCCAGAAAATGAAGAGTGAAGGCAAGGTTTCGAAAAAACCGCTGACCGAAGCCTTCGCCGAATGGAAGAACCTGAAGGTAGTGATCCTGGCGCTGTTCGGCCTCACCGCCGGTCAAGCCGTGGTCTGGTACACCGGTCAGTTCTACACCCTGTTCTTCCTCACCCAGACCTTGAAAGTCGACGGCGTTACCGCCAGCCTGGTGATTGCCGCGGCGCTGTTGATCGGCACGCCGTTCTTTGTATTCTTCGGCTCCCTGTCCGACCGCATCGGCCGCAAACCCATCATCATGGCCGGCTGCCTGATCGCGGCACTGACCTACTTCCCGCTGTTCCATATGCTCACGCATTATGCGAACCCGACCCTGGAAGCGGCCGTCGCCAAATCGCCGATCGTCGTCACGGCGGACCCGAACGAATGTTCGTTCCAGTTCAACCCGGTCGGCACGGCAAAATTCACCTCGTCCTGCGACATTGCCAAATCCTCGCTGTCCAGCGCCGGCTTGAACTACGAAAACGTGGCAGCCCCGGCCGGCACAATTGCGCAAATCAAGGTCGGCGACACGGTGGTCAATGCCTATGACGGCAAAGCCGCCGATGCCAAGACGCAAGGCGCGACCTTCAAGAAGGGCTTGAGCGACACCTTGAAAGCCGCAGGCTACCCGGCCAAAGCCGACCCGGCGCTGTTCAACTACCCCATGACCATCGCCGTGCTGACCATCCTGGTGATCTACGTCACCATGGTGTACGGCCCGATCGCCGCGATGCTGGTGGAAATGTTCCCGGTGCGGATCCGCTACACCTCGATGTCCCTGCCCTACCACATCGGCAACGGCTGGTTCGGCGGCTTCCTGCCGGCTACCGCGTTCGCCATCGTGGCGGCAAAAGGCAATATTTATTCGGGGCTGTGGTACCCGGTAGCGGTCGCGCTCTTCACCTTTGTCATCGGCATGGTGTTCGTGCGCGAAACCCGGGGCACGGATATCGACGCCGAAGCTTGAGCGGCAAATTTAAGCTGCGCAGGGGGTTGACACATACCCCTTTCGCGGACATAATCTGCGACTCTTTGGCGAATTAGCTCAGCCGGTTAGAGCGACGGAAT
>JAMFSV010000169.1 GCA_026225455.1 Burkholderiales bacterium | reverse complement strand
GAGGCCGGCGAGGTGTACTTCAAGCGTTGCCAAAGCATTGTGGAAGAGGCGCTGATCGCCCATGAAGCGCTGCGCGACGTGGCGGAGCGGCCCAGCGGCACGCTGCGGGTCTCGATGCCGGTCGATTTGGCAACGGGTTATTTGGCGCCCATCTTGAGAGATTTCGCCAAGGCTTACCCCTTGATCGACTTCGATTTTGATGTCACGCCGCGGCGGGTGGACTTGCTGACCGAACCCTTCGATCTGGCGATCCGCATGGGACCGCCCCCCACCACGCCGTCCATGCTGGTGGCACGCGAGATTGCGGTGCTGCCGCGTTATCTTTATGCCGCCGCCAGTTATCTGGAACAGGCACCCCCGCTTAGGCATCCCGACGATCTAAGCCAACACGTCATCTGCGTCGGGCAGGCCGCAAGCAAAATGCCGGATTCAACCTTGAGCCTGCACCGGGGTGACGAAACCGTCAAGGTCACGATAAAAACGCGTTTTACCATGAATAGTGTGGGCCTCAGTCGCGCCATGGCCAAACTGGGCGTCGGCATGGCGGCACTGGATATCGAGATCACCCGCGAAGACGTGGCCTCAGGCCAATTGCAGCGCGTACTGGCCGATTGGAGCTTAAAACCGATCCAGGTGCATGCAATTACCGAAACGCGCCTGCTGCCCGCACGAACCCGGCTGTTTATCGATTTTCTCAAGACCCGCCTGCATGAACCGTCGCTCAGTGCCAAGGGCCGCTTGAAAGCGTAATTCGCGCGACAGGTTTAAGATTGAGTCAGGCCGGTCTCACCAGCATCTATGCGCCGCCCGTATGCAAAACGGCGCTTGCCCCCATTACAGCCAGGAATCCTCATGATCCACGAATTGCGAATCTATCATTGCGCGCCGGGGCGGTTGCCGGCATTACACGAGCGATTTCAAACCATTACGCTCAAATTTTGGGAAAAATACGAAATTCGGCCAGTGGGGTTTTGGACCACCTTGATCGGGCCGAGCAATCAGTCGCTGACCTATATGTTGCAGTGGGACAGCCTGGCCGAGCGTGAAACCAAATGGAACGCATTCTCCACCGATCCGGAATGGGTCGCAAAACGCGCCGAAACTGAAGCACACGCCATCATTGTAGAAAGAATCGAGAATCAGATTCTGACGCCAACGGCGTATTCGGCTCTGCGTTAAGTCTGCGCGTTTATTTCTCATTTTATTTTGCTCGCTTTATTGCTCGCTTTATTCCTCGCTTTATTCCTCTTTACTCAATACACAGCGGAGATTTCCCCATGATGAATCGAGACAATCCTGTTTGGCTGATTACCGGCTGTTCCACGGGTTTTGGCCGGGAACTGGCCAAGCTGGTACTCGCACGCGGTTGGCGTGCCGTGATCACCGCGCGCGATCCATCCGCCGTCGCCGACATAACCGCTGGTCATGAAGAGCAAGCGCTGGTGTTGCCGCTGGATGTCACCCAGCGCGCCCAAATCAATGACGTGGTGGCCCAGGCCAAACAACGTTTCGGCCGCATCGATGCTCTGGTCAACAATGCCGGCTACGGTTACCTGGCGGCCATAGAGGAAGGCGAAGACGATGCTGTGCGCGCCATGTTCGAAACCAATGTGTTCGGGCTGATCGACGCCACCAAGGCGGTGTTGCCGATCATGCGCGCCCAAGGCAACGGTTTGATCGTCAACGTCTCGTCGATTGGAGGCCTCGCCAGCTTTGCGGCGACCGGCTACTATCACGGCACAAAATATGCGGTGGAAGGCATCTCGGAGTCGCTGGCGGCGGAAGTCAAACCGCTGGGTATCGACGTGCTGATCGTCGAACCGGGCCCGTTCCGCACCAATTGGGCCGGCCCCTCGATCAAGCAGTCGGCCACTCACATCGACGCTTACGCCGCCACCGCCGGCGAACGCCGCAAGCAGACCGCCGCCCGTAGCGGTAACCAGGCCGGGGACCCGGTGCGCGGCGCGCAAGCGATTATCGACGCCGCCTTGTCCGACCACCCGCCCTTGCGTTTGCTGCTGGGCAAGATGGCGCTTGAAATAGCACATAAAAAACTCGATTTTATGCGCCATGACTTCGATACCTGGGAAGCCACCACGCTGGGCGCCGATTTTCCCGAAGCCAAGAGTTAAAGCGGGAGCGTAAGCCAACGGGTGAAGGTGCAGCCACCGCTTGCCGCCGGTGCTGCACCTTGTTCAGCACCGGCGATCAATATCCGCGCACCGGGTTCGCTAAGCCAGGAACAAGCGGTACACCGGGTTATGGCTTTCTTCCCAGTAGGCATAACCGAGCACCGCGAGAAAATGTTCGAAATCGCGGTACTCGGTGTGCGGCACCTGAATCCCTACCAGGATCGAGCTATAGTCCGCCCCCTGATTGCGATAGTGGAACAAGCTGATATTCCAGTTTGGCGCCATTGACGCAAGAAATTTCATCAGCGCGCCCGGACGCTCGGGAAACTCCAAACGAAACAGACGTTCGTCGTGAGCCAGCGGCGAACGGCCGCCCACCATATAGCGGATATGCTGCTTCGATAATTCGTCCCCTGTCAGATCCAGCGTAGCGTAGCCATGTGCTTCGAATAGCTGCGCCAATGCCGCCGACTCGGCGCGATCCTTAATCTGCGCGCCGAAAAAAATCTGCGCTGCCTTTGCGTCCGCGATACGGTAGTTGAACTCGGTCACGCTGCGGGTACCGACCAATTCGCAAAACCGCTTGAAGCTGCCGCGCGCCTCGGGAATTGTCACCGCGAACACAGCCTCGCGCGCCTCCCCCACTTCGGCGCGTTCGGCCACAAAACGCACCCGGTCAAAATTCATATTGGCGCCGGAGGTCACGGCGATTAAGGTCTGTTGCTCGATACCTTCGCGCTCCGCATATAATTTCGCCCCGGCCAGCGCCAACGCGCCGGCGGGTTCGAGCACGCTGCGGGTGTCCTGGAAGACGTCCTTGATGGCCGCGCACAGGGCATCGGTATTGACGATCAGGATTTCATCCAGATAGGCGCGGCAAAGCCGGAAGGTTTCCTCACCGACCAGCTTGACTGCGGTACCGTCCGAAAACAAACCGACCTCGGCGAGCGTAATGCGTTGACCCGCTTTAATCGACTGCGCCATCGCGCACGAGTCTTCGGTCTGCACCCCGATCACCTTGATTTCCGGGCGCACGGCCTTGATATAAGTCGCCACGCCTGACGCCAGGCTGCCGCCGCCGATAGGGACAAAGACGGCATGGATCGGGCCTTGGTGCTGGCTCAGAATTTCCATCGCAACCGTGCCCTGGCCGGCAATCACATCCGGGTCGTCGAATGCCGGGATAAAGGTCAGGCCAAGCTCTTGTTGCAATTTAAGCGCGTGGGTGTAGGCATCGCTATACGACTCGCCGACCTGCACCACTTCGACGGTCGCACCGCCATGGCTACGCACCGCATCGACCTTGACCTGCGGCGCTGTCTGCGGCACCACAATGATTGCCTTCACGCCAAGGCGCGCCGCCGATAACGCCACCCCCTGCGCATGATTGCCCGCCGACGCCGTGATCACACCCCGTTGCAGTACTTCGGCGGAAAGGTGTGCCATCTTGTTGTAGGCGCCGCGCACCTTAAACGAAAAAACCGGCTGATTATCTTCGCGCTTCAGATAAATCAGGTTACGCAACCGCGCCGACAGATTCGGCGCGAGCTCCAGTTCAGTCTCGCGAGCCACGTCGTAGACGCGCGCATTGAGGATTTTCTTGAGATAGTCATCTTGGCTGAGCGGAGTGTCAAGGTCGGTAACGGCGAATCGTTTGAGTGCATGTGATGGCATGGCAAGTTCCTGGGTGGTGTTGCACTTACCCAGAGACGGAAACAAAAAACCCGCCTCGTGGGGCGGGCTTTTAACTAGCTTCAGACGCGCGCTAACCCACCATTCGATGAATGGTGATAATAATGAGCGCGATCCGGTTGAAGTAGCTGTTCATGGCTTTAACTTTGGCTGAGTTTGGGCGGATTGTCAATGCCTGTTGTTCGAGCGAGGTAGCATCGAGGTGCCGCTCGGCTTGCGGCAACAACTCGGGAATCCGCATCCGATTCGATCGGAGCAAACGGTGCTGCATCAATTATCCGACGAAGTAGTTCCGTGGGTTTTCGCTGACAATGCGCCCGATTGGCACGGCCGTCACCGGGTGCGAGGTCATAGTTCGCGTGTATACTTATTTCCGCTCAACTGAGCTTGGCGCACAAGCTCACCGTGCCCGCTCGGGCCGACAATGCAAGCGCCATTCCACCACCGTCAATATCGACCACAGCAATGATTGTCCGCCCTCGCTCACATTGGCTGCGCATGTTGTTTACCTTGCGCGGTTCGGTACTGATGGATATCGCCCCACAGCTCTTGATCGCCATCGGATTCGCCGTCATCGTCACCGTACTGCATGGCCGGCTCTTCTTATGGAAGGTTACCCTGACCTTCGTGCCGTTCTCGTTGATCGGACTGACACTCGCCATTTTTCTTGGGTTTCGCAATAACACCAGTTACGCGCGTTATTGGGAAGCCCGCGTTCTGTGGGGTACCTTGCTCAACGACTCGCGCGCCTTGGCACGCCAAGCCTTGACCCTGGTCGACTCGATTGGCGTCATGACACCCGTAATTGTCGGTTTCATCGCTTATACTTTTTTTGCGCTGGAAGCACTCAGCTCGCAGATCGAAGAACCGTTCGGCACCGAACCCAATGACCTGGCGCTGGATGCGCTCGCCATGGGAATCGAGGCCTCGCTGCGCGAAACGCTGGGGGAAACCGATTTGCCGCCGCCCAGCCAGCCGGTCAATTACGTACTGACTTGAGGCTATATACGCTATGCTGTTATCCGGCATGGCGATACCGAACGCCAACCTAAGGATGCCCCCATGCAACGACCCGACTTCATCAGGCACTGGACCGAACTGGAACAACCGGACGATTCGCACTATACCGGCGACACCGAGCTGATGGCGATTGGCGCGCCGCTGGCGAACGCGCTGGGTTTGACTCGGATCGGCATCCATCACAACCGCCTGCTGCCGGGACGCCGCACCTCCTACCCTCATGCGGAAAGCGCGGAAGAAGAATTTGTCTATGTGTTGGCAGGCAAGCCCGAGGTCTGGATCGATGGTCACCTGCATCCACTGGTACCGGGCGACTCGGTCGCGTTTCCGGCGGGAACGGGCATTTGCCATACTTTTATCAACAACACCGATCAGGAAGTTCAGCTCCTGGTGATCGGCGAAGGCAATAAAGCGGAAAACCGCATTCGTTATCCACTCAATCCGGTCTACGAAACGACCCGAGCCGACCGCTGGATCGATTGGCCGGCGCGCCCGCTGGGTCCGCATGACGGCAAACCCGATTTGAGCGACGACGAACACAAGGCGTAAGGCGATTACTCCTGATCCGGGTCCTGATACGCGGAATATTTATGTGCTTTACCGTGCACTTTGTGCACCGGATATTTGGCGCGATTCAGCACCATCTTTTCGATCAGGGCTTGATAAAGATCCACCTCCAGCTTGTCGGCAAGACCAATCAGATAAGCCAGCACGTCCGCCATTTCATGACGAATGGCGGTCAGCGTGGCCTCATCCAATTCGCTCTTGTCGCCTGAAACCAGCCATTGGAAAGGTTCCAGTAATTCACTGGCCTCGACGCTGAGCGCGGTAGCCAAGTTCTTCGGCGTATGGAATTTATCCCAATCCCGTTCACTGACAAATTGACGCACCAGATCGCGCAATGCGATCAGGTCGCTTTTTATTTCAGGATTTTCCATGGCCGTGGACTCCGTACTACACCTGCTTGGCGGTCAAGAGCTTCACGCCCAGCCCCACAAAAATCAAGCCGCTGCAACGTTTGGCCAGCGCTATCCAGGGGCTGGCGCCCAAACGTCCGTGTACGCCGCGAGCGCTGAACGAATAAACCGAATGCACCAGCATCACGGTGACGGCCACGGTCAGATACATCACCGCGAATTGTTCGGGCAAGGGACGGTCGTGCGCAATAAACTGAGGCATAAATGCCGACAGGAAAATCAAGGTCTTGGGGTTGCTGCCGGAGACAAACAAAGACTCACGAAAGATTTTCGCTTGATTCAAAACCGGCGCAGCCGATGGTGCGATGGAAGCCGTTTTTTGCTGCGGCTGACCTCTCACTTGTTTCACGCCGAGATACATCAAATAAATCGCTCCGATGACTTTCATGGCGATAAAAAGCGGCGGCATGGCCGCCAATATCGAGCCGACCCCCAAAGCAACCAGCATCACCACCACAAACTGAGCCAGCAAGTTTCCGGCAACCGTAGCGGCCGTGCCGCCGACACCATAACGTACCGTGTTGCGGATCACCAGTAAGACGTTCGGACCAGGGCTCAGTGTGGTGATCAGATACGCCAGTACAAAAAACAGCCAAGTGTGGAGAGACATAGGGACGCCGGTGAGTGGGGTTCTGAGCTTGGGTAAGCCTCAGCATAATGATGCCATCGATAGATTAAACAGCCTACCCAAAAATCTCAGGCTTGCACTGCCTGGTGGTGTTGTGAGCAAGCAGCCAATCGACTCGCCGTTCCGTTGTATCTCTTCACGCCATGCACAGTGCTGGGCAAAATAGCCAACCATATATTATGGCGACGCCCATTTTATAATAATTCAATCTCAATAATATCATCCCATATTATGGTGATCGACCATCAATATAAAATATGTTAGCCTGTAATCGATTTTTACTTAAACATATAAAATTCGAATGAATGAACTCCCTTTGTCAATGGTTATTAACTTTTGAATAAAAAAATTATAAAAATCAGGACTTAAAATTGAGATTAAAAAATCTCACTCATAAATAATTTCTCTTTATCTAAAAATGAATGTGGGCCATAGCGATACCCAAACCTGGGAGAGTTGGCTATGAATTACTAAAATTTTCAACACCCGATATTGCGCTACCCGACACCACACTGGATTCTCTATGGAGTTGCGCAAAAGAATACTATGGGATAACCGCTCTCACAGCAGTGACTGGCGTGGGAGGAATACCGATCAGCAAGCTGACATTAGGTCATGGAGTCTGGCTAGGAGCCGGGAAAAAGACTAATTTGATAAGCCATTATGGTCTAAAATTTTTCCCCATGGCGAAACTTCCTCCCGCCACAATCGCGCAAATGGCCAAGAGCACGTTTGGTACAATCCGTATCTTCGGCATCGTAGGAAGGGCGTCTCCCTATGTTGCGCTTGGTTTGGCCGTCTATGATGTGGTGAGTATAGGTCTGTGCGCCTATAAGGAAAAAAATGGCAGGTGAACGTACAAAAGATGAAATTTTTGAGAAAAGCATCGATATTTTCATCGATGCCACAGGATTTATTGATAGAAAAAAAATCCACCTCAGTACAAATCCAGCGATCGACTTGAAAATTCATACTGACGACCTGACGCTCCTTATCTTGCAGATAGAAAAATATTTCGACATGAAGCCCACCCCGGAAGAGTGGCTTAAGGTCGGGACGTTTGAACAGCTTGCAGAGTTCGTGGAGTTGAATCGTGGCATTAAAAAACCACGAAAGCCCATCGCATTCTGGCGCCGTTTGTTTGGGCTGTACTCATAATATTGACGTTGTAGCGCGATGCGCGTCGCCGTCATACATCCGACTCATCCCCGCAGCAGTTTCCGCCATCTTGGCCCTTAGCGCCGGCGGCCCCAGCACTTCAATTTCCGTGCCGAACCGCAGCAATTCGAAACAACCCTGCTGAGTCGATCCGATCGCGACCCGGGCACTGTGCCAGCCTTCGGCATCCACCGCCGCATCGACCTGTAGCGTCGAACGGACATAAGGCGATATGACCGCTTCGAATAACTTCAGCCCAAACGGCGACAAACGAAGGATGGCCTGGTTTTGATGCAGTTCGGCTTCGACGCGCTCGGTCCCGGCACGCCAATAAGCGGCGAGATCGAATGCAACGGGCCGTTCAAAATGCTGTTCAAGATCGGCCAACTCCAGCACTCTTGAAATCCTGTAGGTGCGGATATCACCTTCGCTGCGGCCGACGAGATACCAAGCACCACTCTTCAGTACCAGACCCAGCGGGTCGATGTTGCGTTCGATCTCGGCTTTCCAGCTTTGATAGCGGATGCGGATCGTCTGCTGCTGCCACACCGCGCTGGCCACACGCGGCAAATGGTCCGGGTGTTCGGCGGCGCCAAACCAATCCGGTGCGTCGAGATGAAAGCGCGCCCGCATCTGTTCCGCGCTTGCGCGCAGCGGCGGTGAGATGGCGGCCAGCAGTTTGCTGCGGGTCGCTTCCATCGCCGCACCCAGGCCCAGCTCGGCGGCCGGGCCGGATAAGCCCAGCATAAATAGCGTCTCGGCCTCTTGCGTGGAAAGGCCGTTGAGTTTGGTCCGGTAACCGTCCAGCAGGCGGTAGCCGCCTTCCGCGCCCCTTTCGCTATACACCGGGATACCGGCCGCACTGAGTGCTTCGATATCGCGGTAGATGGTGCGTAATGACACTTCGCACGCGTCGGCAAGTTCGGTCGCGGTGGCACGCCCATGAGCGTCCAGGGTCGTGAGGATGGAAAGAAGGCGGCTTGCTCGCATCTCGGCAGTATACGCATACCTGACACAAGATGTCAGGTATGCGCCCGCACACTGTATTTGCTGACGACTGTCGTTGGCCTTGGAACTCTGATCGTCTCACCGGAGCATAAAATTCATGTCAACGCGCCCTATCCTTACCTTGTTCCACGCCCCGCAATCCCGTTCATCTGGCGTCTTGAGCCTGCTTGAAGAGCTAGCTGCGCCTTATGCACTCAAGATCCTCAATATGAAAGCCGGCGAACAACGCCAGGCAGCTTATCTGGCGGTCAACCCGCTGGGCAAGGTACCTGCTGTGCTGCATGGCGAGGCGTTGATCACGGAGCAGGTTGCCCTTTTTATCTATCTGGCCGATCTGTTCCCCGCTGCGGGTTTGGCCCCGGCGCCGGGTGATCCGTTGCGCGGGCCTTATCTGCGCTGGATGGCTTTTTACGCGGCCTGTTATGAACCGGCGCTGATCGATCAGGCGCTGAAGCGCGAGCCGGCGCCCCCAAGCATGTGTACCTATGGCGATTTCGCCAGCATGCTGAAGACAGTAGTGGCGCGTCTCGCCAGCACACCCTGGCTGCTCGGCGACACCTTCTCCGCTGTCGATTTGTTGTGGGGTCAGGCATTCGCGTGGGGCATGATGTTCGGCGTCATTCCAAGCGATCCCGTTATTGTGGATTACTCGGCACGGGTGACCGGCCGGCCGAGCGTGGTCAAAATCGCGGCGATGGATGTCGAACTCGCGGCGCAGCATCAGATGGCTGTATCGAGCAGCCGTCCGGGCGAAATAGCCGCCGTTGCGATCTAAATAGTCAAGATAACACTGCCCGCCCGCCTCCCAGTTATCGACACAAATGGGTGGAATCGGACCTGCCGACTGTTCCACGCTGGCGGCGGTGCTCAACAACACTCGGATTACCGAGATCGTCGCCCTTGAGCGCCGTCAAGCGTGACTAAACCATGCCTCACGGTCGGCATGTCGTAGTAATGCGGCAGTTTGAAACCATTAGATGTATCGACATTAGCAAGTTTATGTATAATCAATAAACTCCATAATATCGATACAATCATGAATCCGATACACAATCCTTATGCACCAGGTGCGGGTAGCCCACCTCCTGAACTTGCAGGGCGTCAGGCAGTGCGAGAGGCCGTCCGGGTCTGCATAGAACGATTGCGTCTTGGCCGGCCTGCAAAAAGTGTCTTGATGGTGGGATTGCGAGGGGCGGGGAAGACCGTGCTGCTTGATCAGATGCGTCGTGATGCAGAAGTGAGCGGTGTGCATACGGTGCGCATTGAAGCGCCGGAAAATCGCTCGCTGCCGGCAATGCTTGCGCCTCAACTCCGGCTTGCCTTGCTCCGGCTCAGCAAGATCGAAGCTGCCAAGGATTATGCAATTAGGGGGCTTAGGGCTTTGGCAGGGTTCGTAGGCAAGCTGAAACTCACATACAGCGACATTGAAGTTGGCCTGGATTATGCATCTGAACCAGGCTTGGCCGACAACGGAGATCTCGAAGGCGACCTGACCGCGTTGCTTGAGCAGATCGGTAATGCTGCGCGTGCGGCGCAGACGGTTTTGGTCATCTTCATCGACGAACTTCAGTATGTCGCGGAGAATCAAATGGCGGCGTTGATCTCGGCTCTGCACCGTTGCGCGCAAGGGCAGCTTCCTGTAACCGTGGTTGGAGCAGGCTTGCCTCAACTTCGTGGCCGAATTGGCGAAGCCAAATCTTATGCCGAGCGCCTTTTCACTTTTGCGGAAATCGGCCCCTTGGGCGAAACAGACGCAAAGGATGCACTAGTCAAACCCGCTGAAAACGAAGGTGTTGAACTACAGCAAGATGCGGTCAACCTCATCGTCGCAAAAACCCAAGGGTATCCCTATTTTTTGCAAGAATGGGGCAAGCACGCTTGGGATGTGGCACGTCAAAGCCCCATCACGGCGGCGGATGTTGCCAATGCATCGGAGGAGGCGATTGCGACTCTCGATGAGAGTTTTTTTAGAGTGCGGTTTGACCGCCTTACTCCCACGGAGAAGAAGTATCTGCGCGCCATGGCCCAACTAGGACCGGGCCCGCATCGATCAGGCGATATCGCAGATAAACTGGGACGAGGCGTGCAGTCGTTTGGACCTATTCGCAGCAATCTGATCGCAAAAGGCATGATTTGGAGTCCGACGCACGGCGACACGGCCTTCACCGTGCCATTGTTCGACGAATTTATGCGACGCATCATGCCGGGTGACGCTTGGTTGCATGCGTTGTCATAGCGTGTGTGCCAGAATGCAGACGGACCTTCAAAAAATCAACCACAGCCCGGCTTACCTATTCACACACCACGGCCGAAACATCGCGGTGCCGTAGCGCAGGCACCGCGTGGCGGCTTGCATCGCAAACGGCAGCCTGCTCTTCTCACTTTGATCCCGACCATGAGCCAAAAACCCTATCGTATTGCAGTCATCCCCGGCGACGGCATCGGCCGCGAAGTGATGCCCGAAGGCCTGCGGGTGCTTGATGCCGCGGCCCGGCGTTTCGGCATCGGCTTAGACTACCAGCATATCGAATGGGCCAGTTGCGACTACTACGCGCAACATGGCCGGATGATGCCCGACGACTGGAAAGCGCAGTTGGCCGACGCCGACGCCATCCTGTTCGGTGCCGTGGGTTGGCCCGCTACCGTACCCGACCATATTTCGCTATGGGGGTCGCTGCTGAAATTCCGCCGCGAATTCGACCAGTACATCAATCTGCGGCCGGCGCGCCTGTTCGACGGTGTATCCAGCCCGCTGGCCGGCCGCAAGGCCGGCGACATCGACATGATGATCGTGCGCGAAAATACCGAAGGCGAATATTCCGCGGTAGGCGGCATCATGTATCCGGGCACCGAGCGCGAGATTGTGACGCAACAATCGATATTTTCCCGCTTCGGCACCGAGCGCGTGATGAAATTCGGTTTCGAATTGGCGCGGCGGCGCCGCAAACACGTGACGGTCGCCACCAAAAGCAATGGCATTTCGATCAGCATGCCCTGGTGGGACGAACGCGCCGCCGAGGTCGCGGCGCTCTACCCGGATGTCGAGTGGAACAAGCAGCATATCGATATTCTGTGCGCCCGTTTTGTGCTGAATCCGGATCGCTTCGATGTGGTGGTTGCTTCCAATTTATTCGGCGACATCCTTTCCGATCTCGGTCCGGCCTGCACCGGCACCATAGGTCTGGCACCTTCGGCCAATTTGAATCCGGAGCGTAAATTCCCTTCGCTGTTCGAGCCGGTGCATGGCTCGGCGCCCGATATCGCGGGTAAAAATATTGCCAACCCGATTGCCATGATCTGGTCGGCGGCCATGATGCTCGATTTTCTCGGCCAAGGTAAAACCGCAGGGCCGGAACACGCGGCGCATGACGCCATCGTCGCCGCCATCGAGCACGTGCTGAAAACCGGTCCGCGCACGGGCGACCTCGGCGGCACAGCCGATACCGCCGACATGGGCGCAGCCATTGCCGCCCAGCTCGCGGCGGCAGGCTGACACGGCCTAGTCCTGGGTCGCGACGGTGAAGCGCGCACGCACGTGGCGCGGCCGCTCGATCTCGTCCGCGATGGCGACTGCCAGGTCGGCGACCGAGATCCCGGCCGGTTTGTCGCCGGCCATCAGCAATTCCTCGCCGCCGACGCGATAGGCGCCGGTGCGCTCGCCCGCAGCAAGAAAAGCGGGCGGGCTGAGGAAGGTCCAGTCCAGCGCCAGGTTGCCGCGCAGCGCGGTGAGCGCGTCGCGAGCCGCCAGCGCGCCAGGAACGATGTTCGCGGGCACGTGGCTGGCGAACTCCGGCGTATCGACCAGTTGCATCCCCGGCGCGACAAACAGACTGCCTGCGCCGCCGACGACCAGCAGCCGCTTGACACCGCTCGCCTCAACGCCGCGTTCGATGGCGGCGCTGCCGCGCATGAATTTATCGTAGAGCCCGGACTCGTTCCAACCCGGGTTGAAGGCAGACACCACCGCGTCGTGGCCCCGCACGGCAGCGGCAACGGCCTCGGCGTCGAACGCGTCGGCGGCGACGCTCGACAAGCCGGGCCGCGGCGCGAGTTTCGCGGGGTCGCGCAACAGCGCCGTGACCTGCAAGTCGCGTTGCAGGAGTTCTGCGAGCACGGCCTGGCCGACAAATCCGGTGGCGCCGATCAGAGCGATTTTCATAATTTTTCCAAGTAATGAATTGATGGGAAAACTATACAAGCTTAAAGATGAGGCGATAAGTGGGTTAAAATCGATATCACTTTGAAGCAGAGCTATAAAATGCATGAGCTGAAACCGTATGCGGTATTTGCCGAGACCGTCGCCGCCGGGTCGATGAGTGCGGCCGCGCGCCGCCTCGGCATGAGCCCGTCGGCCGTCAGCCAGACGATCCGCGCACTTGAGCTGCAAGTGGGCGTGATGCTGCTGCATCGCTCAACGCGCAAACTCGCGCTGACCGAAGCCGGCGAGCGCTGCTACCCGCACTGCCGCCGCTTGCTCGAGGCCGCCCGTGCCGCGGCGGATTCGCTGGCCCTGGCCCGCGATACGCCGTCCGGCGAGCTGCGTGTGGCGGCACCAGTCGGCTTCGCCGCCCATATTGCCCCGGCGCTCGCGCCGCTGCTCGCGCAGTCGCCGCAACTGCTGCTGCGCCTGCTGGTCGACGACGCCATGATTGACCTGATCGACGCCCGCATCGACATTGCCATCCGCGCCGGCCACCTTGCCGACTCGGGCTGGGTCGCACGCCGGCTGTGCGAGTTCGAGATAATCCTGTGCGCAGCACCAGCCTACGTCGAGCGCCACGGCATGCCCGGTTCGCCGCACGACCTGACCAACCACCACTGGCTGGCGTCCGCGCGCGAGACAGCCGAGGTGCCGCAGGACGACATGGCGCGGGCGGACGAACGCCTGCCGACGCTGGCGCTGGACTTGCACGGCGCGGGCGGCGAGCGCCAGCGCGTACAGGTCGGTGTGCGCATCGCGAGCAACAACCAGTTGGCATTACAGCAGATGTGCGAACAGGGTCTGGGTATCGCCCGCCTCGGCCATGCTGACGTGCTGCCCTCGTTGGCGCGCGGCGCGCTGGTACGCCTGCTGCCGCAGTGGCGCTTCATGCCGATTCCAGTCACGGCAATCACGCCCCGGCGCGACGGCGAGCCGGTTAAGGTACGCGCCGCGATGGAGGCGCTGAAGCGCTATTTCGCGACGCTGCCGGGCAGCGTCTCCGATTAATGCCGGTTACCCTATGCCGCTTAATTCAAAATGATAAAACCAAGCCGAAATGCCGGCGGATCTCTCTGTTCGATAGTCTGAAACGCCTGCTAATTGCATGCAAAATGCATGTTGCTGCTAGACTGGGATTTTTCAGGATAAGGTCGGCGTGCCGCTTATTTCGCCCCGCACATTTATCCACCAATATCAGCTTGGAGATGTAACGCATGGCCAACGCAGCACCCTCACCCGGCACCGCGGATAGCGCAGACGGATTGCCCGCCGAGACCCGCCGCTGGGCCATTATTGCTATCGCTATCGCGGTCGGGATGGCCACGCTGGATACGGCGATCGCCAACACCGCCTTGCCGGCCATTGCGGTTGACCTGCATGCAAGCCCCGCCGCCTCGGTGTGGATCGTGAATGCCTACCAGCTTGCCATGGTGGCCACCCTGCTGCCGCTCGCGGCACTGGGTGAAATCGTGGGTTATCGCCGGGTGTATCTGGGCGGGCTGGCCTTGTTTACCTTGGCGTCACTGGCCTGCGCAATGTCGAGTTCGCTGCCGACGCTGGCCGGCGCTCGGGTGCTGCAAGGGCTGGGCGCAAGCGCGATCATGAGCGTCAACACCGCGCTGCTGCGCTTTATCTATCCTTCGCGACTGCTCGGTCGCGGACTGGGCTTCAATTCGCTGATTGTGGCGGTTGCCTTTGCCGTGGGTCCGACCGTCGCCTCGGTGATACTCTCGGTCAGTACTTGGCCCGCCCTGTTTGCCGTCAACGTGCCTTTGGGCCTGGTGGCTTTCTTCCTGGCCTACAGGGCATTGCCTGAAACCACGCGGGCCTCGCACGGTTTCGATATTTGGGTGGCCTTGTTTAATGTCGGCGCCTTCGGCATGCTGATCCTGGCGCTGGGCGAAGCCACGCATCGCGCAGGTTTCGCCAAAGTGGTGCCTGAACTTGCGGCTGCCTTGATCTTCGGTGCGCTGTTATTGCGCCGGCAAGCCGGTCACCCGGCGCCAATGCTGCCGGTCGATTTGTTTCGCCGGCCGATGTTCGCCTTGTCGACGCTCACTGCAATTTGCTCATTTGCGGCCCAAGGACTGGCGTTTGTCTCGTTGCCGTTTTACTTTGAAACGGTGCTGGGACGTTCACAAGTCGAAACCGGTTTTCTGATGACACCGTGGCCGGTTGTGGTCGCGATGATGGGTCCGATCGCCGGGCGCCTGTCGGATCGCTATTCCGCCGGCGTATTGGGCGGTATCGGCATGGCAACCTTATGTGTCGGCATGACCTTGCTGGCGCTGCTGCCGCAACATCCCAGTGTGTTTAATATCGGCTGGCGCATGGCCGTGTGCGGTGCCGGCTTCGGTTTTTTCCAGGCGCCCAATTTGAAAGCCATTATGGGTAGCGCACCTGCCTCGCGCAGCGGCGGTGCAAGCGGCATGGTCGCGACCGCGCGCTTGTTGGGCCAAACCACCGGCGCCGCCCTGGTGGCATTGTGCTTTACGATTTCCAGCAGCCACGGCGCGGCATTGGCGCTGGCCGTCGGCGCGGTTTTTGCCGGCAGCGCCAGCGTAGCCAGTTTTTCGCGCTTATTCGCCATAACACCACCGTTCGCGACACCCTGATCGAGGCCGGCCGTTGAAGTAATTGCTGCGACGGCCGGCTATCTCCAGCACACATTCAATTTATTAAAAAATTTTATCCGGCCCCCAGCGGCCTATGGAAAATTGAATAGTATTCCTAATAATATAAAGAATTGTAATAACTGAAATCTAACGAAATAATATCCGGTCGCGTCATTGAGCGTAGAATTTCACCCAGCAGCGTTCATTGCGACATTCCATTACGCGCCGGCCAGTTGCAGACATAAGTGGGGCCTCATTAGCTGTCATGAGACCACGCTATGCGCCGCTGGGCCGCGAATCCACGTGATCGGCGTTATCCCCGTGAGCGGCAGTCATTCCGACCGCCTGGACTCGATCGCGGATGCCGCTTGAGTAATGGCATGACGTAGCGCATCAACCCCTTATCCGACACACCATGTCTAATACCGGCCCCAATAATGCATTTGATAGCCCGCTTCCCGCAGCCTTGCGCGACCGACGGGAATTCCAAAGGATACATGTGAAGTGGCGTGCTGCAATTCAGTCGGCCGGAACCAGTGCCAATGTCACGGTGATGGAAATTTCCGATGTCGGATTTGGTTTTATCGGTGACATTGCCTACAAGATAGGCGCACTGCTTTCGTTCGAGCTCAACATGCCCGACCCGGTTGACGGCGCTCAAAGACATCTCGTGGCGGGCCAAGTCGAAGTCATGAGCAGCGTGTTGACGCGCGAAGGTTTTCGCGCCGGCGTGATCCTGAAAACGATCAACCCCACCCATCTGGAGCTGCTGAAAGCCTGGGTCAAGGTACGCACAACATAAGACCCAGATCAGGTCCGCCGACGGCCTGCTTGGCGCATGGCACACCCCAAGCGCGGCTTGCCCGGTTTGCACGCCATTTCCATGGCTGCGTCATGCGGTGCCGGAGCGTGGGCGGCTGCGCCACATTTGCCACAACGCCGCTTCCAGGTTACGGCTAAAGCGTGGCGCGTCGAATAACGGCGAGCGCGCCACTTGCTCGCGCAGTCCGGCGCGCAAGGTAGCCAGTTGATCTAGATCGCTGGCATTGGCCACCGCCATCCTGACGTAGCCGTCTTCATCATGCGCCACCCAGGCAGACAAACCCGCCGTCGTCAGCAAGCTGGCGCCCTGCCGCGCCAACAACGTGCGACCGGCCAGGGTGAGCGTCGGCACCCCCATCCACAACGCCTCACAGGTGGTGGTCCCGCCCGGATACGGGAAGGTATCGAGAATAAAATCCACGGCCGCATGGGCCGCCAGATAATCGGCTCGCGTCATCTGCCCCATCAGGTCAACTCGGGCCGGGTCGATGCGGTGCCGGCGCAGGCGTTGCAGCACGGTGTCGCGTATTACAGGGTCGCCCAACGCTTTGTTCTGCAAGCGCAAGCGCGCGGCGGGCACACTTGCCAGCACCCGGCTCCAGAGCGTCAACACCGGATCGGTGATTTTTGCCAGATTCTGGAAACTGGCCAGCGTGAGGTGATGGCGAGTCAACGCCGGTAACGGCGACAGATCCGGTGCATCCCGCGGTGCGGTAAAACACAGGCGGGTATCGGGCAGATAACACAGATCTTCCGTAAATTGATCCGCTGATTCGGCCGGCACACCCACCGGGTCAACCAGCACATAATCCATTTCCGCCATGCCGGTGGAGGCGAAATAACCGAGCCAGCTTGCTTGTATAGGGGCCGGTTTCCAGGCAAATAAAGGCAGCCGGTTTTGTGCCGTGTGACCAGCCAGATCGAGCAATATATGGATACCGTCGGCATGTATCTGACGGGCCACGGCCTCATTGCTCTGATCCGCCATGGCATGCCAAACCTCGCAATAAGGTTTGATCCGCGCCGTCAGCGCGTCATCATCGCGGTGGCTCGCATAAGCAAACAGCTCGATATGCTTGCGGTCCAGGTGGGGTAGCAGGCCTTCCAGGAAATACCCCACCGGGTGGTTACGCAGATCGGCGGATACCAGGCCGACACGCAAGCGCTCAGGTTCGACGGCCGCACCGGGCCACGCAGAAAATCGAGGGGTCGCCGCTTGGCTTACCGCCCGGCCATACCGGCGCGCTTCCTCAAGACAATAGGTCACGTCATGATGACCGGTAAAATTTAAGGCGCAGAGTAAATTACTGTGAAATGCCAGGTTGGCCGGGTCAATCTCGAGCGCCCGCCGATAGCTGATTTCCGCTTCGGCCAAGCGCCCCGATTCAACCAGAATGATGCCCAAATTGCTGAATGCGCCGGCGAAATCCGGCTTGAGTTCGAGCGCGCGCCGGCAACTCGCTTCGGCGTCGGTGAGCAGACCCAGCTCCTTCAAGATATAGCCCAAGCTGTTGTGCACCTCGGCTTGATTCGGCTTGAGCTCCAAGGTACGCTGGTAACTGGCCCGGGCCTCGGCAAAGCGGCCTGAGGCCATATGGAGGTGACCTAGATTGCTCAGTGTTGCGGCATGATCGGGCTTGATCCGCAATGCGCTTTGGTAACTGAGTTGTGCCTGCGCGTAACAGCCCAGTTCCTTGAACACGGTACCCAGATTATTATGCGCCTCGGCGTAATCCGGCCTGAGTGCCAGCGTGGTTTGGTAACAGGCCTGTGCCTCGATAAGGCGGCCCTGCGCCTGCAACGCAATACCGAGATTGTTATGCGCTTCGACATAATCCGGCTTGAGTTCCAGCGCCCGGCGGCAACTGCCCTGCGCCGCGGCAAAATCGCCCATTTCGGTGAAGACCACTCCCAGGTTGTTATAGACTTCGGCGTAGTCGGGTTTAAGCTCCAGCGCGCGTTGATAGCTGGCTTGTGCGTCGACCAGATCACCTAGCTCCTTGAGCGTGTTGCCCAGATTGTTATGCGCCTCGGCAAAATCCGGTTTGAGCTCCAACGCTCGCCGGCAACTGGCTTGCGCCTGCTCCAACTGCCCCAGCTCCCTGAGCAGCGCGCCTAGATTGCTATGCGCTTCGGCATCGGTCGGCGCCAATTCGGCGGCGCGCCGCATCATGTCGAGAGCAAGCTCAAGCCGCCCATTTTTTTTACTTAACGCACCCAGGACTTTCCACCCAAAACTATGCAAGGGGAACTGTTCTGTCATGGCTTGAGCCAGTTGCTCGACTTCGGCATAGCGCCCTTGATTAAATAGCGTAATCACGGCGTTCATCTCGGTTTCGTCCGCGCCCAGCTTGGCGGCCACAGCATCGAGCGCGTCCAGCGCCTGGCCCGCCAAACCACGCGCCCGCCCTTCGCTCAGCACCTGCCGCGCTAACGAGGTTTGTCCCGCTTGCAACAAGGCCTCGATGTAATGCACCCAATAGGTCAGTTGATTTGGACTTTGCTCCAGCGCGGTCTTGAGGTATTCGAGTGCCGCGAGCGGGAATTTGAGCTGTACCACCAATACGCCCAGATTATGATTCGCATCCGGGTGAAGCGGCATCACTTGCAAAATGGCGCGATACAGACGCTCAGCGTCGAGCATCTGCCCGGCATTGTGGTAAATCACCGCTTGGCGCAGCGCTTGATCGACGGTCAGGGGCGGTTGAGGCGTGTCGGCGGAGGTCATCGTGAGGTCTTATACAGATAACGAGGAATCGGGGTTGCCGCAATGTATGCCGATGCCCCGTTTGCCGGGGTACCGAAATGATATCGGATGGAGCACGGGCCGGGCTGAAAACTATTTCCAGCCCGGCAGCCGGCACCGCTGAGCATACTCCCGGCGGCGTGAAACATAACGCGCCGCCGACTCTCTACTTAGGCTCGCGCTCAAATCGCTCGCGGCTGATACGGCGAGCGGCACGTTGTTTACCTTCATTCTTTTGCTGACGCTTGGCTTGATCCCGATCGTCAAAATAAGCCGCTTCGCGCTGCAGTTTTTTATACGAAGCCAATCTTCTAGGGCTCAAGTGCCCCGCTTCCACCGCCTGCGATAAAGCACAACCCGCCTCAGCCTCATGACGGCAATTGCGAAAAACACACCGTGTCATAAGGATCGCGATATCTTCGAAGGTATCGTTTAGATTTTCCTCGGTGGCCGCGACACCCACACTGCGAATTCCCGGCGTATCGATGATGACACCATACCCCGGCAACACAAACAGCGAGCGGCTGGTGGTGGTATGTGAACCGCGCGCGCCTTTCGTGCTCACCGCCAAAGTGACTTGTTGATCGAGGCCAAGCAAAGCATTCACTATCGAACTCTTGCCGACGCCGGACGATCCGACAAAGACACACGTCTCACCCTGGGGGATCATGTTTTTAAGTTGTGCTACACCCGCTTCATCGAAGGTGCTGAGCACACATAGCGGTATTTCTTGGCCCAATTCGGCGATCTGTTCATAGTAGCCATCTTTATCGTGCGCCAAGTCGGCCTTGTTTAATACGATGACGGGCGCGATGCCGTTAGCCCGAGCCAGCAGTAAATACCGCTCCAGCCGCGACATGTTGAATTCGGCGGTACAGGAGGTCACGATAAACAAGCGGTCGACATTGGCGGCGAGCGGCTGCACGTACTCTTCCTGGGCGACACGTTGAAAACAACTGCCGCGTTCGAGGAGCTCGACAAATTCGACCGTACCGGACTCCGTCAGCAGACCGATGATCCAATCTCCGATGATCGGAGCCTGTTTGATTTTGTGGGTAAAGGTCAGATCATAGGTTTGCAGTTGCCCCTCCGCTTCACCCGAGACGACAAACCGCCGGCCAAAATCCTCGGTCACTCGATAAGGCAAACCGGCACTGTACTTGTCGGCTTGCGTGGAAAAATGTTGATTAAAACCAAGTTGCTTTAAAAAATTAGACACGATGGGTCGTTCCTGATAGATCAAGATCCATCGACACCGCGCGCTTGAACTGGGCGTGGCACGGCCTGCCCGGCCAAAGCGTGGGTCAATGGATTAAGCAAGAGAGAGCTGATAAGCGCGATGGCTGGAGGCAGCGGGCATCAAATGCCCAACCCATAAGCTAGCGCTGCATCAGCGGGAAATCGCCGAAAGCGGGCAGCGCGCGGCCCCGTTCAAAATAGGTTCGACGCCAGCGTTGTATTCGATGGTTGCAGGCGGCCAAGTAGGCGAACGGAGCTCCGCATACGCGTGCGTAGCCTGCAAGATCCGGTTCGGGTCTTGGATGATCGACTGTTGGTGTATTGATGTGTATGAGACAGGCATCTGCCTCAGATATGCGGGACGGGCGCAAAGATGCCGCGACGAGCACGGCGTCCGCGGTGTCCGGTCCGGCAAGCAGGTGTTTCAGTAAGCGGCGGGTTTTATGTAAAGATAAAACGCTGAGGCAATCTTGATTATATTGCGCAAGCGTGGTCCAGCGAAATGACTTGGTTTTTATCTCGGTCATGGTTCCATTGCAAGGATAGATTGAGGGGGAAGTCGCAAAAAGCCGTGCGGTAAATATCATTCATATCCATACCTCCCATTTGCAATGAGTCGAACCGTGAATCAAATTGTGAAACTAGCATGCGCAGCAATTTCTGCCTTGCACGGGGAAATAATCATAACGGAAAATTAAGCCCGCCGACGTCTCGCCTGTGGTCCGCCGCATAGTTCGTCGGGGGAAAACCACACTGTTGCGGCACACGCCTGGGCTCAGACTTACTAGCTTAGGGAATTAAAAAAGCAGAACGGTACCCGGGATGCCGATCTACCCAACTTGAATGCATCCTGATTCACCTCTCGCGGCAGCGCGGGGTTATGCCGCAGCGCCAAATAACACCTCCGCGCCACGTTGCGACGCCAGGATCGATTGTGCGCCGCGCTCGCGCATCGAAGTTTCATATTGAGCAATCGTGCGCTCCAGGGACCCTGGGTTTTGTGCGACCGGCTCCAGGCAAGCGCTGGAACGACCGGCGGGTGGTGAGGCGGTGCGGCGCTACGGAAAAAGCCGATCGGATAAAAAGTCGACGAACGCGCGCAATTTGGGCGAAAGTTGTTTGCTTGACGGCCAGATCACCGAGAACTGGCCGGCATACGATAAATGACCGGCCAGCAGCGAACATAGCGCCCCGCTTTGCAAATCCTCCCGCACCAGGAAATCCGGCATATAAGCCAGCCCCATGCCGCTGATCGAAGCCGCGCGCAAAGCTTCCATATTGTTGCTGGTGAATGCGCTGGGATAACGATCCACCGTGTCTTCGCGTTGCTCGCGAAACATCCAGGGCTGCAATTTGCCCGAAGACGGAAAGCGAAACCGCAAACAAGCATGGTGTTCGAGATCGCCGGGCACCTGCGGCGTGCCGCGTAGCTGCAAATACTGGGGCGAGGCGCACAGCACAAAACAAAACGGCCCCAAGCGCTTGGCCACCAATTGCGAATCGCTTAATTGCCCGCTACGTATCACCGCGTCAAAACCCCCTTCTATCACGTCGACCAGACGATCGTTGAAATCGAGGTCAAGCTCGATTTCCGGATAACGCCGGGAAAATTCCGGCAACACCGGCAGCAAAAAGCGATAACCAATGATCGAACTGACGCTGCAAGGGGCGGTGCCACATGCCGACGCCACCCAATCCGCCTCGCTGGCCGAGGCCGCACAAAGGGTGGCGACAGGCCAAATGGACCAGGCGACGGCTCTGCTGCGGGGGCTGGGGCCAGATCGGCTCTTTCTGCTACAAGCCTATGCTCACGCATTCGGCTGCCTGTGCCGGATGTTAAGCGCCATCACCGCCCTATCGGCTCTCGGCGTGTTCGCTTTCTTGAGCGAGATCAAATGGCCGAGACGTAAGCTGTGTAACGCTTTATAACCAAACAACCTGAGTCTTTTAAGTTCTGTTTAAGTGTTCGCAGGCCATACTGCGTGCAATATTTGGCCGCTGGAAATAATGGCCATGACGCCTGCCGCTCAAGCGGCGGCCAGCTTCCCGAACATTTAGAAAAAGTCGAGGTCCAGATGAAGCATTTTTTCTCGCCGCATGAATTGGCGACACTGGTACTGCTGTTGTCGGCGCCCACGCAGGTATCGCTGAACAACCCGCATTTGATCGCGCTGGAACAGGATAATTTGGTCGAAATGGTCGCCGCGGAAAATACCGTGGTACCTCGCGTGACCGATGACGGGGTACTGGTATTGCGGCGCTTGGGGATGACGGGGTGAGTGAGGCAAAGCCCCTCACCTCAAGCTAGTTGTTTAGCTTGAACGACTCCAGTTCTTGGGTACTATTTCTCTCATACTCGATTTGGGCGCTGCCAACACTCATATTATTGCGGCTTTCTAGTCTAGAATCGCGCGCTGAGTTGTTCGCTGGCCATATTGTCCTTAGCGGGGGCCGTCTCGGGTCAAACCAATTTGGTTATTCATGCTTTTTCTCAATTTTGGTCTTTCAAATAAGAAAATCATGACTGCTCCTAACTCGCGTGCCTTGACCACGATCACATCAGGAGTGAGTTCTCCCCAGCGAGCTTACAAGACGGTCTCTGGCGCGCCTGCCTGCTTCCGCAGAAATCGCGTCAAGAATCGGTAGAGTTTCCTGGAAGAGCCGCATGCAACGGGATTTTCTTGGTTCTGAGACGTTGCTATACCATGCGTTTTGCGCCAAGTCGGCTAAAGAGGCACTCGCCGCGTCCACATCCAGTTCCGCAATATTCTTGAAGATACTTGCCATGCGCTCCGCAGCTATGTCTGCGGTTGCATTTTCCCAGTTCTCGACGGCATCGACAAGGACCGCTAAGACTGCCGCCGACGAGGCATCTTGCAGCCATTTCACCCATTGCCAATATGCGCTTACGGAGATTTCAACAATGGGGTGTCGAAGGTTCGAAGGCAGCGAAAAAATTTTACTTTTGCCAAATTTATCCTCCTGCGCAATATGGAAGGTTTCTAAAAGAAGTTTCGTGAGTGACCGAATTCCTTGATCGCCACATATCATCGAACTTGTTTTGCTGTTC
>JAMFSV010000023.1 GCA_026225455.1 Burkholderiales bacterium | reverse complement strand
TATAGGCGGGATGCCCAACCGCCACAAGCAATCCGGCCCCGGCAACCGCAGCCGCCCCCGAAACTTGCCGCACCTGACCCGCATCATAGGCCGCTTAATAGGCCGCTCAATAAGCTGACTGACTGAGGCTCTGCCCCATGACCCGATTCATGAGCCGGCCCACCGAATCAGGCTATAGAATCAGGTCACTGCATCAGACCATCACTTGCCTCGTGAGTCACCGCATCGATCGAGACGCCGTCAATCCAAAGCCTTGCTCGACTTGCGCGCCGGGCCACGGCCGATTTCATCCAGGCGTATCACGCCATACCCTTCCGGCGTGGTTTTGACGGGCGCTTTCCATGCATGACCGTAAATCACTTCGAAGGTCAGCGGAATCGTGCCATCCGGGCGCCGCTGCCGCTCCAGCTCAGCCAATTGCCCGGCATAGGCGGCGCGACCGCCCAGCCCGACAGGACCCAAACCGCTGCGCGGTTCGCCGCCCCAGCGCCGCACATCGCGCAGCAAAGCTTGCGGCGTCTTGTAGGTCACGGTCAGCGTTTCGGCGTCCATCACCGGCGTCTCGAAACCGCTGGCCACCAGCATATCGCCAAAATCATGCATATCGACAAAATCGAGGGTTGCCGCCGGTTTCGCACTCATGCGCAACTCACGCAAGGTATCCGGTCCGAGCGTGCTGAACATCAGCAAGCCCCCCACTTTAAGCACCCGCTGCCATTCTGGAAACACTTGATCCGGCGTTGCATGCCACTGCAACGCCAGGTTGGACCACAGTAAATCGAAGGCAGCACCGGCAAACGGCAGCTTGGCGTAATCGCCCTGCACCACGCCAGCCGCCGGACCGCTGAGGGTCGCCCGGGCAGCGGCATTGGCCGCATCCAGCAAACCCTGAGGCAGCCAACGCTTCCAACCGGATGCCGCCGGCACGTCGCCTTGAGCCCGCCGCGCCATCGCCGACGACAGATCCAGACCCAGCACCGCCGCCTGGGGATAACGGCTGCGCAGCGCTGTCAGGTCGGCACCCGGCCCGCACCCGGCATCGATAATCCAATGCGGCTGCAGCTTGATATATTCAAGCCGCTCCTGCATGCGCTGAGCAATCTCGCGCGGCAAAAAAGCGACTTCCTCGAAGGTTTGGGCACGCCGGTCGAAAATCCGCTGCAGCCGGTGAAGATCGGCACCGGGTCGTGCGGAATTGGCGGATTTATCAAGCATGACGTGCAATCTCGGGGATGGTTGCAAAGTATACTCGTTAGCCTTGATTTAATCAGAGTAAAGCCGCGCCGCAAGCGGCTTTGGCGCATGGTCCTTATAACGAGAGCCCGCTTGATGAAATACATGCCGCTCCACAGCCCCACCTTCGGCGCTCGGCAAAATGCGTGATCACGCCGTCAAGGCAGCCTTTGCATCGGTGCGGCGGGCATACGCTGCCGTGCCATCCGGCCTGCTGCGTTTGGCTTTGCCCAGTCGCTGCGCTTTATGCGGCAATTTGTCGCAGCATCGGGTGTGTGGTGCTTGCGACACAATATCCGACGAAAACAAGGCGCTGCGTTGCCCCCGTTGCGCCGCCACATTCGAGTTTGCCGGCGGCAACGCTCAAGCTTGCGGCGCCTGCCTGGCCACGCCGCCGGAGTTCGATGCGACCGTGGTACTGGCCGCTTATGCCGAGCCATTCGACGCCTTGGCGCAAGCGCTCAAATTTTCCGGCCAGCCGGGACTCGGGCACTGGTTCGCCGGCAAGTTGGCCCAGTGTGCGCACCAGGCCGGCGTCACACCCGATCTGATCGTGCCCGTGCCTTTATCGGCGCAGCGATTGGCGCTACGCGGTTATAACCAATCGTGGGAGATCGCCCGGCCGCTGGCCCGGCATCTGCACACCAAGGCGGCCAGCACGTACTTGCGCCGCCTGCGCGACACCGCACCGCAAACCAATCTGGCCGATGCGCGGCAACGCCGTCATAATGTGCGCGGCGCATTCGCCACCTGCGCCTCCGGCTTGGCGGGCCTGCATGTCGCGGTGGTTGACGATGTCATGACCTCCGGCGCGACCCTGGCCGAAATTGCCGGCGTGCTCAAACGCGCCGGCGCCGCACGGGTGACCAATCTGGTGGCGTTGCGCACCCCCTCGCCACACCACAGCATCGCAGACGGCGGTGCGCGCAATAGCGCGCGCCGCCAACCGAATTCATCGCAACCCTGACATTTCCAGACTCCACATTATGTTCAACGTCGTACTGGTCGAACCCGAGATCCCGCCAAACACCGGCAATGTCATCCGCCTGTGCGCGAACACCGGCGCCCGCCTGCATCTGATCGAGCCGCTCGGTTTCCCGCTGGACGACAGCAAACTGAAGCGCGCCGGACTCGATTATCACGAGTACGCGGCAATGCAAGTCCATGCCGACTGGGAAGCGTTTTTACACACCGCCAAGCCTGACTCCGCGCGCATGTTCACCTTTACCACGCGTGGCGCCGGCCGCTTCTACGACCAGACTTTCATGCCCGGGGACTGGTTTATTTTTGGTTCGGAAACGCGCGGACTCGCCGCGAGCCTGCTGGAGCAATTCGATACCGCACAGCGCGTGCGGCTGCCGATGCGGCCGGACAATCGCAGCATGAATCTGTCGAATACGGTAGCCATCGTGGTCTTTGAAGCGTGGCGCCAGCAGGGGTTTGCCGGGGGCGCGTGATCGGCTGCCTAGTCCGTCGAGCGGGTCTCTACCGTGGCATCGCGGCGCAACAAGGCACCTACCGCATCGCGCGGCGCCCGGCCGTCGAATAACACGGCGCAGACCGCTTCGGAAATCGGCATTTCAACCTGATGCTGCCGGGCAATCTGCAGCACCGCCCTGGCGCAGCGCACACCCTCGGCAACGTGGCCCAGGCCGCCCAAAATCGCTTCCAGGCCAAGGCCGGCGGCCAGTTGCATGCCGACCGTGCGATTACGGGATAAGTCGCCGGTAGCGGTCAAAATCAAATCGCCCAGACCGGTCAAGCCGGTAAAAGTCTCGGCTCTGCCGCCCAAGGCCACCCCCAAACGTGTCATCTCCGCCAGACCACGGGTAATCAGAGCCGCGCGGGCATTCAAGCCCAGCCCCAAGCCATCGGCAATGCCGGTGGCAATCGCGAGCACGTTTTTAACCGCGCCGCCGACCTCGACGCCGACCATGTCGTCGCCTGTATAGATCCGCATCGCGCCGTGGTGGAATGCCTGTACCGTCAGATCGCGACATGCTTCAGAAGCGCTGGCGATGGTCAGTGCGACCGGTAAACCTGCCGCCACTTCCTTCGCAAAACTGGGGCCGGACAAGGCGCCGCAATGCGCGCGCGTACCCAGGACATCACCCAGAACATCGGCCACCACCTGATGCGGCAGTTGTTGCGTCTCGGCTTCAAAGCCTTTGCACAGCCAGATAAATTGAGCCGGGATTGTACCTAAACCCGTACCCAAACCCGCACCCGCATCACGCATCGCGACGCACAAGGCGCGCAAGCCAGCGACCGGCGCGGCTATGACGCACAGGTCGCCGGCACCGCCGGCATGCGCCAGCGCAGCGGCAAAGTGCGCCTCAAAGCGCAACGCAGGGTGGATGGCCACCCCGGGCAGGTAGGCGGTATTCTCGTGCGCCTCGGCAATCCGGGTCAGCAAGCCGGCGTCGCGCGCCCAGAGCACGGTGTCGTGCTTGGCCGCCAAGTGGCTGGCGAACGCCGAGCCCCAGGCGCCCGCACCAAGAACCGTGACTTTCATCCGTGCAGTCCGGGACACTTGGGACCGGCGTGCTTAGTGCTGCGTCGGAGCGCTGTCAGCCAGCACGATGTCCGAATCATTGCTGCCGGCACCGTTCGCTTGTGCGGCGAATTGAGCCAGACGCTGTTCGTACAAGGCCTGGAAGTTGATTTCCGACAGGTGGATCGGCGGAAAACCGGCGCGCGTCACCAAATCGGCGATATTGGCACGCAGGTACGGGAAAATAATGGTCGGGCAAGCGATGCCCAGCAGTGGATCGAGTTGTTCCGTCGGAATATTGCGGATATCGAAAATACCGGCTTGCTTGGCTTCGATCAAAAAGGCAACTTTGTCCTTGATCTTGGCGGTCACGGTCCCGGTAACGACACCTTCGTATACGCCTTCGGCAAGCTGCTCGGCCTTCACATCGACCTCAACTTCAACTGAAGGCATTTCGGTTTCGAGGAAAATCCCCGGTGAATTCGGCTGTTCCAGCGAGGCGTCTTTCAAATAAACGCGTTGAATGTTGAAAAACGGCTGATTGTTCTGGTCGGACATGTGAAATTCCTGAAAATATCGAATCGCAGCTTACGCCACGGACGGTGGTTTATTGCGTGTTCAAATTAAACTTCGCCTGATCGCGCCGCATTGTGCCCGCAGATCAGGCCGCTACTCAAGCCACCCCAAGCCGCATCAAGCCGTTTGCAGCAACGGCAGCAAGCCACCCGCGCGGTCCAGCGCCGACAAATCGTCGTAGCCGCCCACATGGGTTTCGCCGATGTACACCTGGGGCACCGTGCGGCGTCCGGTACGCGTCATCATTTCTTCACGGCGCGCCGGATCCTTGTCGATCAGTATCTTCTCGACATGATCGACGCCGCGAGATTTGAGCAGGCGTTCCGCCATCTGGCAATAGGGGCAGACCTGCGTGCTGTACATCACGACTTTGTTCATGTTGCGGCTCCGTCCTTGACGACGGGCATACCTGCTTGCTGCCAGGCATTGAGTCCGCCCAGCAACACATGCACGTCCAAATAGCCGGCGGCGGTTAGAATTGCCTGGGCTTTTTGCGCTCGCTGACCGGTCTGACAGACCAGCACCAGCGGAGTTTTTTTGTTTTTGTTGATCTGAGGCGCTTTCGCCTGCAGCTCAGCAATATCGAAATGCTTGGCCTGCGGCAGGTGACCGCCGGCAAATTCGGCAGCGTTACGCACATCGACGATGACCGCATTCTGGCGGTTGATCAGTAGGGTAGCATCCGCAGCCGAGATCCCGCTGCCGCGGCGCAAGACCGGCCAGAGGAGCAAGAAGCCCGAAATAGCTGCGATTGCGATCAGTAAAACATGGGTGTAATCGGTGAAAAACTTCACGGAAAATCCGCCAAATGGTGGTTGGAATCCGATCATTATAAAATACTCCCTTGCTGCGATGCGGGATGTCTTTGAAACTGGGCGCAAATCATTGCATTTAGGCCGTTTGATTTGCCCCTATTTGACTGCTCACGATCGTCCCTTTTCCTTACTCACACTGCGCCCAACATGTACAAACTCGTTCTAATCCGCCACGGTGAATCGACCTGGAACAAGGAAAACCGCTTTACCGGATGGGTTGACGTCGACCTGACCGAACAAGGCGCCAACGAAGCACGTGAGGCCGGCCGCCTGTTAAAAGAGTCCGGCTTCAGCTTCGACATTGCCTACACCTCGGTGCTCAAGCGGGCGATCCGCACCCTGTGGCACGTGCAGGATGAAATGGACCTGATGTGGATCCCGGTGGTGCACGCCTGGCGCCTGAACGAACGCCATTACGGCGCGCTGTCGGGCTTGAACAAGGCCGAAACCGCCGCCCAATATGGCGACGAGCAAGTGCATATCTGGCGCCGCAGCTACGACACCCCGCCGCCGGCCCTGCAGCCGGACGATGCCCGGGCCCCTTTTGCGGACCCGCGCTACAGCCGCGTCGCACGCGAACAACTGCCGCTCACGGAGTGCCTGCAAGATACCGTGGCGCGTGTATTGCCCATCTGGAACGAGTCGATCGCGCCCGCCATCAAAGCCGGCAAGCGCATTTTGATCGCCGCCCACGGCAACTCGCTGCGCGCGCTGATTAAATATCTCGACAATATTTCAGACGATGACATCGTCGGCCTGAATATTCCCAACGGCATTCCCATCGTCTATGAGTTGGACGCCGACCTGAAGCCGATCAAACGCGAATATTTGGGCAATGCGGAAGCGATTGCCCATGCCCAAGCCGCTGTCGCGAGCCAGGGAAAAGCCGGCTAAGCACCGCCCCGCGGTCATCTCCCGGCAGCCGAAGGAATCGGCCGCGAGGCGCCCACGCGGCAAGCCGGAGGCTCTGCCGGCTCGCGCTGGCTCGCGGCCGGCGCCCCGCTCCCGGCACTTTATCGGCAAGGGCCGCGAACGCCGACCGCCCCGCCCGCCGCGAACCTTAAGCCGAGCCCGTTGTCGAATCGAATCAAGCTGCTTGCTAACCCCCGTGGCAAAAGGCAAACCAGTTATACTCACAGCACCTCGGCTGACGAGTTGACGAAGGCCATTCACTGACTGATCTATGCGCATACACTTGAAATATATCGGCTTGGTTGCCGCCGGCCTCGTGACCGGAACGTTTGCCACGCTGCAGTTCTCTTCCGCCGCACAACCCAACGACTTAGCGCCCCTGCCCCTGGATCAGCTCAGGCTGTTCGCCGAAGTCTTCGGCCAGATCAAAAGCGACTACGTCGAACCCGTCGATGACAAAAAACTGCTGACGGCGGCGATCAAGGGCATGGTATCCAGCCTCGATCCGCATTCGTCGTATCTCGACAAAACCGAATATTCGGAATTGCAGGAACAGACGCGCGGCAAATTTGCCGGCCTGGGGATCGAAATTTCCCAGGAAGACGGCCTGATCAAAGTCATTTCGCCGATTGAGGATTCGCCCGCGGCCCACGCCGGCATTCGTCCCGGCGACCTGATCACGCGCATCGACGACAAACCCGTACGCGGCATGACACTCGACGAGTCGGTCAAGATGATGCGCGGCGACCCAGGCACCAAGGTCACCCTGACCATCTATCGCAAGACCGATGAGCGCTCGTTCCCGGTCACGGTAGTGCGCGCTGAAATCAAAGTGCAAAGCGTCAAGACCAAGATGATCGCGCCGGGTTATGCCTGGGTCCGCATCACCAGCTTCCAGGAGCGGACCGTGCCTGACCTGGCCGCCAAGCTGACCGATCTGGCGCGTACCGACCCGCAACTGAAGGGCATCGTGCTGGACTTGCGCAATAACGGCGGCGGCCTGCTGCAAAGCGCCGTCGGTGTTGCCGGTGCATTCCTGCCGGCCAATTCGGTGGTGGTCTCGACCAACGGTCAAATCGCCGACTCGAAGCAAACCTACCGCGACACGTTCAGCAATTATCGTTTGCCGTCGTTCGACTCCGATCCGCTGAAAAACCTGCCGGCCATCTTCAAGACCGTGCCCATCGTGGTGTTGACCAATGCCTACACCGCATCGGCTTCGGAAATCGTCGCCGGCGCGCTGCAGGATTACCATCGTGCGCAGTTGATGGGTAAAACCACCTTCGGCAAGGGTTCGGTACAGACGGTCCGGCCGTTGACGCCGGATACCGCGCTGCGCCTGACCACGGCGTATTACTACACGCCGAGCGGCCGTTCGATTCAGAACCGGGGCATCAGCCCGGACTTCGTGGTCGATCAATATGCCGATGGCGATCCCGACGATGCGCTCGTGACACGTGAAGCCGATTACCAGAACCATCTGGCCAATCTGCAAGATCCGAACGAGAAGAAGGAAGCCGAGCAACGCCAGGCGGATCGCCTGCAATTGCTGCGCAACCTGGAAGAAACCAATGCGAAAAAGACCGCGGAACAGCGCGAGAAAGATCGCAACCGGATTCCGCCTGAGCCAGGCAGCACCAACGACTTCATGGCGCAGCAGGCCTTGCACGAATTGATGGGACAACCGGTGGTCCTGTCGAAAGCCATGGTGGTAACGGAAGACCCGATGGATAAGGTGGACCAGCCCGCCTCGGCCGCCAAGGCCGGCAGCGCAGCGGCTGCTAGCACCCCCGCGGCAAGTGCCGCGGTAGCCGCATCGGCCGCGGAAAAGAAATAAATAAGCGAAGTAAATAAGCGCATTGGTGCGATACCGGCCTGCTCGATGAGGTTGCGATGAGGTCGATATCGCACCAGGGCGGTCAGCGCCGGTTGCCGGTCCACGGCAACCGGCTTGCGTTTTGCCGGCGCGCAAGGTTATCTATCGCCCGGCCGGCAAACTGCCGCACAGAATAACGCGTCATGAACGATGATCAACTGCTGCGCTATTCGCGCCATATCCTGCTCGACGAGCTGGGCATCGAAGCCCAGCAACGCTTTCTAAGCGCGCACGTACTGGTGATCGGCGCCGGCGGTCTCGGCGCACCGGCCTGCATGTATTTGGCCGCCGCCGGTATCGGCACCCTCACCATCGCCGATCCGGATCAGGTCGACCTGACCAATCTGCAACGGCAAATCATTCACACCACGGCCGCGGTGGGACAAGCCAAAGTCAATTCAGCCCAGGTCACGCTGGCGCAACTCAATCCCGAGGTCAGGGTCAATGCACTGCAAGTCCGGGCCGACGACGACTTTCTGGCAAGCTGGGTGCCGCGCGCCACCGTCGTGCTCGACTGCTCGGACAATTTCGCCACCCGTCACGCGGTCAATCGCGCCTGCGTAACGCATCGGATCCCGCTGGTATCGGGGGCCGCCTTGCGTTTCGATGCGCAGATCAGCACCTTTGATGCGCGCGATCCGGCGTCCCCCTGTTACGCCTGTATTTTTCCGCCTGACGAGGCCTTTGAAGAAGTCGCCTGTTCGACCATGGGCGTCTTCGCGCCTTTGGTCGGCATCGTCGGCGCCATGCAGGCGGCCGAGGCACTCAAGCTGATCGCCGATGTCGGCCAGACCCTCGCCGGACGTCTGATGCTGCACGATGCGTTACGCGCCGAATGGAATACCCTGCGCATTGCGCGTCAGGCCGACTGTCCGGTATGCGGTGCCCGGCATATCTAGCTGTGTCCCGCCACGCCGCGGTCACTGGTCGCGCCGCGGATTAAATGGGACAGATGCGCGGGACAGATGCGCGGGACGCCGGCGCAGGACACCCGCACCGCCTGCGCCTGAAAAACAAAAAACCCCACGCTCCGGAAAACGTGGGGTCGGTCAGCAATCGGAGGGGCTATAGCCCCACAATCAGATCGCCGCGAGGCGCGCCAGGGATGCCTGCAACTCGGCCGGCTCGTAAGCCGCCAGCACGTCTTGCACCGGTTTTTCCAGATTCGGACGATGGGCGCGCAATACTTCCTGCTTGACCGACAACAACTGGCTCGGATGCATGGAAAATTCGGTCAGCCCCATGCCCAGCAGCAGGCGCGTCAGCGCCGGGTCGCCGGCCATTTCGCCGCACACCGAAACCGGCACGCCGGCACGCTGCGCCTCCTTCAGCGTGTGGCTGATCAGGCCCAATACAGCGGGATGCAGCGGGTCGTACAAATGGGCGACCGCGTTGTCGGCCCGATCGATCGCCAGGGTGTACTGGATCAGGTCGTTGGTGCCGATCGAGAGAAAATCGAGCCGCTTCAAGAACATCTGCACGGCCAGCGCCGCCGCTGGAATTTCAATCATCGCGCCGACCTTGACGTTGGGGTCGTAGGCCAAGCCCGCGTCATCGCATTGCAGTTTGGCCTCATGGATCAGGTCCAGCGTCTGATCGATTTCCTGAGCATGCGCCAGCATCGGGATCAGGATCTTCACCGGGCCAAAGGCGGACGCGCGCAAGATGGCGCGCAACTGGGTCAGAAACATCTGCGGTTCGGACAGGCTCCAGCGTATCGCACGCAAACCCAGAGCCGGGTTGGTCGCCGCCTCGAAACCTTCGGCCGAACGATGGTCGAGCGGCTTGTCGGCGCCGACGTCGATGGTGCGAATGGTGACGGGCAAACCCTGCATGGTCGTCACCACCTTGCGGTAGGCGGCGAACTGCTCCTCTTCTTCGGGCGACTCATGCTTGCCCATAAACAGGAATTCGGTACGAAACAAGCCGATCCCGACCGCGCCGGCCCCCAATGCCGCGGCGGCATCGTCAGGCAGTTCGATATTCGCCAGCAAATCGATTTTGGTGCCGTCCACCGTCTGTGTCGGCGAAAACTTCAGGCGCTGCAGCTTGCGTTGCTCCAGGGCTTTTTCGCTTTGGCGGTAGGAATATTCTTCCAGAATGATGGGTGCCGGATCGACAATCACGATCCCCGTATCGCCGTCGACAATGATCAGGTCGTCCTGGCGGATCAGCGCGCTCGCTTGCTGCACCCCGACCGCGGCGGGAATGCCCAGGCTGCGCGCGACGATGGCCGTATGTGAAGTGCGCCCGCCCAGGTCCGTGACAAAACCCCTGAAAGTCTGGGTCTTGAACTGCATCATGTCGGCCGGCGCAATGTCGTGCGCCACCACAATCATTTCATGGCGCGCACCGCCTTCGGCCGCAGCCACTCCGTTCGCCACCAACGATGCCGCCGAGGGCGATCCGGCCAGTGCTTTCAGCACCCGCTCGACCACTTGCTCAAGATCGGCTTTGCGCTCGCGCAAGTATTCGTCGTCGACTTCGTCGAAGTGCTTGCTCAATTGTTCAAGTTGTTCGGTAAGCGCCCATTCGGCGTTATAACGGCGGGTGCGTATCAGCACCACGGCCGCCTCGGCCAGCATCGCGTCGCGCAGAATCAACATGTGCACGTTCAGGAAGGCGCCCATTTCGCCGGGGGCATCGGCCGGCAACTCGACGCGCAAGGTCTCGAGTTCGTTGTGCACAACGTCCTGGGCCGCGCAAAAGCGCGCCACTTCGGCTTCGATCTCGTCCGGCGCGACCAGGTAATGATCGACATCGAGTGAAGCGGGCGCAATCAGATACGCTCGCCCGATGGCGATGCCGCGAGAAACCGGGATTCCATGCAGCGTGAACGACAAACGCGTCTCCTTGAGACTGTTATAAACCTCGCCGAGCGGCGAGGGTCAACGCAAAGTCGAACTCACTCGACCAGTCCTCGGTTCGCGTGGAACCCGGATGCCGGCCATCTTGATCAAACGCAGCAATCAGACCATCCGCCATCAAATAGGTTCTGCCCAAAAACCGCGGTGAATCTTACGTACTGTAATGCGCTTCCGGCCATGCCAAAACCGCTGATTCGACGCGCTGAACCGACGGCGTCGAACTGGCCGGCCAAATTATTCACCTTCGCCGAATTTGTTGGCGATCAAGCCCAGCAGTTCATCCATCGCCTCGACTTCGTCGACCCCTTCGGTCTCGATCAAGACCGTACTGCCGATCCCGGCCGCCAGCATCATCACCCCCATGATGCTTTTTGCGTTGATCCGCCGAGTATTGCGTGTCATCCAGATTTCACATTGAAAACGCCCGGCAAGCTGGGTCAATTTTGCCGAGGCGCGCGCGTGCAGCCCCAGTTTATTCACGATGGTGGTTTCACGTTGCTGCATGATGATCCGGAGAACAAGACAAAGGAGAAGTAAGGGCGTCGCGCGTGCTGACCGCCGCAGACGGATCGGCTGGCGGACTGACGGCTTGAATCCCTTTAATGCCGCCCGACAGCGCTTTATCGACCAGCGTATCGAGCGGTATCGAGCGATAACACACGGCGCGTACCAGCATCGGTAAATTAACCCCGGCAAGGACCCTTACCCTGGGTAAGGAGGCCAGTCGCGCGGCGATATTGGACGGTGTTGCGCCGTACAAATCGGTCAGCACCAGCGCGCCGTTTTCTTCCATCAAACGGTCCAACTCGGATTCGGCGGTGGCGATCAATTGCACCGGATCGCAGTCCGGGGTAATGTCGATCACACCGATCCGAGCGGGCAAGCCGCCATAAATATGCGCAATGCAATCGCGCAGGGCGGTTGCAAACGGCGCATGCGCAATAATTAGAATTCCGGCCATATCAGCGTCATCTTCCGCGAAAATCCAACCGTGCTGGAGCCTCGCACATCAGCAAAATGTGGCAAGCACCGGGCAGATGAACTGCAGGGCTCACCACGCGATATCTGATTGTATCAGCAACCCTGCAACGGCCGATCCAAGCGAGTGTAGTGAAAATTCAACGAATCTTTTTTACGGCAACCGCGCCGGGCTTCACGCCCGGATCAAATCGTTCAAGCGCCGCTCAAGCCACGGCGAATCCTTTTCAAGCCGCGGCGAATTTCTTTCAAGCCGCGGCGAGTTCCAGCGCGTCGATAAACATCGCGGGCACATCAAAACCGGTCTGCTCGGTGATTTCGCGAAAGCAGGTGGGACTGGTGACATTAACCTCGGTCAAGGACTCGCCGATCACGTCCAGCCCGACCAGCAACAAGCCGCGCTCGATTAAAACCGGTCCCAGCGTTTCAGCAATTTTCAGGTCATGTTCGCTCAAAGGACGGGCGACACCCAGCCCGCCCGCAGCCAGGTTGCCGCGCACCTCATTGCCCTGCGGGATACGCGCCAGCGCGAACGGCACCGGACGCCCGCCGATCAACAGAATGCGCTTGTCCCCTTCGCTGATGGCGGGAATGAATTTTTGCGCCATCACCGAACGCGCGCCATTATCCCCCAGCGTTTCGAGTATCGCACCGAGGTTCATGCCGTCCGCGCGGACGCGGAAAATGCCCATGCCGCCCATGCCGTCGAGCGGTTTCAAGATGATATCGCCATGCTCTTCGTGGAATGCGCGCAAACGCTTGAAGTCGCGCGTGACCAGGGTGGGGGTGACAAATTGCGGGAATTCGCCGATCGCCAACTTTTCCGAATGATCGCGAATCGCGCGCGGCTTATTGAAGATGCGCGCGCCCTGGCGCTCGGCATGCTCCAGCAACCAGGTTGCCGTGACATATTCCATATCGAAGGGCGGGTCTTTGCGCATCAGCACCGCGTCGAAATGCGCCAGCGCGGTGATTTCAGCAGGTTCGGCACGGTACCAGGGCGTGGGTCCCGCATGATCGTGCTGGGCAACGATCTCGATCCGGCGCACCCGGGCGTCGACCGCCCCGCCCGCCAAGGCCATCTCGACCGGCTCACACGCGTAGATCCGATGACCGCGGCGTGCCGCTTCAGCCATCATCGAAAAGGTCGTGTCCTTATAGATCTTGAACGCGTCCAGCGGGTCAGCGATAAATAGAATATCCATGGTCACTCGGACGCCGGTCGCGTCGCTAAAAATCGTTAAACATCGAGTCGTTCAAGCGCCGGCCAACTGCCGGTGCACGGCACGCGGCCGTCATACTCAAACCTGGATCGCGTCCGGATCGGTTTTTTCCAGTTCGATCGAAGCCGCAAGCAAGGCCAGCCGCGCCACCACGCCATACATATAAAAGCGATTCGGCGGCGCCGCACCCGGCTTTGCGTTAACATCGGGCAACGCAGCATGCTCGAAAGCCAAGGGCACAAAATGCATGCCGGGCGCGTTGAGGTTCTGGTCGGCGCCCCGTTCAGTATGAACCCGGTAGAAACCGCCGACCACATAACGATCGATCATGTACACCACCGGCTCAGCCACCGCTTCGTTCACTCGCTCAAAGGTATGCACCCCCTCCTGAACGATCACGTCGTGCACTTCCAGCCCTTCTTTCAGCACTGACATATTACTGCGCTCGCGGCGATTCAGCCCGGCGATTTCGGCAGCGTCGCGCACCGTCATCACGCCCATGCCGTAGGTGCCGGCATCGGCTTTGATCACCACATACGGCTTGTCCTGAATGCCGTACTCGCGATATTTCTTGGCAATTTTCTTCAGTACCGCGTCGACCGTATCGGCCAAGGCCTGCTCGCCGGTGCGCTCCTGGAAATCGACGTCGCTGCAGCGGGCAAAATAAGGATTCAGCATCCATGGGTCGACATCGATCAATTTGGCGAATTTCTTCGCCACATCGTCGTAACACGAAAAATGCGTGGATTTGCGCCGTGTGGCCCAGCCCGCGTGCAAAGGCGGCAGCAAATATTGTTCATGCAGGTTTTCGAGGATGGGCGGAATGCCGGCCGAAAGGTCGTTATTCAGCAGAATCGAACACGGATCGAAATTTTTCAGGCCCAGGCGACGCGGCGTGCGCTCCAACGGTTCCAGCAATATCGAGTTGCCCCCCGCCAGTTGCAGCGTGACCGGCTGATCGATTTCCTCGTCCAGGGTGCCGAAACGCACGTTCAGGCCGGCTTGGCGCATGATAATGGCCAGCCGCGCGAGGTTTTCCAGGTAAAACGCGTTACGCGTATGCCGCTCGGGGATCAGCAACAGGTTTTTCGCGTCCGGACAGATTTTCTCGATCGAGGCCATCGCGGCTTGAACCGCCAACGGCAAAATTTCCAGCGGCAGGTTATTAAAACCGCCGGGAAACAGATTGGTATCTACCGGCGCCAACTTGAAACCCGCGTTGCGCAAATCGACCGAACAATAGAACGGCGGGGTGTGCTCCTGCCACTCAAGCCTGAACCAGCGCTCGATAGCCGGGGTCGCAGCCAGGATTTTTCGCTCCAAATCGAGCAGCGGACCGTTCAACGCGGTAACTAAATGCGGGACCATTGATCTCTCGAGCTGATAAGTTGGGCGGTGGATCGCCGATTGTAGACCATGTACATTGGGACTCAAACCGACTTTACAAGCACCTGACACCACATAATCAGCGCAAACAGCTAGACGATGCAGTCTACCCGCCGTTTTTTTGAGTAAAAAAAAGCCCGCCTGGGTAGGCGGGCCAATCTCGCTACTCTCTGTGAACCCGGTATTGCTATTGCACTGATTGCTGCTCGCTGACGACTGACAGCGAAGGCAGCAACGCCCTACTTACTCGACATGTTCGCCATGCAAAGAGATGTCGAGCCCTTCTCGCTCTTCTTCTTCGGTCACGCGGATGCCGATCACCAGGTCGATGATCTTCAGCAGCACATAGCTCAAGATG
>JAMFSV010000022.1 GCA_026225455.1 Burkholderiales bacterium | reverse complement strand
CTTCGCCTTTTCTTCAGGCGTGGCGAACTCCATGCGGATCAGCTTCGAGCCCAGGCTGCGGCGGATGACGGGGAACTTGCCGGCTTCGAGGGCCGGCTTGTGGACGTAGAACTCGTCCGGGTTGACGGCGCCCTGCACCACGGTTTCGCCCAAGCCATAGCTGGATGTAATAAACACCGCATCGCGAAAACCGGATTCGGTATCCAGCGTAAACATCACGCCGGCCGCACCCGTATCCGAGCGCACCATGCGCTGAATCCCGACCGACAGCGCCACTTCGGCATGGGTAAAACCTTTGTGCACGCGATAGGAAATCGCACGGTCGTTGTACAGCGAGGCGAATACGTGTTTGGTACGATCCAGCACGTCGTCGATCCCGACCACATTCAGATAACTTTCCTGCTGTCCGGCAAACGACGCGTCGGGCAAATCTTCGGCGGTGGCCGATGAACGCACCGCGAACGACAGTTCGTTGGGCGAGCCTTGTTGCAAACGCAAAAACTGGTCGCGGATTTCTTGCTCAAGACGCGGCTGCAGCGGCGCCTCGATGATCCACTGACGAATTTCAGCGCCGGCTTCAGCCAGGGCCTTGACGTCGTCGATATTCAGCGTTTCCAAGCGTTTTGCAATACGCTGCGTCAGGTTATTGGCCGTGAGGAAATCGCGGAATGCCAGTGCCGTGGTGGCACAGCCGCCAGGTACCCGAACTCCCGCGTTGGCGAGCTGGCTGATGAGTTCTCCGAGCGATGCGTTTTTACCGCCGACCACTTCAACATCGGTCATTCGCAACTGCTCGAATGGCACGACGTACGCGCCATCATGTGCTGCTTGGGTCATAAAAAGTCCTAAAGTGTGAAGAAAGCGTGGGGAGCGCCGGCGTCGATGCGACACGGCACACGCCGCAGGGAAAATCCCGCGCGAAGTGCCGCAGCCAACATCGCTTGAAGTCAACTCATTGCTGCCAAATTGAAGTCGACCCCAGCAGTGCTCAACCTGTTGGATAAATAATCGCCATCATCACCGGATAGGCCGCAAGCGGCTGTACCGGGGTGACAATTGCTTATCTAACAAGTTGCCGCTATTCTACCGTGCCGGGAATGGGCTTGTGGTGCAGTGCAGTAATTTCCGTAGATTAAATTACCTGTCAAGCTCAGGCGGGGTGATTTTCTCCCGCCGGACAGCGCCGCTGCGCCATTCAGCTCATTTCCCTCTAAAAAAGGGGCGGATAACAAGAGGCAATATAGTGCGGCCGTCGTCGAACCGTGCCGGCTTGCTTGCTTTGGATACCCGCCACCGGCCCCGCGCCTGCAATCCCAGCGCCGTGCTTGAATGGTGCCGCCACCCAACCCTCGACGGGACACACTTATGCCACCCACCGTATTTATCGTCTCCGACGGCACCGGAATTACCGCCGAGACCTTTGCCCATTCGATCCTGTCGCAATTCGACCTGAAATTCCGCCTGATCCGGTTGCCGTTTATCGATTCGCACGACAAAGCCTATTTGGCCGCGGACAAAATCAATGCGGCCACCGAAATCGATGGCCGGCGTCCGATTGTGTTCACCACCCTGGTTAATAGCGAATCGAACCAGATCGTCAAAAAATCGAACGGTCTAGTGATGGACATGTTCCAGACCTTTATCGTTCCGTTGGAAGAAGAACTGCAGGTCAAATCCAACCACGCCATGGGGCGCGTGCACCAGGCCGCGGACACCGACGAATATCGCAACCGGATCGAGGCGATCAATTTTTCCTTGGCCCATGACGACGGCCAAAGCAATCGCAACCTGGAAGATGCCGATGTGATTCTGGTGGGCGTGTCGCGCAGCGGCAAAACCCCGACCAGCCTCTACCTGGCGATGCAATACGGAGTCAAGGCCGCGAATTACCCTTTGATTCCCGAAGATTTCGAGCGCGGCCGCATGCCGACCCCGCTGGTGGGTTATAAGGGCAAGATTTTCGGCCTTTCGATCGAACCGGGCCGCTTGTCCGAAATTCGTAACGAGCGCCGTCCGGGCAGCAAATACGCCGCACTCGAAAATTGCCGCTACGAAATCAACGAAGCCGAAGCGATGATGCGCCGCGAGGGCATCAAATGGCTGTCGTCCACGCATAAATCGATCGAGGAAATTGCCACCACGGTGATGCAGGAGATTCGGCTGGAGCGGCCCGGTTATTAACCGGCAGGCCGCGGCCAAAAAGGCTTAAGCACGCCGCTGCCTGACCTGGTCGAACAGGCACACGGCGGCCGCGGCAGCCACGTTGAGCGACTCGATACCGCCCGGCTGGGGTATCGTGACGCGCAATGCCGCGGCGTCACGCCAGATGCCGGAAACCCCGGCACCCTCGTTACCGAAAACCCAGGCCAACGGCGCGCGCAAGTCGATGTCGAACAGCGAGCCGGCGCCGTGCGAATCGGTGATGGCTATCGGCGCGACTAATTTTTCCCGCAGCACCGTCGCATCCAGGCCCTCATGGATCTGCAGCAGAAAATGTGCACCCATGCCGGCGCGCAACACTTTAGGCGCCCAGGCAAAGGCCGTTCCGCTCACGCAAAACACTTGGCGAATATTGGCGGCCGCGGCACTGCGCAAAATGGAACCGACATTGCCCGCGTCCTGTACTCCATCGAGTATCAGGCAGTCGCCGGTGATGCTTTCGGCCAACAACGGCTGCGGCACCGGCGCCAGCAGCAAAATACCGACGCCGTTGACCACCGTCGATATCTGCCCGAACAAGGCGTCCGGCAGCACCACCACACGCTGAGTTTCAAGCCGGCTCACGATACTGCCGATCTCGGCATGCGCCAAAGCGCTATCGCTGACGATACAGTATTCGGGCACCGCGCCCTGCTCCAGAAAGGCGCTCGCCAGATGCGCGCCCTCCAGCAGCATGACCGCGCTTTTGCGTTGCTGTTGCACCGATCCGGAGAGGGCTTTCAGGCGTTTGTAGAGCGGATTGTCGCGCGACGTCAGATGTTTCATGGCTCGCTTCAAAACAAGGATGCTTGAGCCAACTTATCGTCCGGCTTATCGAGTTTCGCGGCGCTGGGCTTGGCAGCCGCGCATTCAAGCTCGGCGTCAGGCGTGGCTTGGGCGGTCGATTGATGCGTTGACGGCACCGCAACCAAGGTCTCGGCCGCCGTCGACACTGATGCCGTCACATCCTTGACCGGCAAGATTCCGGCGGCGGCAATGGCCTGCGACTCGGCGGCGGCAGAAGGTCGCGGTCCACCGGCTTCGAGCCGTGCCCACGCTTTTCGTACCGGCGCAAACGAACGCCGGTGGTGGACGCAAGGCCCGTGCTGCTCGAGCGCTTGCATATGACGCGCCGTGCCGTAACCCGCATGCACGTCAAAACCGTATTGCGGATGAGCTTGATGCAATTCGACCAACTGCCGGTCGCGCGTGACTTTGGCCAGAATGGAAGCGGCCGAAATAGCGGGCACCAAAGCGTCGCCGCCGATGATGGCTTGTGCCGGGATCGCCAACGGCGGGCAACGGTTGCCGTCGATCTGCGCCAGTTCCGGGGTCAAGGCCAGTCCCTCGACCGCGCGTCGCATGGCCAGCATGGTCGCCTGCAGAATATTCAGGGTATCGATTTCTTCGACCGAGGCCTCGGCAATGCAAAACGCCAGCGCATGCTCGCAGATCTGCACATACAATGCTTCGCGTTTTTTGGCGGAGAGCACTTTCGAATCGTCCAGTCCCGCGATCGGATGGGCTGGGTCGAGGATCACCGCGGCCGCGACCACCGGGCCGGCCAGCGGGCCGCGACCGGCCTCATCGACGCCGCAGATCAAGCCTGTCGGCGGAGCCTTATCGAGACCGTTTGGAGCGGGTCCACGGCCGGTTCCGGAGCCTCCGGCGGTGTCACGGGACAATGCCCGTGCGGCTGCGGTTCCGCGTGCTGGCAACGTCATCAGCGGCCCTTGCCCGCAGCGACTGCCGCGATCACCTGAGCCGCACCGACGCCGGCATTTTTGCGCAAGCTGTGATGCATCTCGGTAAATAATTGCGTCAATACCCGACGATTTGTTTCGTCGGTAAGTTGACGCAAAGTGGCATCAGCCAGTGCTTCAGGTGTCGCAAATTGCTGCAGGATTTCCGGCACCACAAAACGCCCGGCCAAAATATTCGGCAAACCGACATAAGGCAGATAACCTTGGCGTTTCATGATTTGTCCGGTCAGCCAGGGCACCTTGTATGAAATCACCATGGGTTTTTTAAACAGCGCCGCTTCCAGCGTCGACGTTCCGCTTTTGGTCAGCACCGCGTCAGCCGCTTCAAGCGCCAGATGCGAACCGCCGTCGGTAATGGTCAAAGCCAGGCCGGGATGGACTGCCGCCAGGGTTTGCACCGCCGCGTGCAGTTCCGGCGTCGCAGCCGGCATCACAAACCGCAGCGCCGGTTCACGTTCCTGCATCAGCGCCATCGCCGCGAGAAATACCGGGCCGATGCGCGCGATCTCGGAGTGACGGCTGCCGGGCAAGACGGTGACCACCGGTCCGCCGGGAGCCAGGCCGAGCTTGGCTCGCGCGCCGTGTGTGTCGGGTTCGAGCGGAATCGTGTCGGCCAGCGGGTGGCCGACATAAGTCGCTTGAATCCCCGCTTTGGCGTAAATCGCGGCTTCAAAAGGAAATACGCACAGCATATGGTCCACCGCGCGCCCGATTTTTTTAATCCGGCCACCGCGCCATGCCCAAATCGAAGGACTGACAAAATGAACCGTGGGAATACCCGCCGCACGCAGTTTTTCTTCCAGGGAGAAATTGAAGTCCGGCGCGTCGACACCCACAAATACGCTGGGCGGATCGACTAACAACTGATGCGCCAGATTACGCCGGATACGCAAAATCTCAGGCACATGCCGTACCACTTCCAGATAACCGTTAACCGTCAAGGCACGCATATCGAAGTGGGTTTCGAACCCGACTTCGCCCATGCGCGGCCCGCCGATACCGAAGAAACGGGTCTCGGCCGGCAGATCCCGATGCAATTGCGCCAACACCGAGGACGCCAGCAGGTCACCCGACGGTTCGCCCGCCACCATCGCCACCCGCAACGGCGCCGCGGCGTGGTTCGTATCCCCCGTCATTGCGCGTGACCTGCACGCGGCACACGCTGCCGCATCACCGGATAATGCCGCGCTTGGCGGTATCGATAAAGTTGACCAGCGCTTCGACGTGCACATCGCCGTCGCCGCCTTGTTGCGCCAATTCGCGCAATTGCAGCTTGGCTTCATCCAGCGTCAAACTGGCTTTGTACAACTGACGGTATGCGGTGCGCAACGCGGCAATCGCGTCAGCGGAAAAACCGCGGCGGCGCAAACCTTCGACGTTGACCCCGTGCGGCTCTGCTTTGTCGCCCGCGGCGATGACAAACGGCGGCAGATCCTGCACCAGCGCAGACGCGCCGCCCAGCATCGAATGCGCGCCGATGCGGACAAACTGGTGCACGCCCGACATGCCGCCGAGGATAGCCCAGTCGCCCACCGTCACGTGGCCTGCGATCTGTGCGTTGCTGGAGAAAATCGTATGGTTGCCGATCTGGCAATCGTGCGCGATATGCACATACGCCATGATCCAGTTATCGTCGCCGAGTTGGGTCGCGCCCATATCCTGGGCGGTACCCACGTGTATCGTCACATACTCGCGGATGGTATTGCGGTTACCGATTTCGAGGCGGGTCGGTTCACCGGCATATTTCATATCCTGGGGGTCACCGCCGATCGACGCAAAATGGCCGATGCGGTTGTCGGTGCCCAGAGTGGTATGCCCCTCGATCACGGTGTGCGAGCCGATTTTCGAGCCGGCACCAATACGCACGTGCGCGCCGATGACAGCATAAGGCCCAATTTCAACACTTGAATCGATTTCCGCACCCGGCGCGATAATCGCGGTCGGATGAATTTTTACAGAGGTACTCACGTCGCTCATACAGATGCTCCGCTTTCGGTTTTCTCCGCACCATCCAGATGCTTGATGGTGCACATCAGTTCGGCCTCGCACGCAACCACGTCGTCGACGGTGGCCTTGGCGCTGAATTTCCAGATACCGCGCATATAACGTTCGAACTTGACGTTCAGGATCAACTGATCGCCTGGTTCAACCGGACGCTTGAAACGCGCACGGTCGATACCGACGAAGTAATAGACGGTATTGGCCGGATCGTGCGGCGCTTCGGCAAAAGTCAGCAAGGCTGCCGTTTGCGCCAGGGCTTCAAGAATCAGCACGCCGGGCATCACCGGACGGGTCGGAAAATGCCCGACAAAATACGGTTCGTTGATGGTGACGTTTTTCAGTGCCTGAATGCTCTTATGCGGTTCCAGAGCCAGTACGCGGTCGACCAGCAAAATCGGATAACGATGCGGCAACAGCGTGAGAATCTTGTGGATGTCTAGGTTGATTGCTTGTGTATTCATAGTTTGCTTCTTATGCTTAGGCTTAGTTAGAACTTACGCAAATTCCTCTGGCGGCGTGATGCTTTCTCGCCGTACGTGTTGTACTGTCTTCGTCAGCATGCCTTCAGGAAAAACTGCCTAAGTCTTATTAATGCGTCTTATTAATGCGTTCTATTAACGCGTTGAGTTCCTGGCGATCAACGCGGCGGGTTGAGCGCGGCTTCGAGTTCGGTTTCGAGTTGGGTTTCGATTTTTTTCAGCCGGGCACGCATCTTATCCAGATTGCGCATCAGTGCTGCATTGCGATTCCAGTCGGCACTCTCGATCGCCGGAAACGTGCCCGAATAGACCCCAGCCTTGGTCAGGGATTTGGTGACGGACGATTTGCCGGCCACCGTAATCCGGTCCGCCAGCGTCAAGTGTCCGCCGATACCGACCGCCCCGCCTATTATGCAATGCCGTCCCACCGTGGTACTACCGGCAATACCCGTACAACCGGCAATCACGGTATAAGCGCCAATCCGGCAGTTATGCCCGATTTGCACCTGGTTGTCGATTTTCACACCCTCTTCGATCACGGTATCGGCCATCGCACCGCGATCGACAGTGGTATTGGCGCCGATATCCACATCGGCGCCGATCCGCACGGTACCCACTTGCGGAATTTTGACCCATTCGCCACCGTCCCGGGTGAAGTCAGGCGCGAAGCCAAATCCGTCGGCACCGATCACGGCACCGGAATGTATCATCACGCGGGCGCCGATAGTACACCCGTGATACACGGTTACCCGCGGATATAAATGCACATCCTCGGCCAGCTTGACTTGGCGGCCGATAAAAACCTGGGCATCCAGACGCACGCGCTCGCCGATCACGGCCCCGGCTTCGATCACCACGTGGGCGCCGATGCTCGCCGAGGCCGCAATCACCGCACTCGGGTCGATCACGGCCGTCGGATGTACGCCGCACGGCTCGGCCGGTTGCGCCAATGACAGGAAGAGTTGGGCCACCCGGGCAAAATAGGCGTAGGGATTGGCGGTCACCAAGAAACAACGGCCGTCGCGGCTGTCGATTTTTTCCAGTTCGGCGGCCGTAATCAATACGGCGGCGGCACCGGTCGTCTCAACTTGCGACAGGTATTTCGGATTGGCCAGAAATGAGAGTTGAAGCGGGCCGGCTTGATCAAGGGGGGCCAAGCCGGTAATGCGGCAAGTTCCATCCCCGATCACCACGCCACCAAACCGGCTGACCAACTCATCGAGTGTGAATGCCATGCGTTCCGTTTTCCTTCAGTGATATGACGTAAGACCGGGCATGTCACAGATGGAGCCGCGCCGGCCGTACCGGCTATAAAAACCCGGTTGTCGCAGCCGAAGTGCAAGCTTAGCCATGCACTCCGGCGTATTTCATCGAGCCAGGCTCAATTGGAGGCAGGCGGTGCCGTCTGGCTGGCCAGCGCCTTCAGCACTTGATCGGTAATATCGATACGAGGGCTGACATACACCGCTTCCTGCACAATCAGGTCGTAGTGATTTTGCTCGGCGACTTGTTTGATCACCTTATTGGCACGATCCAGCACCGCCGCAAGTTCCTCATTACGCCGTTCGTTCAGGTCGTCGCGAAATTCACGCTGTTTGCGTTGAAAATCGGCATCCATTTGCGCAATTTGCTGCTGCTTTTGCGTACGATCAACCGCCGACAAGGACGTGCCGCTTTTATCCAAGGCATCGGACATCGCTTTCAGACGTTGCGCCAAATCCTGCAAGTCATGGTCGCGCTTGGAGAATTCCTGCTCAAGTTTGGCCTGCGCGGCCTTGGCCGGCAGCGACTCGCGCAGAATCCGGTCGGAATTGACTGCCGCCACGCGGGTTTCCTGAGCCTGCACGCTGAACGCCATGCAGGCCAGACATGACAGCAGGCATGCACCGATGGCTCGTTTAATCATGCTGGTTCGCAAAGTCATCCTCTCTGGCTTGATGAAATCCACCTCAATGCTCCCTCTTGGGACCTGCGCAAATTCCCTGGCGTAATGCTTTCTCGCCGTACATGTTGTACTGTCCTCGTCAGCACACCTTGCCAGGAAAATCTGCGTGAGTCCTATTTCCGTTAGAAGGAAGTACCGATCTGGAATTGGAACGGCTGGTACTGGTCGCCCTGATGCTTGACCAACGGCCAGCCCAGACTCAACTTAAGCGGCCCGATCGGCGAAATCCATGCCAAACCGACACCATAAGCGTAACGCAGACCGTCCGCACCCTGGCTCGCGTTGATCGAACTGCTGCCCTGGCCCCAGACGTTACCCGCGTCGAGGAAGGTGAACACCCGCAAGGTGCGGTCATAACCCGTGCCCGGCAAGGGGAAGGTCAACTCGATATTACCCACCACGATTTCGTCGCCGCCAATTGCATCATTGGTGGTCGAGTCACGCGGACCCAGTGAACTCGGCTCGTAGCCTCGCACCGAACCGATACCGCCGGCAAAGTAATTCTTGAAAATCGGGAACGGTTTGTCGCCGTAACCGTGACCATAACCCAACTGACCATTCAGGCCCAGCACAAAGCCGCGCGCAAACGAGTAGTAATACTGGGCTTGCAAGTCGGCCTTGTAATAGGTGGTGTCACCCGCCGGCGTGCCGAGCTCGGCATTGGCCTGGGTGAAATAACCGCGGCTTGGCACCAATGCGCTATCGCGATTGTCGCGCGACCAGCCCACCGTCAACGGCACGTTGTTGACGTTGGTGCCGAACTCTTTCACATAGTCGAGGTAGGATTCCGGCGTCGCGGAGTCGATCTGGAAGCGATCGTTTTCAAAGCCGATGCCGAAGAACACCGTATCGGTTTCGGAGAACGGGATGCCGAACTTCAGGTCGGCGCCGATACTGACAATCGTAAAGCTGCTCGAGGTGCTATACAGCAGCGGCTCGTAAGTGCGGTAATAAACGTCGGTAATGCGCTTGATGCCGTCCACCGTGAAGTACGGATCGACCTGGGTCGCCGTGATGGTGCGGTATTCCTTGGCGGTATTGACGTTCACCGACAAGCTGGTACCCGACCCAAACACGTTGTCCTGCGAAATACCGGCCGACAACACCAATTTATCGGTAGAGGAGAAGCCCGCGCCGACCGTCACTGCACCGGTCGGTTTTTCCGTGACTTTGACATCGACATCGACTTCGTCGGGCGAACCCTCAACCGGTGAGGTGGTGACTTTTACATCGGTGAAATAACCCAGGCGGTTGATCCGGTCTTCCGACAGTTTCACGCGCTGGCTATCGAACCACGAGCTTTCGAATTGGCGCATTTCGCGCCGCACGACTTCGTCGCGAGTCCGATTATTGCCGGTAATATTGACGTGACGCACGTACACGCGGCGGCCTGGATCGACTTGCATGGTCAAGGCAACCATATGATGCGCCTGGTCGATCTGCGGCTGGGCGTTGACGGTCGCAAAGGCGTAACCATATTCACCCAACTTGTCGACAATCGCCTTGGTCGAATCCTTCAGTTTGCTGGCCGAGAACAGGTCACCCTTTTTCAGCAGCATCAGCTTTTTCAGCTCGGCTTCCTTGTCGAGCAGATTACCCGCCAGCGTGACGTCAGAAATGTGGTACTGCTCACCTTCATGCAAGGTCACCGTGAGGTACATACTCTGCTTGTCAGGCGCAACCTGGACTTGAGTCGACTCGATATTAAATTCGAGGTAACCGCGGTCGAGGTAATACGAGCGGATGTGTTCAAGGTCACCCGCCAGCTTGTCGCGCGCATACAAGTCGTTCTTGGTGTACCAGGAAAACCAGTTCGGCGTGGACAACTGCATTTCGTCTTCAAGCGTGCTCGCTTTGAAGGCGTGGTTGCCAATAAAAGCAACCTGCTGAATTTTTGCCTTCGGGCCTTCCAGCACCGAAAACAGGATGTTGACGCGATTCTGGTCGACCGGCGTGATGGTGGTCGTAACCTCCGCCGCATAAAACCCGTGCGACAGATATTGACGTTTCAACTCCTGCTCGGACTTGTCCACCAGGCTCTTGTCGTAGTACTGGCCTGGGGCCAAGCCGATGCTTTTCATCGCCTTGTTCAGGGTTTCCTTGTCGAATTCCTTGTCGCCGGAAAAATCGACGCCGGAAATGGCGGGTCTTTCCTGCAAGCGGATGATCACGACATCGCCGTCTGTGGCAACCCGGACATCGTTGAAAAAGCCGGTCGCAAAGAGCGCCCGAATGGCTTCCGACCCTTTGTCATCGGTAAACGTGTCGCCACGTTTGAGCGGCAAGTACGCGAATACCGTGCTGGCTTCGACGCGCTGAAGACCCTCGATGCGGATATCCTTAACGACAAAAGGCTGTGCGGCATGGGCCATCATGCTATATGCAGCGACCGCTGCAACCGCGACCGTCTTTGGAACAAAGCGATGTGGTTTGAACAACTTGCTTCCCCAGGTTTTAGCTGTATTGGGCTGAAACGGCGCGGTCATTTACGCAATGACCGCTACACCACTTAAGGCCGGCTATCTAGAAATGAATCAAACGTGTCAGGTCGTTGAATAGAGCAATCATCGACAACGCGAGAATGCAAAAAATCCCGACCCGCTGCAAAACACCCTGCAAACGCTCAGAAACGGGCTTACCCGTCACGGCCTCAGCCGAATAATATAACAGATGGCCTCCGTCCAAAACGGGAATCGGCAATAGGTTTAACACACCGATACTAATACTGACCAAAGCGAGAAACGAAATGAAGGCCGAAAGGCCCATCCGGGCGCTACGCCCGGCATAGTCGGCGATGGTTACCGGGCCGCTCAAATTCTTCAGAGAGGCCCGGCCAGACAGCATCCGGCCGAATGTCTTAAGCGAAAAAACAGAAATATCCCAAGTCTTTTGCGCGCCCAGCGTCAGCGCTTGAAGCGGGTTATAGCGGACGTTTACCGTTTGTAACTGCGCCCCCATCTCGACCCCGATCCGGCCGACCGGCAAGCCGGTCGTCGCATCTTTGGCCGTCACCGGCGTAATCTGCAGTTGCAGCGGCACACCCGCGCGCTCCACGGCCAATGCCAGCGTATGCCCGGCGCTGGTCTGAATGGTCTGGACAAACGCGTTCACGTCGGCCAGCGGCTTACCGTCAATCGCCACGATCCGGTCCTGTACTTGCAAACCTGCCAGCGCTGCCGCGCTCCCCGGCGCGACACTCGCCACCAAGGTTGAAATGCCGCCCGGCACGAAACCCAGCGACTCGACCAGATCGACATCGTCATCCGCGCCGCGATCCATTCCGGCGGGAATCAGCTTGAAGTCGAGCGGCACGGTTTGGTCAGACCCTGCACGTTTGGCTTGCAGCACGACCGTGCGATGATCCAGCGCCGCGTCGAGCAATTGCCAATGCAGATCGGTCCACGAATGCACCGCCGTGACGTTGGAATTTGCTTGCCCGCTTTGCATGACTCCCGTCACCAGGTCGCCCTCCCGCACCCCGGCCTGCGCCGCCAGGGTACCCGCAGCAGGGTTGCCCAACATGGCGATAGGCTCACTGACACCGGCCACATAGGTAGCGGCGAACAACACGATAGCCAGGATGAAATTGGCGATCGGGCCTGCCGCGACAATCGCCGCGCGCTTGCCTACGGATTGGCGGTTAAAGGCGTGCGGCAAATCTTGCGGCGCTATCGCGTCCTCGCTTTCACGCTCGTCCAGCATTTTGACGTAACCGCCCAGGGGCAGGCTGGCCAAGGTCCATTCGGTGCCGGTACGCGGGCTGGTCCACGAATATAACGGTTTACCGAAGCCAATCGAAAATTTGAGAACTTTCACCCCGCACCAGCGCGCCACGCTGTAATGCCCGTACTCATGGACCACGACCAAGATGCCGATGGCCAGAGCAAACGCCGCCAGTGCGCTGAGAAAGTTCATCCGGCGAGCGCCCCGGCGCCCAGGCGGGCAATCTCTTCACCCGCATACCGACGGGCTTGTGCATCGGTCTCAAAGACATCGTCAAGACTGCCCGCCGCCGAATTCGGGATTCTTGCGAGCACGCCGGCCACCACCGCCGCAATCCGCATAAAACCGATACGGCGCTCAAGAAATGCCTCGACCGCGATTTCATTGGCCGCATTTAACACCGCGCTGGCGTTGCCGCCCTGCCGCAATGCATCGAATGCCAGTTTCAGACAAGGGAAACGCTGATAGTCGGGGTGTTCAAAAGTGAGTTTGGCAATTTCGACCAGATCCAGCGATGCCACCCCGGAGTCGATTCGTCCAGGAAAAGCCAGCGCGTGCGCAATCGGTGTGCGCATATCCGGACGGCCGAGCTGGGCCAGCACCGACCCGTCCGCATAGGACACCATCGAGTGGATCACGCTTTGCGGGTGGATCAGCACATCGATGCGATCGGGCGGCAAGCCGAACAACCAGTGAGCCTCAATCACTTCGAGGCCTTTATTCATCATGGTTGCCGAATCGACCGAAATCTTGCGCCCCATGACCCAATTGGGATGGGCACAGGCTTCATCCGGCGTGACGGCTTCCAACGTTGCCGGTTCGCGGGTGCGAAACGGCCCGCCCGACGCGGTGAGCGTAATCTTGGTCACGCCGCCGTGAGGCTGCGGGCCGGCAGGCAGGCATTGGAAAATCGCATTGTGTTCGCTGTCGACCGGCAGCAGGGTCGCGCCATGATCGCGCACAGCGTCCATAAACAGGGCGCCGGACATCACCAACGCTTCTTTATTCGCCAGCAAAATACGCTTGCCGGCTCGTGCCGCGGCCAGTGTCGGCTTGAGGCCTGCGGCACCGACGATGGCGGCCACCACGGTGTCGCACTGCGCATCGGACGCCGCGCTCAGCAAGGCAGCTTCGCCGTAGGCCACTTGAGTGCGGCTACCCGCGGCGCGCAAGGTGGTTTCGAGCTGCTGCGCCGTGGCCGCGTCGCCGACCACCGCCCATTCGGGCGCGAAGCGCAGACATTGTTCGGCCAACTTCGCGCCGTTGCGATGAGCGGTCAGCGCGAAGATCGAGAAACGCTGAGGATGACGCGCCACCACATCGAGCGTGCTGTCGCCAATCGAACCGGTCGAGCCCAGCAGGGTCAGGCGCTCAGTTTTGGGAGTTTGGATAGTCATTGATCACTCAAGCCGCGTGCGGCATTTAGCCCAGCAGCAACATAGCAAGCGGCAGCACCGGCAGCAGTGCATCGATACGATCCAGCACACCGCCATGACCGGGAAGCAAGCCGCTGGAATCCTTGACCCCGGCTTGCCGCTTCAAGAGCGATTCAAACAGGTCGCCGACCACGCTGAACGCCACCAGAATGGTAATCGCCAGCAGCGCGCGCAACCAGCCCATCTCACCCGCCAGGCGCGAAAACAGATTGGGCGCACAGGCGCCGCTGCCGATCGCCACCGACGCCAGCAGCATCACCAGCACCCAGCCGCCCAAGGCCCCTTCCCATGTTTTGCCGGGGCTGATATTAGGCGCCAGTTTGTGCCGGCCCAAAGCCTTACCCGCAAAATAGGCGCCGATATCGGCAAACCAGACGACCAGCAGCAGCGACAAAACAAAAGGCACGCCCAAAATGCGCGCGCTCACCAGCGCATACCAGCAGGCAATCAGCAAAATCACTCCGACCACCAGCAACATGCCACGCCAGGCACGCCCGGTCAGGGTCGGTTTGCGCAACAGGATAAACGGTACGGCAATCACCCAGAAAACGGCGGAGGCTCTGTAAAAACTGGTTTCGCTGCTGCTCAGCAGATGCATGCTGGCCACCAGCGCGGCGGCGGCAACCGCCGCATAAACCAGCGTGCCGGTACGGCCAAGTTTAAGCAAACGAGCCCATTCCCAGGCAGCAAAAATCAACACAAACGCAATAAGCGCGCCAAATCCGCTAACCGGCGCAAACAACGTCACGGGGAGAAACACCGCAAGCAACACGAGGGCCGTGATGACACGCGCTTTTAGCATGAGAGAGTATCGGCTCCTTGCGCCTGGTCCGCCAACTGAGCGCTGGTGCGCCCAAAGCGGCGTTCGCGATGCTGAAACGACTCAATGGCACGACCCAGCGTCGCTGCGTCGAAATCGGGCCAGTATTGATCGGTAAAGTACAGTTCGGTATAAGCCATTTGCCAGAGCAGGAAATTGCTGATCCGCTGCTCGCCGCCCGTGCGGATAAATAAATCGGGCTCGGGCGCATAGGCCATCGCCAAATGCTCGGCAAATCCGGCTTCATCGATAGGCTCCGCCACGCCCGTGGCCGCAGCCCGCTCGGCCAGCTTGCGCGTCGCCTGCAGGATATCCCAACGGCCACCGTAATTGGCGGCAATCGTCAGTGTCAAACGGGTATTTTGCGCGGTTTTTTGCTCGGCGCGACGCACCAGATCCTGGATTCGGGCGTTGAACATCGACAGATCGCCCACCACCCGCAAACGGATACCGTTTGCGTGCATGCGCGCCACCTCGCGCTCCAGCGCCGAAACAAACAAACGCAATAAGAACGACACTTCTTCGCTGGGGCGCCGCCAATTTTCAGAACTGAAAGCGAACAGCGTCAAATACTCGACGCCTTGTTTGGCACACGCCTCAACCACGCCACGCACGGCGTCCACACCTTTGGTATGGCCGGCCGCCCGCGGCAGGCGTCGTTGCGTAGCCCAGCGCCCATTGCCATCCATAATGATGGCAATGTGACGTGGGATTGCGGTAGTGTCGGGCATGCCAACAGAAGAACTCATAGGGCCCATGGTCACCAAAACGTTCAGAATGCGCGGAGTTCGACGACGTTAAACCGTCATGATCTCAGCTTCTTTCGTTTGGACAAGTTTATCAATTTCCGCAACGAATTTATCGGTGAACTTCTGCACGTCATCCGACGCGCGGCGCTCGTCGTCTTCCGACACTTCCTTGTCCTTGACCAATTTTTTCAATTGCTCGTTGGCATCGCGACGCAAGTTACGCACCGACACCTTGGCGGTTTCGGCTTCGTTCTTGACCACCTTGACCAGTTCGCGGCGACGCTCTTCCGTCAGTGCCGGCATCGGTACCCGAATCAGGTCGCCCTGGGTCGCCGGATTCAGCCCTAAATCCGCATCGCGGATGGCTTTCTCGACGGCTTGCACCATTTTCTTTTCCCATGGCTGGACGCCTATCGTGCGCGCATCCACCAGGGTCATGTTGGCAACCGTAGAAATCGACACCATGGAACCGTAATAATCAACCTGGATATGGTCAAGCAAACCCGTGTGGGCGCGTCCGGTACGGATTTTGGCCAAGTCGTTTTTAAATGCATCGATCGACCGCTGCATCTTCTGGTCGACATTTTTCTTGATTTCTGCAACTGTCATGAATACTCCCAAGCTCTTTTATGATGGCCGGTGCGAACCAACCCGACGCAACCGGCGTCCTTGGCGGAAAAGGTCGGGACCCACCGTTCAGGTCCAGCCCCGCCGCCGCAAACACGGCGGCGACCCGCCACGGATTTCTCAGACGTGAACCAGCGTACCTTCGTTCTCGCCTTCAACAATACGACGCAGCGCACCGGGCTTATTGATGGAAAACACCCGGATCGGCAATTTCTGGTCACGGCACAGGGCAAACGCCGTGGCATCCATGACTTGCAAATTACGCCCGATCGCCTCATCGAAGGTAATCGTGGTGTAGCGCGTGGCGGTAGGGTCTTTTTTCGGATCGGCGGAATAGACGCCGTCGACCTTGGTCGCCTTCAACACCACCTCGGCACCGATTTCAGAACCGCGCAGCGCCGCTGCCGTATCGGTAGTAAAAAACGGATTGCCGGTACCCGCGGCGAAAATCACCACCCGGCCTTCTTCAAGCTGGCGGATGGCGCGGGGACGAATATAGGGTTCGAGCACTTGATCCAGGCGCAGCGCGGACTGAACGCGCGCTTCGATACCGGCATGGCGCATGGCGTCTTGCAGCGCCAACGCGTTCATCATGGTAGCCAGCATCCCCATGTAATCGGCGGTCGCGCGATCCATCCCGGCGGCACCGCCGGCGACGCCGCGAAAAATATTGCCACCACCGATGACGACAGCCAGTTGCACACCCAGATTGACCACTTCCGCGATATCGGCGACCATGCGCTCGATTGTGACCCTATTGATGCCGAACGTGTCGTCACCCATCAAGGCTTCGCCGGAAAGTTTGAGTAAAACGCGTTTGTAGGCAATTGGCATAGTGATTTTTCCGTTGGCCTCGAGCAGCATTGCAGGTGTGGCGAAATCCCGGCCGCGCCGCATTGGCACCCGGGAGCCGCCCGCTGTATTACCGTTTCAAGCCAGCAGACCGGATTGGCTGAGCACCGCGCCAAGCCGAACCGCCAGCCCGTCATACAAGCAACAGAATAGAGCGAAATCAGCAGTTTAACTCTGCGTTCTTTCCCTCATCCGCGCCACGTCCAGATAACTTCCGGGCGCCGCATGCAAGCGTAATACACCAAAATACGCCCGCACATCATTGAACGCGTCAAACCCGCAACGGCTTAGGCCTGCT
>JAMFSV010000021.1 GCA_026225455.1 Burkholderiales bacterium | reverse complement strand
TCTTTTTTCCGCTCGACGGTTTGGGGCTGTTGGCGCTGCCGCTGGCCTGTGTCGCGACGCTGATGCCGCTGGCCTTTGGCGGCGTGCGGGTACTGTCTTATGCGGCCGACCCGCTATTTGAGCTGCATTTTATGATTGCCAATGTGGCTTACGGCCTATTGGCGCTGGCGGCATTGCATGCGGTGCTGATGCTGCTGGTGGGGCGGCGCCTGAAAGCCATGCGCGGTCCCGGGGCTCGGCCCGCAGCGGATGGCGGCTGGCTCGGCGGTTGGCTCGATACGCTGCCGCCCTTGCTGACTTTGGAAAAATTATTATTTCGCCTGATTACCGCTGGTTTTGTGTTGCTGACACTGACTTTGATCTCAGGCATATTAATCAGCGAGCAATTGCTCAATCGTGCCATGCTGTTCGATCACAAGACGGTATTTGCGGTCTTGTCCTGGTTGATGTTCGGCGCTTTATTGATCGGGCGCGGTTTATACGGTTGGCGCGGCCGGGCGGCCCTGCGCTGGGTGCTGGCGTCGTTTGCCTCGTTATTCCTGGCTTACGTCGGCAGCCGGTTTGTTCTCGAAGTTCTTTTGCACCGTGCGGTCACCTGATATGCAACGAATTCTTTTCTGGCTGGGCATAATTCTCCTGATTAATTGGTGGGTGCGCCGGCAATCGCGGGCCGCGGCTGGGCGCGTCAACGCCCGGCGTGAGCAGGGCGGGGCCCAGCAGGGTGTCAATCAAGGCGCCGCTCGCAGCAACATGCCGCCGGGGGCCAGCGGCCGTGCCGCGGCTCCGGCGCGCCAATTGGCCGAACCGATGGCGCGCTGCGACACCTGCGGCGTTTATATTCCGCAGAGCGAATCGCTCACGGTCGGTGGTGGGCACTTCTGTTGCGCCGAGCATGCGCGCGCATCGGCACCAGCCGGGTCATGAGCGGGGTTTGGGCGATCGGTGACGACGGCTGGCTGTGCCGAGCGGCCGGGGCGGCGCAAGCGCCTGATTCCAACGTGCCGGCTTCAACTGCGCTTGGTCCTGCGGCGCCTGCTTCAGCCGAACTTGCTGCAAGCGAACCCGCGATGCCGATCGCCCGGCTGGATTCGCCGAATTTCGATGCTCGCCCTGACGGCGTCGATCCCTCTCTGATCGTCATTCACAATATCAGCCTGCCGCCCGGCGAATTCGGCGGGGGGGCCATCGCCGATTTTTTCCTGAATCGGCTGGACTGGGACGCCCACCCGTTTTATGCGGAAATCCGTGGGGTCAGGGTCTCTTCTCATTTTGTCATCCTGCGCACCGGGGCGGTGCAGCAATTTGTCTCCTGCAACTCCCGCGCTTGGCATGCGGGCCCATCGGAACATGCGGGACGGCTGCGGTGCAACGATTTTTCCATCGGCATCGAGTTGGAGGGCAGCGACACCACCTCTTTCGAGCCGGCCCAATATACGGCCTTGGCGGCGCTGATTCGGGCGTTATCCGTGGCTTACCCGATCGACGCACTGGCCGGCCATGCGGATATCGCCCCTGGGCGCAAGACCGATCCTGGCGCCGGTTTTGATTGGCGTTTGTGTCAATCGTCCTGCGGCCTGAGCGATCAATATTTCCCTTATCGTCATTTCGGCGCAATTTTAGCGCGCTAGAATTGCTTCCAAATTCAGCCCGGTGCGGCTGCCGCCAAGCCAGATGGCCCCCGTGCCTCTGTCAAGTATGGATAACTAAATAATTCAGTTTTTATAGTCTCAAAAGTCCACTATACTTGGTAGCAACAGCGCGAACTGACACTATATATAGTGTTTGTCGCGCTGATGTGTTCTCCCCCGTTTC
>JAMFSV010000168.1 GCA_026225455.1 Burkholderiales bacterium | reverse complement strand
CGGCAGCGGCAGGCCGTCGGGCAAGCCGGGCTGAGATTTTAGCGGCGGGGCGGCAGGCTGGGTGAAGGCGGGTGTGGACACGAGGCGGGCGTAGTGTAAGCGGGTGGAGCGCCGGGCGGCGCGTGCGGCTTTGATTTTACGTCAGCCCGGGGTTTCCAACACGGCTGGTTTGGGTGCGGCCGGCCAGGTGCGGCCGGCGAGGTGCGGCCGGCCAGGTGCGGCCGGCCAGGCGCGGTTTGTTAGGTGAGGCCTGTTGGGCGCAGTTGGCCAGGCACGGCCGGCGGTGAGCCGCCTTCTCGCGGATCGCGGCGGACTTGGCGGCCAAGCTTGTTTTTGCGCACGGCTTATGGCACGGTGGCGGGGCGCGGCCCGCCGGGCGCGACTTGGCGTTGCGGCAAGCCGGACGCCGCCTTTCCCCATGTGGTTCTTTAGATAAATCTCGTGCTCGCCTTTTTGCTCCGTTTGCGCACCCGCGCTCAAGATCGCTTCCGCCTCTCGGAGATTCATTCGACGTTGGTTTGGGCTGCTGTGATTGGTTTTGTCGGGGCCTGTGCCACGGTAGTGTTCCGGGAAGGCATTGCCACGCTGCAAACTCTGCTGGTGGGGCGGCCCGGGGCTTTGGTCGAAATGGGCCGTTCACTGCCGGTTGCCGTGCGCGTGGCGTTGCCCGCCTTGGGCGGGCTGGCGGCCGGGCTGCTGCTGGTGTTGAGCCGCCGTTGGGCCGGCAACGCGCCGAGTTCCGACTACATTGAAGCGATTGCCATCGGCGACGGCCGGATTCCCGTGCGTTATACGGTCATGCGCAGCCTGTCGTCGCTGGCTACGATTGCCACCGGCGGTTCGATCGGGCGGGAAGGCTCGATGGTGCAACTGGCCGCGATGTGCGCGTCGGTGGTGGGGCGGGTACGGCATTTCGATCCGGAGCGTCTGAAACTGCTGGTCGCGTGCGGTGCCGCGGCCGGGATTACCGCAGCCTATAACGCGCCGATCGCGGGCGCCTTGTTTGTCACCGAAATCGTACTGGGCACCATTGCCATGGAGCGCTTTGGGCCGGTGATCGTGGCTTCGGTGGTGGCAAACGTCACCATGCGCGAATTCGCCGGTTACAAGCCGCCCTACATGATGCCGGTATTTCCCGTGATTTCTGGCCGGGAACTGGTGTTATTTGTGCTGCTGGGGATTGTTTCCGGTGTCATCGCGCCGCGTTTTCTCCAGTTGCTGGATGGGTCCAAGCGACAGATGGCGCGCCTGCCCGTGCCATTGCCGCTGCGACTCGGTTTGGGTGGACTTGGGGTGGGGCTGCTGTCGATCTGGGTGCCGCAGGTGTATGGCAACGGCTATAGCGTGGTCAATTCCATTTTGCATGAACCGTGGGTCTGGCAAACGCTGGTCCTGGTGCTGGTATTCAAAATCATCGCCACCGCCTTGACGGTGGGTTCCGGGGCGATTGGCGGGATCTTTACTCCCACCTTGTTCGTCGGTGCCGCGGTCGGCTGCCTGTTCGGCCAGTCGGTCCATGCGCTTTGGCCGGCGGCGACTTCAGCGCCTTTTGCTTATGCGATTGTGGGCATGGGGGCCAGCCTGGCCGCGGCGAGCAACGCGCCGCTGATGGCTATTTTGATGATTTTTGAAATGACCTTGAGTTATGAGGTCGTGCTGCCGCTGATGTTGTCGTGTGTGATTGCTTACTTTATCTCGCGCACCGGCGGTATTTCGATGTATGACATCACGCTGCGGCGGCAACGAGAGGCCGAGGAACGCTTGCGCTTGCGCACCACCCGCATGGTCGAATTGATTCGGCCGGCCGAGACTGTATTACCGCTTGTTGCGAGCTTCAAAGATCTGACGCGAGTGTTTTTAGAGTATCCCGTCAAATATATTTATATCGTCGACCCCGAGGGCTTGTTTTGCGGAGTGGTCGCGCTGTCGCGCCTGACCTCGGCCATGCTCGCCAAAGAAGATCTGGAACATAAGCAGGCCGCCGATTTTGTTCAAGCCGAATTTCGCTGCATCACGCCGGATATGTCGCTCAACGAGGCCTTGCAATGCTTTATGGCGCACCAGGGCGAGCGCTTGCCGGTGATTCGCGGCGAGCACGATAAAACCCTGCTGGGTGTGGTTTATAAATCCTCTTTGCTTGACGCTTTCTTCAAAATGAGTGCAACTACGGTTGCCTGAAACGGCATCCGATCCGGCGCCGCTGGGATCGGGCAAGTCCTTGTGTTTGTTGCTCAATCAGCCTATGTCCGATTTTTCTTAAAGGCGAGAGTGATCCGGTTTTTTTGGGGTAATGTGTATTATTTCAGGAAACATATTTTTGTCATAAATTGAAATTTTGTGCGGTTGTACTGCCCATTGTGATTGATTACGATCATGCCACTTCATCAATAGGATTGTGTGGTGGAATCGATAGTATTGGGGCTGGATCGCCGTCGAGATTTCGCTAGTTCTCCCCCCGCACTCCGTAAGCTCTACGAAGCCATGTGTCGCATGCTTTACCGCGCGACCCATGATCGTTCGTATCGTCACAGCGACCGCCTGTGGCATCACTTCAAAATTGAACGTGATGTGCAAGGCGCGATTCGTACGCTGACGTTTCGCGGCACCCCTATTCCGCTGGAAAACGGCAAAAAAATTGTGCCGCATGCGGGGGGGCGGGTGCACCTGATCGCGACCGGTCCCTCGGTCGCCAGCATCGATTACCAGCGTTTGCCCATGGCGTCCGTGCTCGGGGTCAACGGCGCCATTGCCTTGATCGACCGGTATCCGGTGAAATTCGACTATTACTGCATGATCGACACGAATTTCGTCAAGAAACGGCCCGATCTGATTGAGAAAATTCTGCGGCAGAATTTTATTTTATTTATTACGCCGCAAATTCTCTGGTACGTCCTGCAGCGCTTTCCGGTCAGCGCATTGCGCTGCAAGATTTATATGATGGAAGACGTCTGCGAGCCGACCTTTATGCCGGGTCGCGGTCATGCGGAACTGCCGCAGGTATCCAGCGCCGACGTGGTTCAGTTCGATGCCGCCGCGACGCTCGGTTACAGCTTTGACTTGAGACGCGGTTTCTTCGATTGCAAAACGGTTGCCTTCACCGCATTGCAAGTATTGACTTGGCTTGGCTACAAGGATATCTGCATCCACGGTATGGATTTGAGTAATACCCTGAGTGTGCCGCGCTTTTATGAAACTCGCGAATCGATGCAACCCAGCAGCATCGAAAGCGATTTTGCGGCTTACATCGAGCCCGCCTTCAGAAAAGCGCTGCCCTTGCTGCGAGAGCGGGGCGTCAGCTTGACCAACCTGTCCCTGGGCAGCGCCCTCGATGCCAGCATTATTCCCAAAGTCGACTGGACCAGCCTGTGCGAGCCTCAAGCAGATCTGTCAGCCGATCTGCCTCAAGCCGATCTGCCGCCAGCCGGTTGAGCAGCGCAGCCGCCAAGGCGCGGGCCGTCAGGCCATAAGGCGGGCCGCCGGACGCCACGCTTTGCTGACCTTGCTGCGCGCGGCGCAAGAGCGGCGGTTTCTTTAGCCTTGTAAACACTATTCATAGCAGTAAATCGGGTAAGAAAATCCCTCAAGCGAGCCATGCCCTGCCTCGTTATACTTGCCGTTTTGCATAACGGAAATCAGGCATGTCACAGGATCGCCAGTCTGCCGGTACTACCGGCACCCCCCGGCCGGACCTCACCGAATTGCTGGAGCATTTGCGCACGACCGCGGCCGAGCGTGATCGCCGCGGCGGCCATGCCGCACGCGAAAAACAGATGCTGGCCGATGCCGGTCTGCTTACCTTGACCATTCCGCTTGCATATGGCGGGCAAGGCGCGAGCTGGCCCGAAACCTACGCCTTGCTGCGCCGGTTGGCCAATGTCGATAGTGCTCTGGCGCATCTGCTGGGTTTCCAATATTTGCAAGTGACCAGCGTGCTGGTTTGGGGCAATCCGGCACAGCGCGAGCGCTATTTACGCGGCACCGTTGAGCAGCGCTGGTGGTGGGGCAATGCGGTCAACCCGGTCGACACTCGCTTGACCGCGGTGGAGCATGCGGATGGGCTGGTGCTCGACGGTGTGAAGGGGTTCTGTTCGGGCACCATGGGCTCGCACCGCATGGTGATTTCGGCGCATCGGCCGAGCGACGACAAGAACAGCAAGACGGTGGTGGCGGTGATCCCAACCGATCGCAACGGCGTGACGGTGCACGACGACTGGGACCCCATCGGACAGCGTCAGACCGATAGCGGCAGCGTGTCGTTCCGGCAGGTGCAGGTGCCCGGCGACGATATCCTGCATCGCTCGGAAGCACCGGCGAGTCCTTATGCCAGTTTGCGCACCTTGGTGTCACAATTGCTGCTGGCCAACTTGTTTGTGGGCATTGCCGAAGGGGCATTTGCCGAGGCGCGTACTTACGTCATGCAATATACCCGGCCGTGGTTTGCCTCGGGCGTGACACGCAGCGCCGACGATCCTTACGTGATTCAACGCTTTGCTGAAATGCGCTTGAAGATCGCACCGGCTCAGGCATTGACCGACCGCGCGGCGTTATTGCTTGAGGCCGCCTGGCAGCAGGGTGAACAACTTGCGGCGGCGGAACGGGCGCAGGTTGCACTCGCGGTCGCCGAAGCCAAAGTGTTGGCGCATCGCGCGGCGCTCGACGTTACCGAAGCGATCTTCGACGTGTGCGGCGCGCGCGCCACGCACGCCGCGCTGGGCCTCGATCGATTCTGGCGTAATGCGCGCACGCATACGCTGCATGACCCGATCGACTACAAGATAAAAGCGATCGGCCGCTATGCCTTGGAGGGGATTTTGCCCGAGCCCAATTTGTATACGTAACGCTGTGCTTGAATAACCCGGACGCGGCCGATTCGCCGACGGCGCGAACCATCAATTCAACTCGACTTGAGCCTCGGTCCGTCGGCATAAAGTACCAGTCCGGGCGTATCGCATCGCATCCCGCAAAGCCGCGCGAATCATTCATTAAAATTACGATTCTTTCAAAAACGTAATGATCGCCGCGAAAAGCCCTGCCTGACCGTGGTTTCAGTGTTACTGCTGCCTTTGCATACCTTATTGCGAGTGGTACGCTAGAAAAAATACCCATACAAGACAGTTCGGTATTACTGCATTCCTCAGAACATCTGGAAGGAAGGGTATGGCACGCGAAATGATCGACGTCCGTCCGATGTTCCTCTCGACCTTGACCGCCGAGCGCGGAGACCGTTGGCTGGCGCGTGGGGTGGTGATTGTTTCGGCGATGGTGTTTTGTGCGGTCGTGCCTTTCGCCAAACGCCAACTGCCCGCAGTTCCCTCTTTTGTCCTGATCTACGAATCGATCCTGGTGGTGTGCGACCTGATCACCGCTTCGCTGTTGTTCGGGCAATACACTATTTTGCGCTCGCGCTCGCTGTTGATATTGGCGAGCGCCTACCTGCTGACCGCCTCTTTGGCGGCGATGCACGCGCTGACCTTTCCCGGTGTATTTTCCGCCGCCGGTTTGCTCGGGGCCGGTACGCAAACCACGGTATGGATCTACGTGTTCTGGCACATAGGTTTTCCGCTGCTGGTGCTGTGTTATGCCTTAAGCAATAATCGCGAAGCATCCGGTCTGGTGGCCGGCGACGCAAGCGCCGTCGCCAAGCGCCTCAGCCAGGGCACCGCGCCCATTGTTTTACTCTGTATCGTCGCCGTAGCCCTGGTGTGTGCCGCCTTGATCTATGTCACCACGGGGCTGCACGATTATTTGCCGATACTGATGCGCTCCAGCCTTTACGCGCCCAATTTATTTTTGGTAGTGGGCCTCATCGTGTTCGTCGATCTGGTCGCGTTGTATGCGCTATGGCGTTGTCGCCGTCCTCATTCGGTACTCGATCTCTGGGTGATGGTGGTGTTATGCACCGGAATTTTCGATATGTCGTTATCGGCGGCGCTCAACCATGGGCGTTTTGACCTGGGCTTTTATATCGGCCGCATTTACGGTTTGCTGGCCTCGGGTTTTGTTTTGCTGATCTTGCTGCTGGAAAACGGCAAACTCTACGCCAGGCTGGCCGGTTCGTATGGCCGCGAGTTGCAGAAGGCGTTTGAGGCGCAACAATTGAGTCTGGAGCTGGAGGCGCTGAATCTGGTGCTGGCCGAGAAAAATCGCGAACTCGAAGAGGGGACGCTGCGCAAATCGGAATTTCTGGCGAATATGTCGCACGAATTACGCACGCCGTTAAACGCGATTATCGGCTTTTCCGAAGTGCTTAAAGATGGGCTGCTGGGCGACCTGCCGCCCGAGCAACACGAATATGTCGATGATATTTTTACCAGCGGCTGGCATCTGTTGTCGTTGATCAACGACATCCTTGATTTGTCCAAAGTCGAGGCCGGTCAAATGACCGTGGAGCTTGAGCCGATAGACGTCGGCAAGTTGCTGGACCACGCCCTGTCCATCGTCAGGGAACGTGCGATTGAACACCGGATTACCTTGCATGGCCGGGCGGAGCCGGGGCTGGGAACGATTCAGGCCGATCTGCGGAAAACCAAACAGATCGTCTATAACTTGTTGTCGAACGCGGTGAAATTTACCCGCGACGACGGACGTGTGACGTTACGTGCACGCCGGGTCTCGCGCGGCGAAATCGAAGCGCGCCACACCAGTATGAGCACCTATATAAAAATGCCGCTGCCGCCGAGCGACTGCGCCGAGTTCCTGGAAATTTCCGTGGAAGACAACGGCATCGGTATTGCCGCCGATGACGCCGGACGTTTATTCCAGTCGTTTGTGCAGATCGACTCGTCGCTGAGCCGGCGTTATGAAGGCACCGGCCTGGGTTTGACGCTGGTGATGAAGCTGGCTCAACTCCAGGGCGGCACCGTGGCATTGGCCAGCGAGCCGGGCGTAGGCAGTTGTTTTACGGTCTGGCTGCCATGGCGCGCAGACAGCGCCGACCGGGAACCAGAGGTTTCGCTGACGGCCGCCAATGCCCGGGCCGCAGCCTTGGCGCGGGAAGCATGCCTGGTGCTGCTGGTCGAAGATAATCCGGCCGCGGCCGATCTGATCAGCTTGCAATTGGAAGCCGAGGCGATGACTGTGGTGCGCGCGAGCAGCGCCGAGGAAGCATTGGGTTTGATGGATACTGTGCACCCGGCGGTGATTATCCTCGATATCTTTTTGCCCGGCATCAACGGCTGGGATTTCCTCGGTCAGCTCAAGCGGCTGCAGTCGCCATGGCGCGAAGTCCCGGTGGTGATTGTGTCGATTTCGGATGATATGCAAAAAGGTTTTTCGCTGGGTGCGTCGCATGTATTGCAAAAACCCGTGAGCCGCGAAGAACTGGTGGCGACCCTGCGGTTGGCGCGCTTGCAGGTGAGCCGCTTGCCGTTGAGCCATTTGTCGCGCAGCGAAACCCAATCCTGCTCGATACTGATTGTCGATGACGACAGCCGCGCGGTCGAGCGGCTGGCTCTGTATGCCGCCGAAAGCGGTTATCGCCCGCTTTGCGCTTACGGCGGGCAGGAAGGTTTGACTCTCGCCCATAAAGAGCGGCCGGACCTGATCGTGCTCGATTTACTGATGCCTGAAGTGAATGGCCTGATGGTGGCGGAATCGCTGCGATCCAATACCGCCACGGCGTCGATTCCCATCATTATCGTCACCGCAAAAAATCTGACGGCGGACGAGCATTCCGTACTCAATCATTACGCCAACACCATCGTCGATAAAGCGCGTTTCAATCAATCGCGTTTTATCGCCGAGGTACAACGGGCTTTAACGGGGAACTCAGGGAGCCTGGCGCAATGACGCAGCGAATCCTGATCATCGAAGATACGCCGGCCAATATGAAGTTGGCCACCCTGTTGCTGCGGCGCGAGGGATATGAAGTATTGCAAGCGACGAATGCCCGCGACGGCATCGCATTGGCGCGCGAGCATCTGCCGGCGTTGATTTTGATGGATATCCAATTGCCCGGTATGGATGGACTTGACGCCACGCGCATGCTTAAAGGAGATCGGGCAACCTGCGCCATTCCCGTGGTCGCGCTCACGGCATTTGCCATGAAAGGCGACGAGGACAGGATTCTCGCCGCCGGCTGCGACGGTTATGTGGCGAAGCCGATTCAATACAAATTGTTCCTTGCAACAGTGAAAGAGATATTGCTGTGCAGACTACCCTGAGGTGGATTGATGGAAAATAAGCCGCGCACCGTGCTGGTGGTCGACGACGACGCGCTCAATCGGAAGTTGCTGGAGACCCTGCTGCGCGCGGACGGTTACTCGGTGAGCAGCGTCGGCTCGGGGGCGGCCGCGATCGACGCGGTGAGCCGGTGTCTACCCGATGTGGTGTTGCTCGACGCGATGATGCCGGGGATGGATGGCTTCGAAGTGGTGCGCCGCTTGAAAGGCAGCCCGGCGACGCAGGCGATTCCGTTGGTGATGATCACCGCATTGGACGATGCGGCCTCAAGCACCCGCTTAAACGCGGCCGGTGTTGAAGCGGTGCTGAATAAGCCGGTTGATCGTTGGGAGTTGAAAGCTGCGCTGAAGAGAATTTTTGCTGTGCCCTCCGAGTCCTGATCATGACGCAACTGCCGGCCGACGACGATCTGGGTACCACCCGCGCCAAGCTGATACGCTTGACCCGGCTCTATGCCATGTTGAGCCGTATCAATCGCACCATCATTCGTGTCGATGACGCCGAGGAACTGTATAACGCCGCTTGCCAGATTGCGGCCGAGGACGGCAGCCTGAGTTTCACCTGGATCGGCTTGCTGGACGCGCAGACGCAAACCGTGGTGCCGGTAAGCCATGCGGGAAGTTTCCCCGACCTGATGCACCTGCAGGTCCGGGTCGATGCCAGCGCCGAGGGCCGTGGTCCATCCGGAGTGGCGATTCGCGAGGGGCGGCCGTGTGTGATCAACAACGTTCTGGCCGATCCGCGCACGCTTCCCTGGCGGCCGAAGATGCGGGAGGCCAAGACCAACTCATTGGCCTCGTTCCCATTACGCCTGGAGAATACGGTAGTCGGCGTGCTGGAGATCGGTGCCTACGATCTCGATTATTTCCAGGAAATGGAGATCAACCTGCTGGCCGAAGTCGCCGACGATATTTCGTTTGCGCTCAAGGTATTGCGGCGCAACGAACTACGTTTGGCCGGCGAAGCCAAACTTCATTACCTGGCTTATTACGATTCCCAGACCGGCTTGCCGGGCCGTAATCTGTTTGAGACCCGCTTTGCCGCAGCTTGCAGCGCAAGTTCAATGCCGGAGTCCGGCACCCTCATGCAGGCGATCCTGGTGGTGCGTTTATGCCGTTATTACGAAGTACTGCATGTACTCGGGCCGGAGGCCGGCGCCGCCATTGCCCGCGCTGTGGGCGGCCGTCTGGAGGCGCACCTGCCGACGGCATGGGTGGCCCGGCTCAGCGAAGCTGAATTTGTATTTATGCTGGAGCGGCAAGACGATAAGGCGGCGCTTGAGAAAACCGGCCGCTTGATCCGTGAGTTGATTGCCGAGGGCATCCGCGTCAATGAGCAAGAGGTTTTTATGGACCCCTCGGTCGGGATCGCGCTGTACCCGCAGCATGGGACCCCGTCCGAGGTCCTCAAGGCGGCGCAGACCGCCGCCGGCGACACGCCCTACGATTCCGGCAGCACCTGCCGTTTTTTTGTGGCGGAGATGGACCGGGGATCGCGACGGCGGCTCGATATGGATACCGCATTGCGGCGCGCGCTGATGCGCGACGAATTTGTGCTGCACTATCAGCCTCAACTGGATCTGGTCAGCGGTGAAGTGGTCGGCGCGGAAGCTTTGTTACGCTGGCAACGGCCCGATCATGGCCTGATTTCACCGCTCGAATTTATCCCGCTGCTCGAAGATACCGGTTTGATCTGCGAGGTCGGCGCCTGGGTCATCGGCGAAGCCACACGGGTGTGCCGGCGCTGGCAGGATGCCGGTTTGAGCCCGATCCGGATGGCGGTCAATTTGTCGGCGCGCCAGTTTCGCGAGACCGATATACGCAAGGTGGTGCGCCAGGCACTGAGCGACGCCAAACTCGAGGCGCAATGGCTGGAGCTGGAAGTGACCGAAAGTGTGGTGTTATTTCAGCCCGATCAGGTGATACGCACCATGCTGGATCTCAATTCGGACGGCGTGACCCACGCCATGGACGATTTCGGTACCGGCTATTCCTCGCTGAGTTATCTGCAACGCCTGCCGGTCGCGCGGATCAAGATCGATCGCGGTTTTGTCTCTAATGTCGTCGCCAACCCGAACGATGCGGCCATTGTGCGCGCGGTAGTGGGCATGGCGCATAGCCTGGGCATGTCGGTGATTGCCGAAGGGGTGGAAACGGAGACTCAGCTCGGCTACCTGCGCGGTATCGGATGCGAGGAAATGCAGGGATATTTCTTTAGCCGCCCGGTGCCCGAGAACGCCTTCGCCTCGCTGCTCAGTGAAGGGCGTTGTATTCCTGCCGCACCCGAGCGTCATCAGATCTGACGCGAGCGTGCGGTGCCCGCTCCGGCGGTCTTTCCACGGTTTTAAGGGTTTTGGAGTGCTTGTAGTTTAAGTACATAATGAGACACAATAAAAAGTAGTTTTATTAAAATAAGAAGGTTTTGGTCACCCCATCCGGCTAAAGCCAGGAGCACCGACTGCATCGAGCCCAGCGCAGTACGATCCGCGGGGCACCAGCCACGCCTATCGAATTTTTAACTCTCCAATCTGCCTGTGGAGCGGTGTTGTGCGGGCGGTTCGCATAACCAGCAAGGAATTCAAGAAATCATGACGATCAAAGCGCGACTCGGGTGGACTATGTTGGTGCTGGGCTTGCTGTTGGCATTGGTCGCCACGCTGGGCCTGATAGGCATGGATAAGAGCAATGAAGCCAACCATCAGACTTTTGCGCGGCGCCTGGCCAGCAGCAATGCAATCGGCGAAGCCGACTTGCTGATCAGCCGGCAGCGCGCCGTGCTGGACCGGGTGGCGCTGCACCCGGATGCGCAGGACGACGCGGCGCAGATCGCCCAGGCGAGTGCTTTCGCGGCGCAGTCGATGGAGTCCTGGAAACAGTATCTGGCCTTGCCCCACGATCCGGAAGAGGACCGCTTGGCCCACGTGGTGCAGGATAAACGCGACCAGTTCGAGCAAATCGTAAAAGTCTTTGTCGACGCCTTCGGTTCCTTCGACCAGAACCACATGAACCAGGTCATGATGACCCAGTTCGAACCCAGCTTCGCGGCCATGACAGATGCTTCAAGCCAGCTCAAGAAATATCAATACGATCAGGCGCGGCATGACTATGAAGCCGCCGAAGCCAATTTCGGCACCTTGCGCCTGATCAATCTCGGCGCGGCCGTGCTGGGTTTTCTGGCGGCTTTTTATGGCTGGTATTCACTGAAACGGGTGATTACCAAACCGCTGCGTTTGGCGCTCGACCACCTCGATGCGATTTCCAAAGGCGATCTCACGCACAAAGTGGACGTGACGTCGACCGATGAAATGGGGCAATTATTGTCCGGCCTGGCCAAGATGCGGGACAGCCTGATTGTGATCGTGTCGTCGGTGACGTCAGCCAGCGAATCGATTGCGACCGCCACCCGCGAAATTGCCGCCGGTAATATCGATTTGTCGGCACGCACCGAACAGCAGGCCGCATCGCTGCAGCGCACCGCGGCCAGCATGGGCGAATTGACCACCACCGTGAAAGACAACGCGGCCAACGCGCATCAGGCGAACGCCCTGGCCTCCAGCGCCTCGGACGTGGCGGTGCGCGGCAACGAAGTGGTGGGACGGGTGGTGTCGACCATGAACACCATCAACAGCAGTTCCAGCAAGATTATCGACATTATCGGCATCATCGAAGGTATTGCTTTCCAGACCAATATCCTGGCGCTGAATGCGGCGGTGGAGGCGGCGCGCGCAGGGGAGCAGGGCCGCGGTTTTGCCGTGGTGGCTTCCGAAGTGCGCTCCCTGGCGCAACGTTCCGCGGGGGCGGCGCGGGAAATCAAGGACCTGATCGCGGAGTCGGTGGAGCGGGTGCGCTCAGGCACCGAACTGGTGGGTGTGGCCGGTGCCACCATGACCGAGGTGGTCGAATCGATTCATCGGGTGAACGGCATCATGGGTGAAATTTCCAGTGCCTCCGATGAACAAAGCCGCGGCATCGATCAGGTGAATCAGACGGTATCGCAGATCGATGAGGCGACCCAGCAAAATGCGGCCCTGGTCGAACAAGCGACCGCCGCGGCCCAGTCTCTGGAAGATCAGGCGCAAGCCTTGAAAGCCACCGTCGCCGTATTCAGGATCGATGCCTACGATGACGGCGCTACGCCGGACGACGCTTATCATGCACCGCGCCGCTCGGCGCGTGACGACAGCGGCGGGTGGCGGGCCGCATAGGCAGCTTGTATCGGGCCTTCAGGGTAAGCGGCGGCGGTCAGCGCCCGCCCTCAGCCCAGGTATGGGCTAGGCGAATACCTGGCTGACATGCGCCGAGACCACTTGCCAGCGTCCTGCCGTTTGCGCCCAGACGCGGGTGTAACGGAAATTGCCGGCGAACGCCTCGCCGTCGAAAGTGCCTTCGAGTTCGAGGCGCAGCGTGACCACCGCGGTGGTGCCGTAGATCCTGATCTGTTCCTCGCTGGAACTCAGTTCTGTCAGTTGCAGCAAACCGCTGCGATGCGCGTCCAGGTCGGTGTGTTTGTTCGCCAGCACTCCCGTGTGCGTGATAAATACCAATTCGTCGGCCAATAGCGCCTCAAGCGCGGGCACGTCGCTGGCAAACATGGCGTCGAGAAGCTGCTGTTCCAGGGCTTGAATGGTTTCAATCGTCATAGGGTGTCGGGTTGCAGCTTAAGGTTGAAGGGTGCCGCTTGGGCATAGCTGTGCGCGCAGGCAGTTTATGCCACGCGTATCGATACGTCGCTCAGGCGGCTGTCGGCAGGTGCTGGAGGCTATCGGCCACACGCCGGATCACCTCGTCCCAGTCGCCGATCGCGCTTTGCCGGAATAAACGTACGGAAGGATACCAGGGGCTGTCCTCCCGCTCGGTCAACCAGCGCCAGTCGGGATTGTAGGGCAGCAGGATCCACACCGGCCGGCCCAGCGCGCCGGCCAGGTGCGCCACGGCCGTGTCGACCGTGATCAGCAAATCCATACATGAGATCAGGGCCGCCGTATCGGCGAAGTCCTGCAATTGTTCGCCGAAATGCGCAACGCCGTGTTGCGTCAGCCAGGTGCCTTCCGCGGCCGAGCGCAATTCTTTTTGCACGCTGAAAAACTGCTGTGGCGCGGCCCGGGCGGTCTCGGCGGTTGGCGTTGCGGGTGTTGCGCGTGTGGCGGCTTGTGCTTGAGCCGCTACCAGGCCGGCCAATTTTTCCAGGGGCAGTGAACGGTTGTGGTCGTTGCGGTTGTTGACATTGCCGGTCCAGGCCAGCCCAATGCGCGGTGCGTTGCGCGGCCCCAGGCGATCTTGCCAAAATGCCGTGCGCGCAGGGTCGGCTTGCAGATAAGACGGCGCGGCGGGGATGGTGGCGAGTGTGGTCGAGCATGCCAGCGGCAGGCTCAGCAAGGGGCACTGGTAATCGAAGGCGGGTAAGGTTTCGCCTTGGGCCAGCAAGTGGTCGACGCCGGCCAGCCCGCTCAACACCGATTTGAGCGCAGGTTGAACTTCAACCATGACGTAGGCGCCGCGCTCGGCGATGAGCCGGGCATAGCGGCAGAATTGCACCGTGTCACCGAAACCTTGTTCGGCATACAGCAGGATCCGCTGGCCGGCCAACGAAGTTTGCCCCAGCCATAGCGGTTCGGTGAAATTGCGATTGTGCGGCAGCGTACGTTCCGTTTTGAAACGCCATTCGTATTTTTGCCAGCCCAGCGCCAAGTCGCCCAGCAATAAACGGCATAAACCATCATTCATCTGGATCACGGCGCGCTCCGGCTCGATCTCCAGGGCGGCGCTGTAACTGGCCAACGCTTCATCGTAGCGTTTGAGCGCGCGCTGCACGTTGCCGCGATTGGATAAGGCCTCGGCGTAATTCGGCCTGAGCGCCAGCGCGCGGTCGTAGCAAATCAATGCCTCGTCATAGCGGGAAAATTCTCGCAGCGTATCGCCGCGGTTGGCGAGTATTTCCGGCGAATCCGGCTGCAACGCCAAGGCTTGGTCGATGCTGGCGAGGGCCTCGTCAACCCGCCTTAACTCGCGTAAAACATTGCCGCGGTTGGACAGCGCCACAAAATAATCGGGCGCGATTGCGAGGGCGGCATTGTAATGGGCCAACGATTCATCGAAGCGGCCCAGGTCGAATAAGGCATTGGCGCGGTTGGACAAGAGTTCGGCGGAAGCGGGGTTGAGCGCCAGGCCACGGTCGAAACTGTCGAGTGCTTCGTCGAAGCGCCGCAGTTCGCGCAACACGTTGCCTCGGTTGGCCAGGGCGCCGAGGTTGTCGGCTTTCAGTGCCAGTGCCTGGTCGTAGCTGGTCAACGCTTCCAGGCGGCGTCCGGCATCGCGCAAGGTGTTGCCCAGATTGGAATATGCCTCGCTGAAATCAGGCCGGATCTGCAACGCGCGGGCAAAGCTGGCGATGGCTTCGGCAAAGCGTTTGAGTTCGCGCAGCGCATTGCCCCGGTTCGAATAAGTCTCGGCGGAATCGGGCTTTAAACTCAAAGCCTGATCATAATTGACCAACGCTTCCCGGTATAAACCAAGATCGCACAACACGTTGCCGCGATTGGCTAGCGCCTCTGCATAGTGCGGTGCGAGCTTGAGCGCCTGTTCAAAACTGGCGATGGCGGCGAGGGGCTGCTTAAGCTGGCGCAACACATTGCCGCGGTTCGACCAAGCTTCGACGAAATCCGGTTTGAGCGTCAAAGCGCGGTCATAGCCGGCTAGTGCCGCGGCGAACTGGTCCAGATAGAACAGGGCGTTGCTTCGATTCGACAGCGCCGCCGGGTGGTCCGGCCGCAGCGTCAACACCCGGTCGTAACCCGCGACAGCTTCGGCATGGCGCTGCATCTGGTGCAACAGGTTGGCGCGATTGGACAGTGCATCGAAGTAATCCGGCTGGATTGCCAGGGCGCGGTCGAAGGCGGCCAGTGCTTCATCTTGACGGCCCAGATCGGCCAGCGCATTGGCGCGATTCGAATGCGCCACGGCAAACTCGAGCTTGAGCGCCAGCGCCTGATCGTAGCAGGCAACGGCATCTGCCGCACGCTTCTGCTCACGCAATACATTGCCCTGATTGGACCAGGCTTCAGCGGAGGCCGGATTGAGCGCGATCACGCGCTGATAGCCGGCCACCGCCTCATCGTAGCGTTGCAGACTCAGGAGCAGGGCGGCGCGGTTGAAATGGACTTCGACATAGCCGGGGTCCAGCACCAGCGCCTGATCGAAACTGGCCAAGGCTTCCAGCGGCCGGCCCAGTTCCTGATAACCGCGGCCCAGGTTGGAACGGGCAAAGGCATTGCCGGGATCGACCGCGATGGCTTGCTGGATCAACTCGACCCCAGCTTGGGTCTGACGATTTTGCAGCGCAATCACACCCAGCAAATGCAGCGCATCAAAATGCCCGGGCTGATGCTGCAATACCTTGCGATAAGCGGCTTCGGCGTCGGCCAGGCGCCCTTGCTGATGCCATGCCACGGCTTCCTGGAGTTGTGCCGCCACGGCTAGCGGGGGCGGCGCGGCAGGTTTTTTGTGCGGCGTAGGGGCAATGCGTCGTTTACTCGTCATCAGCTTGAAGTCCGGAAGCCCGGCCAGGGTGGGTGCGCTTGCTATTGTACAAGCGGGTGACGCCGTGGGTGAGCGGCGAGTGAGTGGCGTGTGAGCGGTGACTTAAGCGGCGTACCGCAGGTGCCGCTTGGCAGTTCGACGCGACGGCGCGATATGGCGCAAGTTGTGGCGCAAGGCGTGATACTCGGGACAACTCGGGGTGACTGTGACCCCACTACCCGTATAATTGCCGACAAGCACCAACCTTAGCCCAACCCAGTGACAGACGCATGAGCCTGATTGAGAACCACGACAAGCCCGAATTGACGCCAGACGAGCGGCAAGGTTTCCTGGATTTGGGGCTGGCACCTGCATCTGCTGCCCTTGTTGCATCCAATCCTGCACCTAATCCAGCATCCGCTTCGGCTCCGATTTTGCCTGCCGTTGCGCAGCCGCGACCGGTCGCGGCAGAAACGCCGAGTGCCGCGCCGCCCGGCGAGGTGCTCCACTATCCTGTGGCCGAAACACCGCTCGCCCCCGAGCGGGATGTCGGCGCTCCGACTGCGGCGGCCGAGCTCGATCAGGTTGTCGAGCCCTTGGTCGAATCGTCGATCGAACCCTCGGTCGAGTCCTCGATCGAGCCCAGCGCGAATACGTTGGTCGAACCGCTCCAGGAGTCCCTCAGCATGAGATCGCACAAGACCGCAAATGTACTGCAGGCCGATCTGACCGGCTTGCCGCAGGAGTTGGCCGCCGCTACGTCCGCGGCGATCCAGGAGGCAACTCAGCAGGCAACTCAGCAGGCAACTCAGCAGGCAACTCAGGAGCCAACTCAGGAGCCAACTCAGGAGCCAACTCAGGAAACGCCTCAGGAGGCGGTGCCGGTACTCGCCCCGGTGCCCGCAGCCCGCACCCCGAAACGGCGCGGCCGCATCGGGGAAGCTGCACGGATGGCCGAGCCGGATTTGGCGGAGGCATTGGCCGACGTCGCCGTGGCGCTCGACCGGCGTACCCCGGCACCGGCGGAAAAGTCGCCCGATCCGCGTGAAGCAGGCCGGGCGACTGTACCCGCCAGCTTGTCGCAGGCGGCTTTTGAGCAGGGCGTCTCCGTCTCCTCGATGAACGCAGCCGAGGCGGCTGACGGTGGTTACGCGAACCAGGTCGACAGCGGCACGTCGGCAGTCCTACCTTCTTTCGCCAAGACTTCGATGCCGATCGCGGTTCAACACCGCACGGTCAAGTTGGCGGCCGGGTTGCTCACCCTGACCGCCGTATTCGGTTTTGTCACCATGGTATGTGCGATATGGGCGCTTTATATCTTGACCCACCCGCCGCTGGAAGTGTCGCCCGTCGGCGCCAGCCCGGTGGCCGCCAGCGCCGCGGCCGATCAGGCCCTGGCTTCCTCGGTGGCGGCGCTGGCCCCGGCCGCCAGTACCCCGGTGGCAGCCGCCGCGTCGGCATCGGCATCGGCACCGGCAGTGGTGCGCCATCATCATCGTCATAAAGCTAAAACCGGTACCGCTACGTAGAGCAATGACCTGGAGCAATAAGCTTGGGCGTGAGTTCTGTGCCGCATCGTGGTAACGTCGAGTCAGGGCCCGGTTCAACCCAGTTGGGGTCGAATCCGGGCCATGCCAACCGACCAGGAGTGACGCGATGCCCCAGCCAGCAGCAACCTCGGATTCATCGGTAGCAATACCTTCCAATGCTTCCGATCCGGCGTTGCATACTAGCGGCGAACCTGTCGCAGACACCGAATTTATCGCGCTTGAACCCGGTAGCGCCGCCACCACCAGCTTATGTGTGCTGAAATCGGGCGACACCTTTATCGTCAATGATTTATTTGGCGACATCGGCGGCACCAATGACGGTTTGTTTGTCAACGATACGCGGGTCTTGTCGCAATTGCGCCTGACCTTTGGCGGACGTGCCCCCTTGCTGCTATCGGGCAGTGTCAGCAGCGACAATACCGCCTTCACCGCTCATTTGACCAATCATCCCTTGCAGCAACCCGAGGGTGGCGCCACGGCTCCCGAGGGCGTGGTGCATATTCAGCGCTTGCGGGTGATCAGCGGGACCATCCTGAGCGAAGCCATCGCGCTGACCAATTACGGTAACAGCGACTTGCTGGTGCCGGTGTCGATTTCGTTTGCCAGCGACTTCCGCGATATGTTCGAAGTGCGCGGCACCACCCGGCTCAAGCACGGCACGGTGCAAGCGCCGCAGGTCGATCGCAGCGGCGTGACCCTTAGCTATATGGGTTTGGACTATAGCGAGCGCGAGGTGCGTTTGAGCTTCGAACCGGCCCCCGATCGCTTGACTGCCGATCGTGCCGATTTTTTGATCCCGCTGCCCAGTGCTGCTTGCGTTTCGATCTACCTGGCGATAGCCATCACCGTGCATCTCAAGCGCGATCCGCAGAAGCAGATCGCGGCGCTATCGGCTGAAACTGCCGCTGCGGATGCCGGCACCGCCCCGGCCACCGCCGCCCCGCCGGGGGTGGGCCGCGTCGCGGTGCGGACCGCCTTGCTTGAGGCACATCGTGTGATGCGCGAACGCCGTCATGCCGCGGCACGGGTACGCTCGAACAATCCTTTATTTAATGCCTGGCTGGATCGTTCCTTTGCCGATCTGGGTTTGTTGACCACCGACCTGGAGAGCGGGCCTTACCCGTATGCCGGGATTCCCTGGTTCTCCACGCCATTCGGTCGCGATGCGGTGATTACCTCGATGCAGACCTTGTGGATGCAACCGGCGTTGGCGCGGGGCGTCCTGCGTTTTCTGGCGCAACATCAGGCGCGTGAAGATTCGGCTTTTCGCGATGCGGCAGTCGGCAAAATCATGCACGAGACACGCAAGAGTGAAATGGCGAGCACCGGTGAAGTGCCTTATGCGCTTTACTACGGCGGTGTCGATACCACGCCGCTATTTATCGTCTTGGCCGGCAGCTATGCCGCGCGCACCGGCGACACCGCCTTGGTCGACGAACTGTGGCCGGCTCTCGAACTCGCGGCGCAATGGGTGGCCAAGGTCTGCGACAAAAATCGTTTCGGTTTGCTCGATTACCAGCGCGGTTCGGAAAGCGGCTTGTCCAATCAGGGCTGGAAGGACAGCCAGGATTCGGTGTTCCATGCGGACGGCCGCTTTCCCGATGGACCGATCGCCTTGGTCGAAGTGCAAGCGTACGCCTGCGCCGCATTCGACACCATGGCGCACTTCGCCGCCACGCGTGGCCTGCCCGACGATGCCGCACGCTATGCCATGCGCGCCGCTACATTACGCGAGCGGGTCGAAACTTTGTATTGGATGCCGGAAGAAAGTTTTTACGGTATCGCGCTCGACGGCAAGGGCGAGTTGTGTCGCGTCCTTACCTCGAATGCGGGGCATTTGCTGGCTTTCGGTTTGCCCTCGCGCGAGCGCGGCATCGCGGTGGCCAAGCATATGGAATCGACCTTGTTTCATACCGGCTGGGGCGTGCGCACCTTGGCCGCGGGGCAACCGCATTTCAACCCGATGTCCTATCACAACGGTTCGGTATGGCCGCACGATACGGCATTGTGCGCGCGCGGCTTGGCCCGCTATGGCGACAAGTCGGGCGCGGTACGCCTGCTCGAAGCCTTGTTCGAAGCCGCGGTCCACTTCGAAATGCGCCTGCCCGAATTGTTTTGCGGTTTTACCCGTCGCCGCGGCGAGCCGCCGACCTCCTATCCGGTTGCCTGTTTGCCCCAAGCCTGGGCGGCGGGCTCGCCATTCATGATGTTGGAGGCCTGCCTGGGCATCACCATTCATGCCGCAAACCGCGAAATTCGCATCGAGCAACCGGCTTTGCCCGCCGGCATCGACTGGCTTGAAATCAGCAATCTGGCGGTGGGCGATCGCACCGTGCAAATTCGCTTTCAGCGCGTCTCGGGCCAGGTCGTGCCGTCGGTCGAGCATGACGGCGTGCGGGTGGTGGTGATGCTGTAGAGCATTATGCTGGGCAAAAGCCGGCGCGATTATTCCCGTTGCAGCACATGCCGATAAATCAAACCGCCCAGCGCACCGCCGAGCAGCGGCACCAGCCAAAACAGCCATAACTGATGGATCGCCCAGCCGCCTTGAAACAGCGCCACCCCGGTACTGCGCGCCGGGTTCACCGAGGTATTGGTGAGCGGAATGGAAATCAGATGGATCAGGGTCAAACATAGGCCGATCGCCAGCGGCGCAAAGCCGGCGGGTGCGCGCCGATCCGTGGCGCCATGAATGACGATCAGGAAAAACGCCGTGAGCACCAGTTCGGCAAGCGCCGCGGCGCCGAGAGAAAAACCGCCTGGCGAATGCGCGCCATATCCGTTGGCGGCAAAACCGCTGCTCGCGGCATCAAAGCCGGGTTTCCCGCTGGCAATCAAATACAGTACCGCGGCAGCGGCGATAGCGCCGAGTACCTGCGTTATCACGTAGGGCATCACATCCCTTGCCGGAAAACGGCCGCCGGCAAATAAGCCCACGGTTACAGCAGGATTAAAATGGCCGCCGGAGATATGGCCGACGGCATAAGCCATGGTTAATACGGTCAAACCAAAGGCCAAAGCCACACCGGCAAAACCGATTCCCAATTGGGGAAATGCTGCGGCTAAAACGGCACTGCCGCAGCCTCCGAATACCAGCCAGAAAGTCCCGAAAAATTCAGCACTTAATCGTTTTTGCATTTTAGTTTTCCTTCCTCTGCGATGAACGGGATAACGCAAACGGAAGGATATCTGATGTGGATCCATTATTTAAGATGGATCGGCGAGGTTAATCAGGATTTAACAATATTTAAACAAAATATAACGCATTTTAAAATGCGTGGTAATCGCGGGAATAACGCGAATTTCCAGCCGGACGACAGCCGGCGGCCCCGGCTTCAGCCCGATATGAGGTCCAGGTGACTTTGGATTATGGGCTGGGGAATTCCGCAAACGGTGCGCGGTCAAAGCAGGAGTAACAATCATGGATCAGGATCGCCGCCTCGACCCAGTCGGGGCCGCCGGCCCATTTTTTTGCCCGTTGACTACTCACAGGATAGAACTTTGACCCCCAAGCTCGCCGCCTCGCTGGTTTCGATTGTTGTCCTGTCGGGGTGTGCTTCCGCGCCCATGCTCGAATGCACGACACCGCGCGTGGCTTACCCGCAAGCCGCGAAAGCACAGGGCGCGCACGGCATCGTCAAAGTGCGGATCGGGGTTTCGGAAGTCGGGACCGCAAAAAGCCTGTTTCTGGTCCAGTCGTCCGGCTATCCGATACTCGACGAAGCCGCGCTTGATTCTGCCCGCGCCGCTTCCTGTACCCCTTATCGCGCCACCCTCGGTGGCGACGAAACTGCCGGTACGGCGCTCGTCACCTATCGTTTCGACTTGACGCAATAACGGTAACCGGCAGGTGCCTGGCTTGCCGGTCCAGTCTTTATTTTTCCGGAGCGCGCTATGACAACCCTCACTCAAAAAACTCAAGCACAGACCGACGAGCATCGTGAAGATCAGTTGGACCAAGGTCTGGAAGAATCCTTTCCGGCCAGCGATCCGGTGTCGATTCAGACCGACAAGACCAAACGGCCGGCCACCCCTGAGCCGGCTGCGGATAAATCCAAGGTCAAGGGGCAGTAGGGGCCGCGTAAGCCGTTTTACCGCAGCTATCGCAGCCATCGCACCATGTTTCGCCGCCGCATCGCCGCCCCTGCGCACGGTGCGGCGGCGTTTGTACGAACCCACCTCGGTCAGCCGGTGCCGGCCTTAAGCGTCAGGCAAAAGCATTCAGCCATATTGTCCCGATCGTCTCCCACCAGCGACATCTTTCTCCACTACCCTCCATGTGCTTCTCAAGCCTCCGGTGATATTCCGGTGCGAGGCCATGTGTTGACTATGCATACATATAGAAATGATTTGCAGATAATGTGTTTATTGATGATCATTTGATTTTGTATAAATAAAAAGGAGAGTTATGAAAATCGAGACAGTAAGGCTGGGCTTATATGCGGAACGCTTGCTTGTGGCGTTTGCGTCAGGAATATTCTTAACTCTTCCTTTGTATTTTAAATTACAAGGACAAAACGAAGTATTTTTCGGACAAATTTATGCCGCGGGTGCAATTGGCGCGCTTTTATTTGTTTCAATCGGCGCGCGGCTGGTGCGTAAGTTTGGTCTGCGGAAAATCGCGCCGCTGGGAAGCGGCTTGTTTGCCCTCGGTTCCGCCTGCTATTTTTTTGCGGCAACGTCGGGCGCATCCACCTGGGCTTATGCTGCCGCCTCCCTGATTCAGGGTGCGGGCTGGGGCTTGCTGTTTACGCTTGGACCGATTTGCATGTCGAGCACCGTCAAAGGTAACGATCATGCCCATTTTTTTACGATGTATGCCGCCTATAGCACTTTGGGCATGGGTGCGGCACCGATTTTTGCGAAATTCGTTACGCTGCGGCATGCAATGAGCTTTGCCACGCTGTTCGCCACGGCCGCCGCAATTAGCCTATTGGCGTGCTGTCTCGCCGCCTATGTCGCATGGAATAACACTTTCTATGAGAGGATCAAGCTGGCACCCTCGTTATCAGGATTGAAGGAATTCAAAAAGATAATGAAATTGCCCAGCGGCTATTTTTTTGCCATGGTCTTGTGCGGCGCCTGCGTCTATTCCGTATTGATTAACTTGCAGACCACTTTGGCGGCGGCTCAGCATCTCGACTACACGGTTTTTTATGCGTGTTATTCGCTCGCCGTGGTTGCCTCGCGTTTCGTCTTGAGCAAGCCGCTCGGTAAACTCAAACCGGCGGTATCGATCAAATGGCTGATGGTGCTGACGATCGCAGCCTTGGGCCTGATGCTTGAGGCCGGGCAGTCGGCAATCTGCTATGGCGTGGCGGCGAGCCTGCTGGGCTTGGGTTATGGCTTGCTTTACCCGATCGTCCAGGCGCAAGCAGCGGTTCATGCGCCCGATCATCTGCGGCCCCAGACCTTGGTGTATTTCAGCCTGATCTACTTTGCCGCAATGTATCTCTGTCCCTGCCTTGGCGCCGCGGTTGCCGTGGCTTATGGATATGGCGCACTGCTGGCGGTGCTGATTGCCGTGGCCTTGCTCGAATTGCTGCTGGTTCTTTATTTTTACCGAGTCCCGGCGCGTCAACTCAACCGCTTGCGTTTCCCTGACGCCGCCGGGTCGGCTTCCGATGTTTATTAGGCCGAGGCCGAGGCCGAGGCCGAGGTCACCT
>JAMFSV010000167.1 GCA_026225455.1 Burkholderiales bacterium | reverse complement strand
GGGGCGCCAGCACGTTGTCGGTGACTTGTTGCCCATAAGGCGTGAGGTTGCGCTCGTCGATTCCATAGAAATTGACGCGCCGCACGTCAAGTGGATCGTGACTCAGATGACGCGCGATATCGTCCAGCATCACTTCCATGATCAATGCGCCTTGCGGGCCGCCGAAGCCGCGAAATGCGGTATTCGACTGGGTATTGGTACGACAGGCCAAGGACGTGATGGCGACATCCGACAGATAGTAGGCATTGTCGAAATGGCATAAGGCACGGGTTGCGACGGCACCTGACAAGTCGGCCGAATAACCGGCGCGCAGCGCCATTTCCACCTGCGCGCCCAACAAACGGCCCTCATCGTCGAAACCGACTTCATAGGCGTAAACTGCATCGTGACGCTTGCCGGTGATCATGAAATCATCGTCGCGATCGGCGCGGATCTTGACCGGCTTTTGCAAGATTTGCGCGGCTAACGAGGCAATGCAGGCAAACAGGGCCGATTGCGATTCTTTACCGCCGAAGCCGCCGCCCATCCTGCGGCATTCGCACACCACATTATGCGCGGGCCAGCCGAGCATATGGGCCACCAGGGTCTGCATTTCGCTGGGGTGCTGGGTCGAGCTCCAGAGCCAGATGCCGTTCATTTCCTTGGGAACGGCGTAAGCGATTTGCCCTTCGAGATAAAACTGTTCTTGCCCGCCGACTTCGAATTCGCCTTTCAGGCGATGCGGCGCGGATGCAATCTTGAGTTGGGGTTCACCGCGGGTCAGGTGCAAAGGCGGCACCACAAAGTCACCGCGCCGCTTGGCTTCAGCCGGCGTCAACACGGCTTCCAGCACTTCGTATTGGATCACCTCGGGGCGGCTGGCCAGGGCTGCCGCACGCCGGGCCAGCTCGTGACTTTCGGCGATCACGGCAAACACCGGTTGGCCGTAATACATGACCTTGTCCTGCGCCAGAATCGGATCGTCATGCAATACCGGGCCGCAATTGTTTTCAGCCGGGATGTCGGCCGCCGTCAACACGGCGATCACGCCGGGCGCGTTGCGGATCGAACTTAGATCGAGCGAGACGATACGCGCATGGGCATGACACGACAGACCGAGTGCCGCGTGCAACGTGCCGTGCAATTCGGGGATATCGTCGGTGTAAGTGGCCGTGCCGCTGACATGCAGGATGGCCGATTCATGCGGGTGCGACGGGCGGGTGCTTGCGCCTTCGCTGTCCGGCAGCTTGGGCGCTACAACTGGGGCAGGGGCGGCGGGCGCCGCCGGCGCGGGATCGGGACGGACGGGCTCGCGCTCCAACTGGGCAGGAGCAGACGTGGAATCAGGGGTAAGCGTTTCAAGCACGGGGTTCATCATGGGCTCCGTTCGCGCTCAGGCGCGGTAAGCAAAGGCATTGACTTCGGCGCTTGCCAGCGGGGCATCGGTACGGGTTTCCAGATAAAAACGCCATAACAGATTGCGCGCCACTTTCAGCCGATAGTCGCCGGAGGCGCGCATATCGCTCAGTGGTTGATAGTCTTGCTCCATGGCCGCCATCGCCAAGCGGACACTGGTTTCGCTCCAGGCTTGGCCGTGCAGGATCGCCTCGGCATGGGCCGCGCGTTTCGGCGTCGCGGCCATGCCGCCGAAGGCGATGCGGATCGAACTCACCACTTGCCCGGCCCCGTCGGGAATCTGCAGCGCGAAAGCGGCGCACACGGCGGAGATATCCTGGTCGTAGCGTTTGGACACTTTGTAGGTGCGCAGCCGCGGGGTGCTTCCGGGGACGGGCCGAGGCAGGCAGATCGCTTCGACGAATTCACCCTCAGCCAGCGCGGTCTTTTGATAAGCCAGGTAAAAGGCATCCAGCGGCACCTCGCGCACCTGTTCGCCGCGGCGTAAGCGCAGGCTCGCCCCCAACGCGATCAACACCGGCATCGAGTCGCCGATCGGCGAGCCGTTGGCCACATTGCCCCCCAGCGTGCCGGCATTGCGGATCGGCAGCGAAGCAAAACGGCGCCAGAGTTCGCCCAGTTCGGGGTAGTCGGCGGTCATGGCCGCGTAGGCGTGTTCCAGCGATACGGCGGCGCCGATGGTCAAGGTGGAGGCGGTGCGCTCAATGCGTTTGAGTTCGGCCACATTGCCAAGATAGAGCAAGTCGCCCAAGGCGCGGAATTGTTTGGTGACCCATAAACCGATATCGGTGCTGCCGGCCAGAATGCGCGCGGCCGGGTGGCGCAGGCGCAGTTCGGCAAAAGCCTCGAGCGTGACGGGTGCGTGGAAGATGGTCGGGGCGAAGGCTGCGCCGCGCACGTCGGCTGCGGTATAGCTCAGGGTTTCGCTGCGCCGGATGTGGTGTAGCGCGGCCACCACGGGCGCGGTATCGAGCGCCACGCGCGGGTAGTCGAACATCTTGACCGTGGCGTCGACGATGGGACGGTAGCCGGTGCAGCGGCATAGGTTGCCCGACAAGGTATCGTCGATGGTGCAGCGTGAGGGCGGGCCTGCGGCGACATCGTGGTTCTGGTACAGGGCCCACATCGACATCACAAAACCGGGGGTACAGAAGCCGCATTGCGAACCATGGCAATCCACCATCGCCTGCTGCACCGGGTGCAGCGTTTGGGCCGGGCCGGCCAGATCTTCGACGCTGAACAAGGCGCGGCCGTCCAGCGTGGGCAGCAATTGGACGCAGGCGTTGACCGCCTTCAGGGTCAATTGCCCGTCGCCGCCCAGATCGCCAATGACCACGGTACAGGCGCCGCAATCGCCTTCGGCGCAACCTTCTTTGGTGCCGGTGCAATGACGGTCTTCGCGCAGATACTGCAGGACGGTGCGAGTGGTGGGGGCATCGCTTACGGTGCGTACCGCGCCGTGATGATAGAAATGTATGGATTGAGTAGTCATGATAAGCGCGCGTGGAGCTGGCAAATACCTAGCTGGCAAATACCTGGCAAGTCAAGTGCCGGCGCCAGACAGCTTGGGCGCCGGACAGGCGGAGGCCGGGCGCGCCTTGCATGTGCTGCAGGTGATCGCCTTCCAGACACTACGATAGCACTTCGGGCGGCTGGACATATTTCCGCCTGCTGATGCAGCCTATCATCTTCCGCTTATGGTGGCCCGGCTTGCGAACGCGCCCCGCAGCCACGGATGATCAGCTCCACCACCTGCTCGGTGGCCGCCTCGTAGGCTTTTTTCGACATTGAGCGTTTACCCGACAGGGCGTGGATCTGCGCATCGAAGTCGGCATAGTGCTGAGTCACGGCCCAAATCATGTAAAGCAGGGCCTGCGGTTGCAGCGGCGCCAATTTGCCTTGCGCGATCCAGTTATTGATCACTCGCACCCGGGTGTCCATCCAGGGTTTGACCTGGCCGACCAGGATATCCTGCATATGTTCGGCACCCTGGATGATTTCACTGGCCCACACCTTGGAAGCAAGCGGCCGGCGTTGCGACAGGGCCATTTTGGCGCGGACATAACCGCCGATGGCGACCACCGGGTCGTCGGCGATATCGAAGGAGTTCGCCGCCGTATGCCATTCGCTGAAAATATCTTCCAGCAAGCGCCGGTAGAGCGCCAGTTTGGTGGGAAAGTAGTAATGCAGGTTGGCCTTGGGCAAACCGGCGCGCTGTGCGATCAGTGCGGTGCTGGCGCCTTCGAAGCCGCGTTCGGCGAATACCGCTTCGGCGCAGGCGAGCAAATGGGTCTCATTGCTGATGCGGGTTTGGGCTTTGCTGCGGCGTGCCGCCGGTGGAATCGCGTGGGTTACGGCGGCGATCGGCGATTCTGCACTGGGCATCGAACTCTCCAAAATAAAAACACACCATTTATATTGCGCTGCGCTGATGGCTGCAAGTGCCTGCATTGTAAGCACAGTACACAATTTTCTGCAGCCTGTTACGCGGCGCTGCAACATGGGTGGCACGCTTTTCGCTAACGGTATCACATTGAAATAACGGGGTTTATCGTGTAAAACCTGTCCAATCGGACAGGATGTGGATAGCGCCATTTAAACAACACCGTTTAACGCACCGGGTCTGAGCATGGTGCCCCGAAACAGAGCCATTTCCATCTGTTTTCGGTGCACGCGAATAGCCCCAAGCGGCGTTTGCCAACGAGGAGAATGCGTGATGAATGCAATGCCTGAAACAAGCTTGTCGACCTCGACCAGGGTCAATGGTCAGCGCTTGTGGGACAGTTTGATGCGAATGGCGCAAATCGGCGCGACCCCCAAGGGCGGCGTGTGCCGTTTGGCCTTGACCGACCTGGATCGAGACGGGCGCGACCTGATCGTTAGCTGGGCGAAACAAGCCGGTTGCACGGTCAGCGTCGACCAGATGGGCAATGTCTTTATGCGCCGCGCCGGCCGCAATGCCACGGCGGCGCCGGTGATGACCGGCTCGCATGCCGATTCGCAGCCGACCGGCGGCCGGTTTGACGGCATCTACGGGATTCTCGGCGGCCTGGAAGTGATTCGCACCCTCAACGATCTCGGGATTGAAACCGAACACCCGATCGAAGTGGTGATCTGGACCAATGAGGAGGGTTCGCGCTTTGCCCCCGCGATGGTGGCGTCCGGGGTTTTTGCCGGGGTATTTACGCTGGAATACGGTTTGTCGCGCAAGGATGTCGACGGCAAAACCATCGGCGAAGAATTGCAGCGTATCGGTTATGCGGGCAGCCTGCCCTGCGGCGGCCGGCCGATTCATGCGGCGTTTGAATTGCATATCGAACAAGGGCCGATCCTCGAAGCCGAGAATCATACAATCGGCGTGGTCAGCGATGCGCAGGGCCAGCGTTGGTATGAAATTACCTTCACCGGCCAGGAAGCCCACGCCGGCCCGACACCCATGCCGAGCCGCCGCGACGCCTTGCTGGGGGCGGCTCGGGTGGTCGAGATGGTAAATCGTATCGGCTTGGCGCATGCCCCGTTCGGCTGCGCCACGGTCGGCATGCTGCAAGTCCATCCCAACTCACGCAACGTGATTCCGGGCCGGGTGTTTTTTACCGTCGATTTCCGCCACCCGGACGATGCAGTGTTGGCGCAGATGGATGCCGAGTTGCGCGCGGGTGTGGCGCAAGTGGCGCAGACCTTGCGCCTGGCTTGCGAGCTGGAGCAGATTTTCTATTACGCGCCGATTGCGTTCGATGCCGATTGCGTGAAATCGGTGCGTGCCGCAGCCGAGCGTTTTGGTTATTCGCATCGCGATATGGTCTCCGGTGCCGGCCACGATGCCTGTTATTTATCCACCGTGGCGCCGACCTCGATGGTGTTTATCCCCTGCATCGACGGCATCAGTCATAACGAAGTCGAAGATGCCACCCCACCGTGGATCGAAGCGGGGGCCAATGTATTGCTGCACGCCATGCTGGAGCGCGCCTGCGAAGGTGCCCCCGCGCCGGGCTGAACGCCGATTCGAATGCGGCCGGCCCCGGCAGCCAAGGGAGCCTCCGCAGCGCGGGTCCTGGCAGTACACGTAATCAACGTCTGATGGAGTGACTATGGCTCAGAAGCATATCGGCGATATCGCCGCCGGGCGGTTATCCGCCGCCGACCTGCAATGTCAGTTCAGCGATGTGGCGCCGCTGATTTCACGCGATCGGGCGCGCCTCGCATCCGACCGCTGCTATTACTGCTATGACGCGCCGTGTATCGCCGCCTGTCCCACCGGGATCGATATCCCCGGTTTTATCCGCAAGATCGGCAACGATAACCTCAAGGGCGCGGCAGCCGATATTCTGTCGGCCAATATTCTCGGCGGCATGTGTTCGCGAGTCTGTCCCACGGAAATTCTGTGCGAGGGCGCCTGTGTGCGTAACAGCCAGGAAAGCAAGCCGGTACAGATCGGCGCCTTGCAGCGTTACGCCACGGACTGGCTGATGGAACGCAACATGCCCTTGTTTCGGCGCGCGGCGGAGAGCGGTTTGCGCGTAGCGGTGGTCGGCGCCGGGCCGGCCGGGTTGGCCTGCGCCCATGCACTGGCCGTGGCCGGACATCAGGTCACTGTGCTGGAAGCGCGGGATCAGCCCGGCGGGCTGAACGAATACGGTATCGCGGCATATAAGACCGTGGACGGTTTTGCTCAACGCGAGATCGATTATGTGTTGTCGGTGGGCGGCATCGAAGTGCTGACCGGTCAACAACTGGGCCGCGATATGACGCTCGACGATTTACGTCAACGCTACGCCGCGGTGTTTCTCGGCATCGGCCTGGGCGGCGTGAAAGCACTGGGTCTGGCCGGCGAGAACTTGCCCGGGGTGATGAACGCGGTCGATTTTATCCAGCAACTGCGCCAGTCCGGCGACCTTGCTTGCCTGCCGGTGGGACGGCGGGTGGTGGTGATCGGCGGCGGCAACACCGCCGTCGACGCTGCGGTGCAAAGCAAGAAACTGGGGGCGCAGACGGTGAGCATGGTCTATCGGCGTGGCGTCGACGCCATGAGCGCGACCTGGGCCGAACGCCAGTTCGCCCAAACCGAAGGGGTGACGGTGATCCCCTGGGCCCAGCCCATACGGCTGCTGAATCAGGACGGAACTGTCGGCGGTGTTGAATTCGAACGCACCGAGCTGGTCGACGGCACACTCAAAGGCACCGGCGACAAGTTCACCATCGAGGCCGATATGGTGCTCAAGGCGATTGGTCAAGTGTTGCTGCCCGAGGCATTGGGCCACGCCGATGCAAGCGCGCCGGACTCTTCCTCCCTGACTATTGAAGGCGGCAAGATTGTGGTCGATGCCGACGGTGCGACTTCGCTGCCCGGAGTCTGGGCCGGCGGCGATTGCACCGCGACCGGCATCGATTTGACGGTGCAGGCGGTACAGGACGGCAAGTTGGCGGCGGCCGCCATAGATCGGGAATTGAAACAGCGAGGATTAAAACAGCGAGCGATGAATCAAGAGTCCTCGACTCTTTCGGCCGAGAAAATTGCCTAGGCCGGGTTCAATAAAACCAGCTGTATCAAGCGCTGCATAAAGCAGGATGGGGTATCGCGGTGCGCCGCGATACCTGCCGATGAGATCCTTTGAAATCAGGAGTTACCGTGGCAGATCTGCGTTGCAACATCGCCGGCATCACTTCCCCCAACCCGTTTTGGCTGGCCTCGGCGCCGCCGACCGACAAGGCTTACAACGTCAACCGCGCTTTTGAAGCAGGCTGGGGCGGCGTGGTGTGGAAGACCTTGGGGCTGGACCCGCATGTAGTGAATGTCAGCTCGCGCTATGGCGCGGTGCAATGGCAGGGGCAGCGCATGGCGGGCCTGAACAATATCGAATTGATCACCGACCGGCCGCTGGAAGTGAATTTGCGCGAGATTCGCGAGGTCAAGCGCAACTGGCCTGAGCGCGCCATGATTGTGTCGCTGATGGTGCCGTGTAATGAGCAGGATTGGAAAAATATCTTGCCGATGGTCGAGGACACGGGTGCCGATGCCGTCGAACTGAATTTCGGCTGCCCGCATGGCATGAGCGAGCGCGGCATGGGCGCGGCCGTCGGCCAGGTGCCTGAATACATCGAGATGGTCACCCGTTGGGTCAAGGAGGGTACGCGCATGCCGTGCCTGGTCAAACTTACGCCCAATATTACCGACATCCGGCTTGGCGCGCGGGCGGCCTACCAAGGCGGGGCGGATGGCGTGTCATTGATCAACACGATTAATTCCATCGTCACGGTCGACCTCGACTTGATGGCGCCGACCCCGACCGTCGATGGCCGCGGCAGTCACGGCGGTTATTGCGGCCCGGCGGTCAAGCCGATCGCGTTGCATATGGTGTCCGAGATTGCCCGCGACCCGGAAACCCCCGGCTTGCCGATCTCCGGCATCGGCGGTATCTCCACCTGGCGCGACGCGGCGGAGTTTATCGTGCTGGGTGCCGGCAGCGTGCAGGTCTGCACGGCGGCGATGCATTACGGTTTTCGCATCGTTTCCGACTTGGCCGACGGCTTGTCGAACTGGATGGATGAAAAGGGCTATGCCACGCTGGACGAGTTGCGCGGCCGGGCAGTAGAGAATGTCACCGATTGGAAAAACCTCAACCTCAATTACGATATCAAGGCGCGCATCGACCAAAGTCATTGCATTCAGTGCGGCTTATGCCATATTGCATGCGAAGACACTGCGCATCAGGCCATCATGAAGACCAAAGACGGCAAACGTCATTTCGAAGTGATGGATGATCAATGCGTCGGGTGCAATTTATGCTTGCTGGTATGTCCTGTCGACAACTGCATCACGATGGAGCGCGTCGACACGGCACCCTATGCGAACTGGACCACACATCCGAATAATCCGGCGCGGGTGGCGACGGGTGAAGCGGTTCAGCACCAGGCCCATACGACTACTTTGCATGGATGAAGCCATATAGCACGCATCAGCGGTAGCAAGAAAAAAATACATTCAACCTGAGGGGGTGAACTCGATGGCACAGCACGCGGGGATAAACGCCGGAATCGATGGTGCAATGAATGTGGCAATGGATGTGACCACACACGCCAGCGGCCTGTATAACGCCGACTTGGCGCCGACCAGCGCGGCACAACGCACCTGGCGCTGGTGGCATTTCGCCGCGCTGTGGGTCGGGATGGTGATGAATATCGCTTCCTATATGCTGGCTGCCGGCCTCACCGACCAGGGTATGTCGCCGTGGCAGGCGGTGACGACCGTGCTGCTGGGCAACGCCATCGTGCTGGTGCCGATGTTGTTGATCGGCCATGCCGGGGCCAAGCACGGTATTCCCTATGCGGTGTTGGTGCGTAGTTCCTTCGGCACGCAAGGGGCAAAACTGCCTGCGGTATTGCGCGCCGTGGTGGCCTGCGGCTGGTATGGCATCCAGACCTGGCTCGGCGGCAGCGCGATTTATGTCTTGCTGAATATCCTGACGGGTAATGCGCTGCATGGCGCGGCACTGCCTTTCCTCGATATTTCGCTGGGGCAGGTGCTGTGTTTCCTGGCCTTCTGGGTGCTGCAGATTTATTTTATCGTCAACGGCACCGATTCGATCCGCTGGCTGGAAAGCTGGTCCGCGCCGATCAAGGTGGTGATGTGCCTGGCGCTGGTGTGGTGGGCAACCTCGAAAGC
>JAMFSV010000166.1 GCA_026225455.1 Burkholderiales bacterium | reverse complement strand
GGGCGGCGAGCCGGGCGCGGTAGACCTGAGTGTCGACAAACAGACCGATAAGCGCTTCGCTCTCTTCCGTGGTCCGGCCGCTGGTCGGCACGCCAATACAAAAATCGTCGCGACCGCTATAACGCCACAACACGCTCTGCCATGCCGCCATCAGCACCACAAAAGGCGTGCAGCGTTCGGCACGGCAGCAGGTTGTTACCGCCGCCAGCGTGGTTGCCGAAAACGAGAAAGAATGAATTTGTGCGGGTTTAAGCGCCGCTGAAGCACGTGCGAAATCATGCGGCAATTCGAAAGCGCTATCCGCCGAAGCCAGGTAGCCGGTCCAATACGCCAGATCCGCCCGCACCTTTGCACTATCCAGCGATAGGCGCTGCGCCGAGGAGAAATCCGTGTATGTCGACTCCAGGGCGGGTAAATCCTCCGGCAATTCATGACGTAAAGCCGCGTTGTAGGCCTGCGCCAGTTCCCGCGCAAAAATTGCGTTCGACGCGCCGTCGGAGGCAATGTGATGCGCCGTAATGGCCAATACATGCCGTTCGTCCTCAAGCACGAACAAACGAAATCGAATCGGATCCTGCGCGCTCAGGTCAAACGGCTGCCGTGCGTGTTGTGCCAACTGCTGCTCAAGAGCCGCCGCGCCCTCAGTCGCCGGCAGCCGCGCAAGGTCGACTCGCGCCAAGCTGAACTCGCCCGCCGGCTGTACCCATTGCTGCGGCACGCCGGCGCGTTCAACGAAGCGAGTACGCAATACGGCATGGCGCGACCTCACTGCATGCAGCGCACGCTCCAGCGCATCGGCATCGAGCGGGCCGCGTAAATGAAAGGCGCGCGTCAAGTGATATGCATTGGATCCGGGGTCGAGCCGCTGCAACAGCCAGAGCCCCTCCTGCGCCAACGACAAAGGGTACAGCTCGGGCGGCCGTTGCTGCGCCGTCATGGATGGGATCCCGGAAATTTGCATGATCGGCGCGCCCTGTTGCTTACCATTGATACTTCAATCCGGCGAGTACCAGTCGCCCTTCACCGAAGTTGCAGGTACCGTCATCGCACGAGGCGATATAGTTACGGTCAAGCAAGTTGCTGACATTGAGCGATGCGGTCCAGCCTTGCATCGTGGCGAAAGCCCGGCCCAGGTCGTAACGCATGGCGAGATCCACCAGCGTGGCCGACGAGGTCAGGAAGGTGTTGGTCGTGTCGCCGTAAGAGCCGCCGATAAAACGCACCCCGCCACCCAATTGCATGCCGGTAAGCGGCCCTGTCGGCATCCGGTAATCCGCCCACAGTGAGGCGGTGTTGCGTGGAATGCCGACCGGCACTTTGTTCAGATCGGCTGTGTTGCTTTTGGTATTGAGCAAGTTGGTGTAGGTATAACTGGCGATCAATTGCAGGTTGTTGGTGAGACTGGCATGCCCTTCCAGCTCGATACCTTGCGAGCGAACCTCGCCTGTTTCCACCTCAAAACCCTGATGTAACGGGTCGGTCGTCTCCACGTTTTGCTGCGACAGGTGAAAGGCCGAGAGCGTGACAAAACCGTTGTAACCCTTGGGTTGGTACTTGACCCCAACTTCATATTGCTCGCCGGTGGTCGGCGCAAATGCCTTGCCCGAGAAGTCCGACCCAACCTGCGGCTGGAACGACTTCGAATAATTCACGTACGGCGCGATACCGTCGTCGAATTGATATACGCCACCCAGGCGCCAGGTAAACGCCCGATTGAACTGGTTGACGGCCGGCACATTCGCTTTGTAAGGATCGAAATCTTCATTGGCCCAGTCTTCGCGCACGCCGCCGAGAAACGACCACTTGCCGATATCGACTTGATCCTGGGCATAGGTACCCAACTGCTTGACCGATTCGGCCCCCGAAGTGGCAAACATAAAGGTCGGGTCGGGAATCGCCTGGCCATATTGGGGATTGGCAATGCTGAGCGTCGGTGCGGTGTCGCCCGGCAAACCCAGGAAGGTGTGGTCAAACTGGATATTCTGATAATCCAGGCCCAGCGTTACCTGATGCGTAAGCGGACCGGTGTTGAATTTTGCCGTCACCTGATTGTCTATGGTGTGCGAATTCACCGTGCCCTGATTCAGGTAGGCCGTGCGTTCCAGCGACAAACCGTCCGGCGTATAACCGTCATTGGCGACATATTTGACCGTCTGGTCGTTGCGCAAGAAACGATAGTTTTGCTTGAACGACCAGACATCGTCAAAGCGATGCTCCAAGGTGTAACCGATCGACTCCTGGGTCTTGCGGAAGCTATCGAAATCGGGCTCGCCCGGATAAAAACTGCGCGGGATCGAGACCGGGCCGCCTTGGGCCGTGCCCACCGCCGGCACAAAATTATAGATACCAGCTTCGGGGTCTGCCTGGTAGTTGGCGTACACCGTCAGGCTGGTATCCTGGGTCGGTTTCCAGGTCACACTGGGCGCGATCGCAAAACGCTGCTGCTGCACGTAATTGGTTTGCGTGGCGGTATTAAAGCCATCGGCCGTGATCCGATATAACAGCTTGCCGTCTTGGTCGAGCGGACCGCTAAAGTCGAAAAAGCCTTGCAGGCGGCCATAACTGCCGGTCTGAAAACCGATCTCATGCAGCGGCTCGGCGGTCGGCAACTTGCTCACCAGGTTCACCGTGCCGCCGGGCGACCCTTGCCCATACAGCACCGATGCCGGGCCATGCAACAATTCGATACGCTCAAACAGATAAGGATCGAAACTGGTTACGTTGTAGCCGAAGCCACCCGCAGGTCCGGGTGTACGCAAGCCATTCCAGAATTCATCGATCAGAAAACCGCGTGCATAAAGATATTCCAGCGAATCGGTATTGGTGCCGCGCTGCTCGGGATTGACCCCGGAGGTATAACGCAATGCCTGCGCCACACTTTGCACATCCTGGATATCCATCTGATCGCGGGTCACCACCGAGATGGTTTGCGGTGTCTTGATCAGCGCGGTATCGGTCTTGGTACCGGCGGTACTCAGATGCGCGACATAACCCACCACCGGTCCCGTACCCGTCTCTTTCTGGCGCGGCGTCGAGACTTCCACTGCGGGCAGTTGCTGCTCGGCGACCGTGGCGCCCGTAGTCGCATTCGCGGCAACCCCTGACGCGGGCTGCGCCGCCGCAGCGCCGGTAGCGGTTTTGGGCACGCTGGTTTGCGCCCCGGCCGAGGTGGCCAGCCATAGGCCCGCGGCAATCGGCGCGAGCCGCCACGGGTTGAAAGCGCGAGCACGTATGCCGTGACGGTGTGTGGAAGTTTGTCGTTGTTTTAGATTCATCGATGGATAGGAATATAGGTTTAAACGTTTTACTTTGAACACAAATGCAAATGAGAACGATTACTATTTACAAATTCTAACCTGAAAAATCTGCTGCTTGGGTGTTTTCCTGGTTTTTCTTTGGTTCTACACTCTGATGGGTACTCGTGTCGGTCTTCGGCTTGTTGCTCAAGCGGGTACGCAGTAATTTTTCCAGCCCTGCCACGGTCGGGTGATCGAAGACATCGCCGGGCGAAACTTCAACCTGCAAGATGCGGCGCATCCGCGACACAAGTTTGATCACCTGCAGCGAATCACCACCCAGTTCGAAAAAATCGTCATGCGCGCCAACCCTGTCGACTTCCAGCAAAGTGGCGAACAAGCCGTGCAATTGTTGTTCCAGTTGTGCGTCGTGTCCCATTTACCCAGCCCTTTCGATAGAGATTAAAAAAAAACGGATTGCCGAAACATCACGGCCGGTCGAACATTTCGCTCATCGCCACCACAATCTTTCGCGGTCCTTGATAGGGGTCGCGGGCATGCGCCACCAGCATGTTGTCCAGCATCAGAAGATCGCCGGCTTGCCAGGCAAAACGTACGGCACAGGCTTCATAGACGGCGCCGATCAGCGCCATCGTTGCGTCGTCGATCGGACTGCCGTCGCCGAAATACACCTGGCGCGGCATCCGTTGCGGGCCGACCAGGTCGAGCAGATCCTCGCGCAAATCGGGGTCCAGACAGGCGATGTGGTGCAGTTGCACTTGGTTGAAGAAACTGCGTTCACCGGAAAGAGGATGAGTCAGGACAGCAGGACAAAGGGTCCGGGTTTGCAGTTCATCCTGGGCCAACCATTCAAATTCGACGCCCTCCGCGATGCAGCGCGCTTCCACCACCTGCCTCTCGGCGGTACCGAAAAAATCGCGCCAAGGCACATCGAGGCCTTGGGTAAACGTCCGCACATACATCAACTGCTTACGCTCGAAGGTTTCGACCAAGACCGCCGGCAAGCGGCGCAACACCTCGCGGCAATCGACAATGGGCGTGGCACCGCCCTGGCTGGCCGCAATCTCGCAAAAGAAGAATTGGCGGCGCGGCCAGCGCGACAAATGTGCGCTTTCGTTGTGGTAAAGAATCATTTTTCGCTCGGGGTAAGGCGTCGACCGATACGTATTGCGACCGCCCTCCTGCCTGGGCAGGTCGCCGTACTCGCCATATAAACCCGGCGAGATCAATTCGGCCAGGGCTTCGAAATCTGCCGCTCCGGCCAGACCAAAACCGCGAAACAACACTGCACCGTGGCAGAGCAAGTACTGCTCCAATTCATTGCGATGAGCTGCGATCCATTGCGGCAAATCGCCGATTCCGCACGACGGCGTCAAGACCAGGGGAAAATCGGCCGCGGGATCGAGCAAAGCGCCTTCGACGGAAACTTTCGTCAGCAAATTTGAATGCATGAGCCAATACCTTTATCTATGATTGAAGTTCTGCCGATGCGGCATCAAGCGGAGCGGCCGGATTGACCAATACGACATCAAGCAAGTCGCGCCATTGCTCAAACCATTGTTTGATAGTTGAAGGCAGGAATAAGGCCGAGGCGTACACCCATTCAATCTCGTAACCATCGGCCGCGGGTTCCACAAATAAGGCCATGTCGAATTTCGATTGGGTGGTCTGGGGCCGCAGTAATTCAAGCGCGAGATCGGGCACACTGGTATTGCGTCGCGGCAAATCGCGCAGTACAAACAACAGTTGCAGCAAGGGATTGGCATCGCGCCGGCGCGACACCGGCAAAGCGTCCACGATCCGGTCGAACGGCAAAGCGCGATGTTCGAGCGCTTCCCAGTTGGTCTGCCGGGTGGCACGAAGCCAAGCATCAAAACTATTCAGCATCGCCCCATCTGCCGTCATGCGCGAGCGCAGCGGCAACACATTGACAAAAAATCCGATCAACCCTTCGAATTCGGTTCGATCGCGCCCGGCCACATCGGTGCCGATCACCAGATCGGCTTGCTGCGTCAGCCGATGCAGGAACAGTTGAAAGCTCGCCAGCAACACGGCGAAGGGCGTCATCCCGTGCGCGTTGGCGAGCGTCCGGACCCGCGCAGCGGTAGCCCCGGATAGTCTGAAATACAGCGCCCCTCCCTCATGCGTCGCCACGGCGGGGCGCGGGCCATCCGCCGGCAAGCCCAGGAAATGCGGCGCGCCGGCCAGATAGGTACGCCAGAAATCCTGCTCGCGGCGAATCATGGCTGGCGTCAACTGCTCGCGCTGCCACGCGGCGTAATCGGCATATTGCAGCGCCAGTGCCGGTAACGCGGGCGGCATTCCGGCACCCAGCGCCCGGTAGATATGGCACAACTCGTCGAGCAGGATATGCACCGATGCGCCATCGGCAATGATGTGATGCAGCACTACAATCAGCACATGATGCCGGGCATCGAAGCGCAGCAATTGCATCCGCAGCAACGGCGGCTGCGCCAGATCGAACGGCGCCTGCGCCGCCTGCGCCAGCATCGACATCACGGTGTGGGCACGCCGCTGAGGATCCAAGGCGACACATGCGACCATCGGCAACGGCACCTCAAGCCGATCCACGCATGTCAGATACGGCTCGCCGTCGTGCTCGCCTATTGCCGTGCGCAGCACTTCATGTCTTGCCACCAGCAGCGCGATACTGGCGCGCAGCAATGCCACATCCAGTTCTCCGCTCAGATCCAGTCCCGCCGCCATGTTGTACGAGCTCAGGCCGCCGCCGGCCAGTTGGTCGACAATCCAGATACGTTGTTGCATCAGCGACAACGGCATCTGCGGCAACCGCGCCACGGCCCGCACCGGCGTGGCAAGGTTTGGCGTATCGCCAATGCCACGCAGGGCATCGATCTGCGCCGCGAGTGCGTGCAAGGTGGGTGCACCGAACACCGTGCGCAACGGCAAGTCGATGGCCCACGCGGCACGCACACGCGACAACACCCGCATCGCACCGAGGGAATGACCGCCGAGGGCAAAAAAATTATCGTCGCCGCCGATCTGCGATGCGTTGCCGTTGCCGCTCAGTCCGAGTACTTCGGCCCAGATCCCGGCCAAGCTGATTTCGGTTGCGCCCTGTGCTGTGACTAGCGATCCGGATGAGCCGGATGGCGACGTAACAGGTGCGGCTGCGCCAATCAGCTCGCGCAGCGCCTGCCGGTCAAGCTTACCGTTGCGTGTCAGCGGCAACGCAGCCAGCACCGTCACAGTAGCGGGCACCATATAATCCGGTAACAGCGCGGTAAGCGCTGTCCTGAGGCTGGCGCCATCCAGCACGCAATCCGGCTGGGGCGTGACAAAACCCGCCAGTCGCCCTGCTTTGCCGACTATCACCGCCGCTTCCAGCACCCCGGCCAAACCGCGCATACGAGCCGCAATCTCGCCCGGTTCGACGCGAAAACCACGGATTTTGATTTGGTCGTCGACCCGGCCCAGATACTCGATAGTGCCGTCCGCCAGCCGCCGCGCCCGGTCTCCGCTGCGATAGAGCCGTGCCCCCGGGGTAAAGGGGTCCGGCACAAAACGCTCGGCGGTCATGGCGGGACGGTTCAGGTAACCGCGCGCAACACCCGCACCGCCCAGATATAACTCGCCGATTTCGCCCGCGCCCACGGCATTCAGATGAGCATCCAGCACCCAGGTGCAAGTATTGTGCAAAGGCATACCCAGCGGCAGAGTCGCCGCGCCGTGATCCGCCTGCGCCGCGTCCTGCGTCAAAATCCCGACCGTCGTTTCTGTCGGCCCATAATGATTGAACACCCGGCATGATGGTTTAAGACCGCGGATCTGTTCCAGCAGCGGCCACGCCGTAGCCTCGCCGCCTAGTATCAGCGTATGTGCCGGCAATACGTTCGCCGCCTGTTGCGCCTGCAATAACGCATGCAGATGAGCGGGTACGATTTTCAGCACCTCGACCCGATGTGCCGCCAGATACGTGCCGAAACGGTCGGCATCGAGTGTGGTTTCGCGATCGATCAGATGCAGTGTGCCGCCGTCGGCAAGCGCGCCGAACAAGACCGTATGTCCCAGATCGGCAGCCACCGTCGATACCATGGCGTAACTCGCGCCCGGCGGCAAGCCAAGGCGGATCAGCACGGCTTCGACATAATTCGCCAGCGCCGCTTGCGAAATCATCACCCCCTTGGGCATCCCGCTTGAGCCCGAGGTATAGATCACGTAAGCCATTTGCCGCGGGTCAATCTCAGGTAGCGCACGGGCCGGGCCGCCTTGAATTTCCGCGGCGGCTATCGTCGTCTGACGCACGCCCTCAAGCTCGAAGGCGGGGTAAGCATCTTGCGTCAAGACCAAACGGGCACCGCAATCACTCAAAGCCTGCGTCAGTCTTGAGTGCGGATTACCCGCGTCGAGTGGCACATAAGCCCCACCGGCCTTAAGTATGCCGAGCATGGCAATGACAAAAGCCGCGGAACGCTCGGCCACAATTGCCACCGGCTGACCGGCGCATAAACCTTGTTCCAGCAGCCATAGCGCGACCTGTTGTGCGCGTCGATCCAGCTCGGCATAACTCAAACATAGCACTCCATCGACCAGCGCCGGTGCCTCAGGCCGGCTCACTGTGTGCGCCATAAACCGAGCCTGGAACGGCTGAAATCCAGTGCATGTCACCTGAGCGCGGCTGACCGCGTTTATCCGTATCCGCTCCTGCGCCGCGATTAAATCAAGCTCGGCCAGGGTCCGAGCCGCCGGCGGATCTTGCCCCTCAACCTCGGCGACGAAAGCTTCCACCACACGCAAATACTGGGCTGTCATCCGCACTGCGCTCGCGCTGTCGAACAGCGCGCTGGCATAGTTTAGAGATGCGGCAATCGCGCCGTCCTTCGATTCACGCAAGTCGATTGCCAGCGGGACTTTCGCATGGCTCTCTGTAATTTCGTAGCGCGACGCGGTGAGCTCGGGCAAGTGTTCCAGTGCCGGATAGTCATCGCTCAAATAATTAAAACTGGTCTCAAACAACGGCATGTGTTGCGCACTACGCGCCGGATTCAGCGCCTCGACCACCACGTCAAAAGGTAATGCTTGATGCATTTGCCCTTCCAATGCCGCGCGCCGGACCGCGCTTAACAGTGCCGCAGTCGTCATCGAGGCGGCGCATACACTGCGTACGACGATGGTATTGGTAAAAAATCCGACCACACCGTGCGTTTCGGGCCGCTGCCGATTTGCCACCGGCACCCCTGTACGGATCTCGGTCTGGCCCGTCACGCGGTATAACCAGGCATGCCAGGCGGCCAGCAGCACCATGAAGGGTGTGGCGTCATGTTTGCCGGCAAGCTGCCGCACGCGCCGCGCCAACGACGGCGACAAGCTGAACGGCATCCGCGCCGCGGCAAGATTGTGCTCCGCCGCCGGGGGATGATCGAACGGCAACGCCAGTGGCGCCACCTCACCGCCGAGTTCTCGACGCCAATAATCAAGTTGACGCCGAGCCTCGTCACTGCGCAACCAGCGCCGTTGCCACAGCGCATAGTCGGTGTAGGCAAGCGGCGGCGGAGCAATGCCAAGCGCTGTGCCGGTAACCAACGCACGGTATTGCGCGGCAAATTCGTCGACCATGATCTGCATCGACCAGCCATCGGTGGCAATGTGGTGCAATACCAGCAACAGTAAATGTTGCTCTTCACCGTAGCGCACCAGGCCCAGCCGCAATACCGGGCCGCGGATAAGATCGAAGGGCTGGTCGGCAAAACGCCGCGCCTGCAGGCCCAGCGCATTCTCGCGTGCGTCCTGATCCGGCAGTGCTTGCGGGCCATCCCATAGATCGACTTGCATCCATGTCTGCGGTACCGCGGGGTGAATGTGGGGAAGATAAACATCGGATGCTTCGATAAAGCTGGTGCGCAATACCGCATGGCGTTCGACCAAGGTGTCGAAGCTGCGGCGCAGAGCTGCGAAATCCAGCCGCCCGTGCAAACGGATCCCCGTCGCGACGTGATAAGCGCGGCTATCCGGGCTCAACTGCCAGGCGAACAATTGACGTTGTTGCGCATGCGACACGGCAATATCGCTACTGCATTCAAGCGGCTCGGCTGCGGACGCCGTTTGCTGCGTTGTCTCCAGCAGGTATTCGATGGCGGCCGCCATGCGCGCCAGCGAGGGGAATTCAAATACCTGGCCAATCTCGAAGCGCCGCCGCCACCGTTCACCGATACGCGCGGCAAGCCGCGCCGCGCTCAGTGAATTACCGCCACCAGTAAAAAAATGGGCGTCGCGGGTGGTGACCTCGAAACCGAGTACTTCGCGCCAAAGCACAGCCAGTTCCGCTTCCAAGCCCTCCAGCGCGATAGGATTCGAAGCGCCGGACCTCGAAGTCGGCAAGCCGGTATCAGTCTGGAGTTGACCTTGCTGCCATAGATGACCTTGTTGCCATAAGGCATAAGCCGCCAGCGTATGGTTTTTCCAGCCCTGTCGGGTTGCCGCACGCTGCAGTTTGCCACTCGATGTCTTGGGCAAAGTCCCAGGGTTAAGCAATACCACCGCCACCGGCACTTCGCCGCAGGCATCGAATATGCAACGCCTGAGTTGCTCCACGAGGTCAGCGGCAGCATGGCGGCCGGCGCGCCGGTCT
>JAMFSV010000165.1 GCA_026225455.1 Burkholderiales bacterium | reverse complement strand
CCGAAAATGGGCCACCAGCGGTCGCCCGCGGCTTCCAGGAAATTCCAGCGGCCTAACCATTTATCGGTCAGCAGCGGCGGACGATAGCAGCCGAAGCGGCCGCGGTCCAGTTCAAAACCGAGTAATTTGATCCAGTCCTTGAGCCGGGTAAAGGCGATCAAGTCGTGTGCCGACGGCACAAACTGGGCCTGCGTCATGCGGCTCAGCGACTGCCGTACACCCCACAGGCTGAGCGAGTTGAAGCCGAGTATCACCAGTTGCCCTTCCGGCATCAAGACACGTTCCGCTTCGCGCAACAGGCCATGCGGGTCGCGGGTGAATTCCAGGGTATGCGGCAAAACCAGTAAATCGACACTTTGCGCTTCGAACGGCAGCTCCAGCATGTCGCACCAGATGGTGCTGCGCCCGAGCGGTCCCGCGGCCGGCCGCGCCGGGCCGTTGCGCCCGGGCGCTCCAGCCGCCGGCGCGGGGGTGCGGGATGCGGGAGGGTGAACGCTGCCATGCACGCTGATGCCGGGCACCGCAAACGGGGCGCTGGTGCCGGATTCGGTGTCCAGCACGATACCGCGATACGGCATGCGATTTTCGCGCAAGGCATCGAGCTGCGGCATACCCAGTTGCAAAGCGTGATAACCGAACAGGTCGGAGACAATCAGGTCGAGTTGCGCTTGTTCCCATTCGAGCACATACCGCCCCGGCGGTGAGGCGGTCCATGCGGGCCAATCTATAATTGTTTGATCTGGCATGATGCGCCGTTCGGTAATTCAGGGTGGGGCAGGCTGACAGGTGCGGCCGGCCCGGCGTTCAAGCAGGCCATGCACGCGCCTTCCAGATTAGCAGTACGATACCCGATTCGGTCCGCGACCGGGCACTCCATATGGAGTGGTATCCGATCGGGGTGGTATCTGATCTGGCGCCGGACCTCACTTGTTTGAATCATGATTCCCATGCAAAAAATCAGCTGCGTTTCGATTCCCGCGTTCCAGGACAACTATTTCTGGTTGCTCAGCGACGGCCATGCCGCGGCGGTGGTTGACCCGGGCGACGCGGCGCCCGTCGAGGCTTATTTGCAAGCCCACGGTTTGCAGCTAAGCGCTATTTTACTCACTCATCATCATCGCGACCATGTCGGCGGAGTAGCCGATTTGCTGCGCACGCGGAATATTCCCGTTTACGGGCCGGCCGGCGAGGCCATCGAGCATCTTACCGAAGCGCTTGCCGGCGGGACGCAAATTGAATTGGCGGCACCCGCCATCAGCTTCACCGTGATGGATGTGCCGGGGCATACGCGCGGGCATATTGCCTATTTTCTGGCGGCTGACGGGGCGCAGGCGCCACGGGTGTTTTGCGGCGATACCATGTTTGCCTCCGGCTGCGGCCGTTTGTTCGAAGGTACCCCGGCGCAGATGCTGGCTTCGCTCGACGCTTTGTCGGCCTTGCCGGGCGCGACGCGGGTGCATTGCGCCCACGAATACACGCTGTCGAATATCCGCTTTGCGCGTGCGGCCGAGCCGCATAACGAGGCGCTGAAGGTCTGGGAAGTCGAGGCTCAACGTTTGCGCGCAGCGGCTATTCCGACCGTGCCGACCACCCTGGCGCACGAGTTGCAAGTCAATCCGTTTTTGCGCTCGGGGGTGGCCCAGGTGCAGGCCGATCTGGCTCAGTCGCTGGGTTTGCCCGCAGCGGAATTGGCCGGGGACCGGCTGAAAACTTTTACCGCGATGCGCGCCTGGAAAGACCGGTTTTAATCCGATTTAAAGTTAGGGGTCGGACCCAAAACGGGCGGCATGCTCGTATACCTCAGGTGTAAGACGATAAAAGCACGCCATCTATCGAATTTTTAAGTGCTTTTGCCGGGTATTACATTGACGTTCGTCTGTGCTTCCCTTACGATCAGCCCAATTTGTTCAGTTTTACGCCGGTTACGCGCCGGTTTCATCTTGGGAGCCGAGACATTCGATGCGTCTGATTTTGTCCGCTCTTTTGACCCTTTTGCTGGCCGCTTGCGCCACCCAGGGTTCGCAGAACGCCGGTAACGCGCCAGGCGCCGCTACTACCGCCAACTCATCGACTGAGGTTGACCCCACTTTAAGACAGGTTTCCGCCGAACATACCATCGACCTCGATCACAGTTCGGTCGACTCGCTGGCCGGCGCACAGGCCGATCTGTGGGTGCGTATCCGCGCCGGGTTCCAGTTGCCGGATCTTGACGACGACCTGGTGCAGACCCAGTTGAATTGGTACACCTCGCGGCCCGATTACGTCCAGCGCATGACGGACCGGTCGCAAAAATACCTGTATCACATCGTCGCCGCGCTTGAGACGCGGCATATGCCGACCGAATTGGCGCTGCTGCCTTTCGTCGAGTCCGCGTATAACCCGCAGGCCCTGTCGGTGGCCAAAGCCGCCGGCATGTGGCAGTTTGTGCCGGACACCGGGCGCGACTACAAGCTCAAGCAGAACATGTTCCAGGATCAGCGCCGCGATGTGCTGGCTTCGACCGATGCCGCGCTCGACCATCTGTCGCGTTTGCACGATATGTTCGGCGACTGGTATCTGGCGCTGGCCGCTTATAACTGGGGCGAGGGCAACGTGCAGCGCGCCATCGCACGCAATCAGGCGGCGGGTTTGCCGACCGATTACCTGAGCCTGAAAATGCCCGCCGAGACACGTAATTACGTGCCCAAGCTGCAGGCCGTCAAAGACATTATTGCGCACCCGGAGTTGTATGGCCTGACCTTGCCGGCGATCCCCAATCGCCCGTACTTCGTCACGGTCAAGACCTCGCACGATATCGACGTCGACGTGGCGGCCAGGCTCGCCGGCTTGTCGCTCGACGAATTCAAGGCGCTCAATCCTTCTTTCAAGCAGCCTTTGATTGTCGGCTCCAGCGGGTCGCCGATTTTGCTGCCATTCGATAATGCGCAAAGTTTTGAAAAGAACCTGAAATCGTACGATGGCCAGTTGTCGTCGTGGACCACCTATACGGTCACCAATCGTGAGACGCCCGCGGCGCTCGCGCAGCGCATTGGCGTCGATGTGGAAACGCTGGTCTCGATCAACAAGATTCCCACCGGCATGCGCTTGCGCTCCGGTTCGACTTTGCTGGTGCCGAAAAACGCCGACAGCGACGAGGATATCAGTGCCGATGTGGTGGAGAACGCGGTATTGTCGGTCGAACCCGACTTGCCGGATACGCACAAGGTATTTTTGCGGGTGAAGCGCACCGAATCCGTGGCGCAGATCGCTTTGCGTTATGGCGTGTCGATTTCGCAAGTGCAGAACTGGAACCGGACCCGCAAGACCATGTTCAAGCCGGGGCAGGTGGTATTGCTGCATTTGCCGGTTAATCAGAGTTTGCCGGCCGATCCGCCGCGCCTGATTCAGGCGCAAGCCTCGCATGGCGAGGCCTCGCCATTGCGCGGCGGGATTATGCGGGTATCCGACCCGGTCAGTGTCGCGTCCGCCCCGGTCGCCGTGCAGGATAAAAAGCCGCTCAAGGGCGCGACACATAATCGGGTGGTCGCCGTGCTGCCTGCCAAGGGCAATAATGCCGGCGCGAAGCCGGCAGCCGGCGCCAAAATGGCGGCCCAAGCGACCGGCAAAAATGCCGTCCGGGCACCGTTGAGGACGGATAAAACGGTTCAGTTGGCAAGCGCCAAGCCGGTTGCTCACACCTCGGCTGTCAAAGCCGGGGATGCGCCCAAGGGCGTATCGCGCCAAGCTGGAGCGAAACCCGCGGGACGGACTCCACTCAAGGCCAACGCCGACAGCCACGCCAAGCCGGTGGCCAGCGCCGACAAGGCAAAAAACCGCCAGGACGGCTAAGCGGGGCGACACCTGACGCTGCTGCTGCCAGACTTTTTCAGATCGGCCGGCCGATCCGGCCGGTTTCCCGTAGAGCCCCGTCCAGCGGCCTTTCCAGGCCAGGGCTTGGCTGGTTTTTGCGCTTGAGACTGGAAAGAATGGGTCTTGCAGGGTAGAATTGAAAGGTTTAAGCCATTCAACCTGCACCCTAGCGCCT